>NZ_LR134289.1:1221818-1527272 GCF_900636535.1 Chryseobacterium gleum
TGAGGTTCCGACTGCTGTTTTTTCTGTAGCAGCCTGTGCTGAAACGAAGTGGGTTCCCGCAGTTGCCAAAATCAATGCTGTAAAGAGTGTTTTTGACCAATTGATGTATTTTGAAATTGAATTTTGCATAATAAATGATTTAGTAATGATTAAAATTTGAATCCCAGCCTGATATTCCAGAAAACACCGCTTTTGGCATCCTGAATGATATCTTCGATAAAAGGTCCTTTGTGGAAATACTGAAGTCCGCTCACCAAAGAGAAATGTTTGTTGAAATTATAGGTAAAGCTGGTTAAATAAGCCGTTCCGATATACCTTTTATCTGAACTGCTTCCGGGACGGTTCAATGCGCCGCTTGGCCGGTAAACGCCGTCGTTAAGGGAATATCGCCAGTTGAAGACAACATCCATCTGCATTTTGAGTCTGGAAGTCAGATCAAGGGTCATATACGGATGTATATCAATTAAATTGACGGGTCCCACCTGCGGACTGAAGCCGAAATAGCCTCCTTTCGGATATAAAGGATTAAATGTATTGAGCTTGCCGTCATTTTTAGAATGATCTCCTGATATATAATCGTTTCTCAGATTGATGCTTGGGCTGAATGTAAGGTTTTCAAAGAGATAGCCGATATCCACAGAACCCGTCCAGGCACTGATCTTTTCGTTTCCAAAGCGTCCGAACTGATAGGCCGCTTCCAGGTTATAGATAAATCCGCCGCCATATTTCCACAGTCTTCCACCAACTGTGTGACGCTTTTCTCTTGCTGTTCCGGCTTCAAAAACAGATTCGTCTCTACGGATTCCGAGATAATACAGATCCAGATTTCCGGCTTCTGGAATAATGATTTTGGAATAAAGCCCCCAAAGATTAAGCTGCTTTGAAAGGGTATTATCAAAAACTCCGGTCTTGACAGAGTCTGCCATCATTGCAAAAGCATCTACGGAAACATTTTTATAGGAATACATGATTTTAGCTCCTGTAAAAGACAGCCTTGCATTCGGTCCTTCCCTTACAGAAATTAATCTTCCGGAACCGTAGTCCAGCTCCTGTCTTCCCAGTCTCACTATCAGCTTCTGATCTTCCTTATTCACCAAACCTGCATCCAGAAAGAGATTCTGAATACTCAGCTGGTCTTCATCAATGCCTCTTGAACCGTTTTTTCTTCCGTTTTGCAAAGCACTTCTGATCTGTGAAAATATTCTGAAGTTTTTCCCGAAATGCCAGTCTGCATGAAGGTCATAGCGTTGGAGAAAAAAGTCGTTGTGTCCTATGTTAAGCCTTCCCCAATCTTCATTGTTGAAATCCACATATTCATACCTTGCCTCGCCACCCAATGAGAGATAGACATCTTTCTTTTCATTGAGAGGGAGATATTTAATTTTGTCATAAAAGCTCTTTGTGGAATCTTTCAGATATTCATAATTTTCGTCATACCGCAGAAGTTTAAAGCTCTGGGAGGAGAATGTTTCAGAACATAAAAGAACTGTAATGATAAAAGCTTTTAAGAACAGTATTGAAGGTGCAGATTTCAACATTGAAAATGGTATATGGATTTTAATGATTCAGCATATGGTGAGCATAATGGATTCCTAATCCGTAAGACGCACCATATTTTTTCATAAGGTCAGTTACAGGACCGTATGTTTCCTGACGTGCCCAGTCTCTCTGAAGTTCAAGGATATACTGAATGGAAGTCATAGGCTTTACTCCGGAATGGATCATTCTCTGTACTGCTCTTTCGTGCGCCTCATCACTTACATCTCCGCAGGCATCGGTAATGACATACACATCATAGCCTTCCTCAAGCGCAGATAATGCAGGCCCCACAATACAAACGCCTGTCCATAATCCTGCGAAAACCAGCTTCTGTTTCTGTGTTCCCACAATTGCTTTATAAGCGGCTTCATCTTCCCATGTATTCATAGTAGTTCTGTCGATATATCCTGAGGTTGCCATAGGAAATGCTTCCTCAATTTCAGGGAAAACAGGACCTGAAAAACTTTGTTCGGCAACTGTGGTAACGATGGTCGGAACATTAAATATTTTAGAAGCACCACACAGTACCGCAACGTTATTACGCAGCTCATTCATGGAGATACTTTTGGTGGCAAATGCCATTTGTCCTTCAAAATCAATCAGTACCAGTGCATGATTTTCAGGGGAAAGGAGTTTTGATGATGGTTTCATAAAGTTTATTTTATTAAATAATTGGGGTTACGTTAATTGGATGATAGTTTTCTGATGAGTTCTGTACTTACAGTATCCGCATAGATTCCGTAAGCGCTCGTCAGGATGCCTTTTACAGAATACTTGTCGGAAGCGATGCCGTAGACTACTTCTTCATCTCCCTGATCGGTATCTCCTTCAAAGCGGAATGTATATCGTATTTTAAAGTCTTCCGGAGAGACATCAAGAAAATTATTGAGCCTGATGCAATCATTTTTAAGGTTAAAATCTTCTGTATATCCGTTTTGATTAAGCCACTGAACGGCCTCAGTCAACGTATCAAAAGCTGGCTGTATCGTATTCATTGGTAAAGAATGCTGGTTATTCTGTGATAAAAGCTAAAATATCTTTGTTGATGGTTGGATGCTCTGTAGTCGGCATTCCGTGAGGGAATCCCGGATATGTGATCAGTTTTCCGTTCTTTAGTAATTTGGCTGATTTTATCGCTGAATTTTCAATCGGTACAATCTGGTCATCTTCACCGTGAAGAACCAATACCGGAATATCAACAGCTTTTAAATCTTCGGTTAAATCGGTTTCTGAAAAGGCTTTGATCCCATCATAATGAGCAACAATTCCACCCATCAGTCCCTGTCTCCACCAGTTTCTCTGTACACCGTCTTTTACATCAGCACCTTCTCTGTTGTAGCCGTAGAAGGGGAAAGTAAGGTCATAGTAAAACTGATTTCTGTTGTTCATCGTCTGTTCCCTGATATTGTCGAAAACTTCCATAGGAACACCGTCAGGATTGTTTTCACTTTTCACCATTACCGGTGGAATGGCACTGATCAAAACCGCTTTCTTAGCTCTTCCGTTTGCATATTTGTTAACATAACGGATTACTTCACCACCGCCTGTTGAATGTCCGATGTGGACAACATCTTTCAGATCTAAAAATTCAACCAGTTCTGCGGCATCAGAAGCGTATTGTTCAATAGTGTGGTTGTAGATATTCTGGCTTGAACGTCCGTGGCCTCTTCTGTCGTGGGTAACCACTCTGTAGCCTTTCTGCAGAAAGAAGATCACCTGTGCATCCCAGTCATCAGATGATAAAGGCCATCCGTGGTGAAACATTAATACAGGTCCTTCTCCCTGATCTTTGTAAAAAATTTCTGTTCCGTCTTTTAATGTTAATGTGCTCATTGTTGTAGTATTTTTTTGAATTAAACTTATGAGCATAATGCCAAAAAATAACCCAAAACAATAAAATAATTGGTTTTCAATATATTATTAAAAACAGTTTGTAAATTACACTACGAAATATCGTAGTTTTATGATCTACCCTTTACCTTTTATATAAAAAACATATAAAATTTAACAATAGAAACTGTCAAATTGAAGCTTGCCACGATGAATAACAAAAAAATCAGACCTGAGTCTGATTTTATTTTTTAATAAATAATATTAATATCTTAATCTGCTGAAAGTTGCTATGACAGCCGTTATTCCGCCTTTATTTGTGACAGATCAAGACCCAGTTTTGTAAATTCTTCCTGTCCTTTATCCGTAATATAATAGTTACGGTCTGCAGGATTTTCCTTGGCAATCCAGCCTTTCTCAACGAACTGTTCCAAGAGAAGCTGTCCTAATTTTCCGCCGATGTGCTCATAGCAAACCTTAGCGGGTTTTCTTCCGGCTGATGTATTCATATTATTAGTTTAATTGGTGTTATATGGATGTTTAATTCAGATGCAGATAATCTTTAATGGTTTTCAGAACTCCGAAACTGTCGTTGGTACATGCTTCAAAATTAGCCACCTGCTTTACGTTCGGATGGGCATTTTGCATGGCGTAAGAATATTTGGCATTCTTCAGCATTTCAATATCGTTCATATAGTCCCCGAAAGCCATCGTATTTTCAGGAGAAATGCCCAGCGATTTCTGAAGGATTTTCAAAGCGTTTCCTTTATTGATATCTTTATTCATAACATCCAGCCAATGGGCCCCTGAAACCACTATTTCCAGACCGAATTCCTCAAATTTTTTAAGGGCCGGATACAGATGTTTTTCAGAACCTTCCGGGTGATAGACTGCTATTTTAAAAGCGGTATCATCAATTTTCTCCGTCAGGTCATCCTTCTTCATGTTTTCAGTATAGTATTTGGAGAAAAAGTCTACAAACTGCTGATCTTCGGTTTCGTAATACGCCATCTTTTTAGCTGACAATACAGCTTTGGCACCGGGTATTTCACGGACCGCTTTAATGATGTCAACAATATATTTGTATTCAAGGGTATCAGCGAAAAGCTCCTGGTCTTTATAGATCACGTACCCTCCGTTTTCAGCAATAAAACCGATCTCACTTTCTATTTCTCCGAAATAATGGGTAATACCCGGCATCTGTCTTCCGCTTGCGGGTACAAATACAATATTTCTTTTTTTCAGTTCTTTATAAACTTCTGAAAATTCAGGGCTCATTTCATGGCTGGAGTTGAGAAACGTCCCATCCATGTCCGTCACAATTAATTTAATCTGTTCCATAATTTTATTGGGAAAAGCGAAATTCTGTACGTGGCAGCATCATAATTTGCTTATTCTTTTCAAAGATATTGATTTATTATTTTTTCTTGTAATGAATGGTGGAAAGGTTTCTTAATATTGCGGCACTTTGTTCGGGGGTAATGTCCCGCTGAGGTTCTGCAAGCATTTCATATCCTACCATAAATTTTTTTACTTCCGCACTTCTGAGCAACGGCGGATAAAAGTGCATATGAAAATGCCATTCAGGATGCTCTTTTCCGTCTGTTGGAGATTGGTGAATTCCTGCAGAATATGGAAATGACGTTTCAAAAAGGTTATCATATATTGTAGTCAGATCCTTGAGTACAGCCGCAAAGGATTCTTTTTCCGCTTCAGAAAATTCCGCAATATTTTCTCTTTTCTGTTTGCTGACAATCATTGTTTCGTAAGGCCACGAAGCCCAAAACGGAACCAATGCGGCAAAGTGTTCATTTTCTGTGACAATGCGCTCACCAGCCGTGATTTCCTGTTCCAGATAGTCTTCCAGTAATGTTCTTTTATTTTTTTCAAAATACGATTTCAGCTGATCCTGGGTTTTCTGAACCATTGCCGGAATGGACAACTGGGCCCATATCTGACCATGCGGATGCGGGTTACTGCAGCCCATGATGCTTCCTTTATTTTCAAAAATCTGAACATAGTTGATATGGTCCAGAGCGGCAAGCTCATTGAACTGCTCCTGCCATACATCCACCACATTTTTGATGTGTTCCAAAGACATTTCCGGCAAAGTAAGGCTGTGGTTTTCAGAAAAACAAACCACCCTGTTGATTCCTCGTTCCGGAAGGAGAGTAAAAAATCCTGACTGTTGCTCAGAAAAATCAACTTCTTCATTCAGCAATGCTCCAAAGTCATTGTTAAAGACATAGGTTCCTTTATATTCAGGGTTACGGTCTCCGTTAGCACGAATATTTCCTGAGCAGAGATAGCAGTCCGGGTCATATTCAGGACGGTTTTCTTCTGCTGTTTCTTCTCTCTGTCCCTGCCATGGACGGTTTGCCCGCTGTGGAGAAACCAGTATCCATTCGTCCAAAAGAGGATTGTATCTTCTGTGAGGATGTTTTTTAGGATCAAATAATGTATTCATTGGTGTATTCTTTTATCCCGTCTGAAATTTTAACCTGGTAAACTTTCATCTCAATATTAAAGTGTTCAAGATATTTTTCACTGATAGCCTGAATTACTTCCTCAACTTTATCTTCCTGAATCAGGTTGATACTGCAGCCTCCGAAACCGCCTCCCATCATTCTTGCTCCCAGCACACCTTCCTGCTGCAATGTGTTTTCAACCAAAAAATCAAGCTCATTACAGCTGACTTCAAATTCAGTGGACAGCCCGGCGTGGGTTTCCGTGAGAAGTCTTCCCAGATGTTCAACATTTCCTTCTGAAATAGCTTTTGCTGCCATTTCTACCCTCTTTATTTCTTTCAGTAAGTAGAGACATCTTTTATGTGAAACACTTCCCATTTTCTCTTTAGCACTGTCAAGCATAGTTGTGGTAAAATCCCGGAACTTCTCTACTTCGGGGAATTTTTCCCATAAAACTTTTTTTCCATGCTCAACATCTTTACGCCTTTCATTATAGCCGGATGTCAGATGACTATGTTTTACACAGCTGTCAAAAAGCAATAAGCTGTATCCTTTAAGGTCAGCATCAAAATATTGATGTTCCAGGGAATTGCAATCAAGCATAATGACCTTATTTTCCTTTCCGAAAACGGAGGCAAACTGATCCATAATTCCGCACTGAACTCCTGCAAAAGTATGTTCGGATTTTTGCCCGATCACCGCGATTTCTTTTTTTGACAGCCGCAGATCAAAAAGTTCATTAAGGATATAGGCAAAACCGCATTCAAGAGCTGCCGAAGAGGAAAGCCCGGATCCCATCGGGATGGTACTGCTGAAAACAATTTCCATTCCGCAAAATTGATTTTCGGGTTTCTGCAGCTGACTGAAAACGCCCAGAATATAGTTTGCCCACATTTGCCGTACCGGTTTTATCTCCGCTGTAACATCAAATGCATATTCTTCTCCGAGATCCTTGGCTATGATGGTACAAAGGTTTGTCTGAGGGAGTTTACGGACAGCAAAACAGATGTATTTATCTATGGCAGCAGGCAATACGAAGCCATCGCTATAGTCTACATGCTCGCCGATAATATTAATTCTGCCGGGAGAAAGGAAAATATGTTCAGGCTCTTCTTTGAATTCGGCTCTAAACTTTTCTAGGGTTGGGTTGATTAACTGTTCATGCATATCAATCTTATCTGATCAAACAGATCCTGGGGATCTCAAGTATAAAACTACTGAATTTATAACAGAGAAATTTATACTTTTTAAAAATATTGAAATATAAGTGTTAAATATACACTTATATTTCAATACATCATAATGCTTTACAGAAATTTTAGATCAGCTTATCAACTACTCCATGAAATAATTAAATTCTTTACGGTATTGTGAGGGGCTTTTTTGGATATATTCTTTAAAAGTCCTGTTAAAATAGCTGAAGTTATTAAATCCCGATTCAAAGCAGACTTCCGTGATGCTTAAAGGCTGTTCTGCCAAAAGTTTGAGGGCATGGGTAATTCTGTATTCATTAACAAACTGCGTAAAGGTTTTATTGGTGATTTTTTTAAAGTAACGGCAGAAAGACGGTACTTTCATATTGGCAAGATCAGCCACTTCTTCAAGGGTTATGGCTTCTTTGAAGTGATCTTTAACATAATTGAATATAAGATTGATCCTTTCATTGTCTTCAACCTGTGTCTGAAGGTAATATTTTCCTGCATTTAAAATCCTGTAATCCTGAGTCACAGACAGTTCATCCAATATTTTCAGAAATCTGCACAGCTTGTCCAGTGAGGAAGTTTCATGCATCTCCGTAATCTCTTTCCCGATTCTTTTCTTCACCTCTTCCCCGAATACGATTCCTGCCTTTGACTTTTCCAGCAAAGCTGAAATCCTTTGCATCTCCGGTATATCCCAGATAGGTTCTCCTAAAAAATCAGGCTTAAACTGGATTACCATTTCGTACTCATTATGCGTACTTTCATTGGTCAGCCCGCAATGCGGAAGATTGCTTCCTATCAATACAAGATCTCCTTCTGAAAAATAAGTGATACTGCTTCCGATCTGTCTCTTCCCGGAGCCTTTGCATACAAAAATAAGCTCAACCTCGGGATGGTAATGCCAGACATGAGATTTTATATTCTCATTAGTCAGAAATTTAAGACTGGTAAAACTGCTTCCTATAGTAGGTCTTACGGCCTCAAAAGAAGGATTTACATGTTTCATAGGCCAAATACAAATAATTTCATATGCAAAATTAACAAATAATACATTAATATCATTAAACAAGGTTAATATAGTACATCAATATGAAAATTTAATTATAGCCTGAGAAGTATTGCTGCAATAGCTTTGCAGTATTAATCCTAAAAGCCTTAACCCATGAGCACATTATTAAAAGCCGTATTTTTTGCAGGAGCCTTATTGTTTTCAGCAAATGTAATGAGTAAGGATAGAGATTTTTCCCTTTCCTTTGGAAACGTACAAGACAAAACCTTGAATTTTGAGCTTTTAAATGCTAAAAGTGTTTCTGTTTTTGTCTATAACACTGCACATGACGAGCTATTTTCCGAAAATCTTGCAGATGGAGATCATGTGATGAAGACTTATGATTTTCAAAGCTTTACGCCCGGAACGTATTATCTGGTAGCAGAATCAGAAGCGAAGATAGAGAAATACAAAATCAAAATTAATGCTGATAATGTAATGGAGGTGGAAAAAACACCTGTAAGCGCTGTGCATAAACCTGAATATACGATTTCCGGCCATATGGCCAAGCTTCACATGTCTGATGTAAAAGGACCTGTAAGCATTTCAGTATATGACCTTTCCAATACAACATATTATACTTCGAATAAAAAATATGCTGACGGCAAGGTTGATATCACTTTTGATCTTGATCCTAAAACAGCAGATCAGTATATCATCCAGGTAGAAGAAAACGGAAATGTTTTTAATAAGATAATTTCTCTCCGATAAAACGGAATATATACAGATAGATTGACCTATCGATCATTCCAATTATTTTGGATTAAAATTTTACTTACAGTTTATTGTTTTGAGGCAGCTCCATTTCCTAACAGAAAAAGAGCTGCCTCATTTTTTAATTGTGATGGCCCATGTTCAGTTTAATCTTCTTCAGATCTTCCAGTTCATGAACAGGACGCTCTATGTCGTAAGGAATCGGCTTTTTGGAAAAAGTCTGGAAATACAGCAGGCAGGCATCTTTCCACCATACCGCATCCTTAGATTGAATTTTAAGCTTTGACTGAACATCGGTAAATCTCTGCTTATCAATATAAGGTTCCATTCTATCCCAGGTTTTCTGATAATCCCTTACCTTCTTCACCCCGGAATCATAGGTATAACACAGCTCATCCCACAAAGATTTTCCGTCTTTCATTGTATAATCCCATGGAACATGATGAAACCAAAGAATAAGATTTTCCGGGCAGGTTGAGATATTTCCATACCTTTCATTCAGTGGTGGAAAATACTGTGAAACAGCATTACTTCCTGTTTTTGTCCTGTTGAAACCTACTCCTTTAGCATCAGCCTGATGGTAATAGACAGGTGACCAATCCGGTCTTCCGCCTTTATAATCGCCCCACGGTTCAGGCCCGTAATGATGTCCTCCTGCAAAGATATGGTGCAATCCTAAAGGCATCATATAATCCACAGCGGTTTCTCTGGAAGAAAGCATGATCTCTTTTACCGGATTCAGAAAGTTCTGATCGTATGTGAAGGTCATTTTAATCCATTCATCGGCAATCTGTTCTGAGCTCAACTGATGGTTCCATGCTAATCTGCCAAATGCATACCAGTTGGCCTGTGCAAAATGATGCCCGGTCCAGTTGGTATCTTCCCCGATATTGGCAACGGCTGAAATGGCTGAAATTTTTGAGGGTCTTAAAGTACCGTCTGTTATTTTAGCAATCGTAGAACCCTGGCCGTCAGAATAGGTGTCGTTATCCAGTGTTTCCTTGAATAATGGAGCCAGAAAAACAAGATGATTTGAAAAGCCCAGATATTCCTGAGTGATCTGAAATTCTACCATTTCGGAAGTTTTTCTTAAAGCTCCGAAAAGTGGATTAAACGCTTCACGAGGCTGGAAATCAACAGGTCCGTTTTTAATCTGAATAATCACGTTATCCCTGAATTTACCGTCCAGAGGAACAAATTCAAGATAAGCCTGTTTGGCTCTGTCGTCTTTGCTCGGACTGTAGACAAAGGCTCTCCACATCACGATCCCGTTGTAAGGTTTCAAGGCATCGGCCATCATATTGGCTCCGTCTGCATGGGTTCTTCCGTAATCCTGAGGACCGGGCTGTCCTTCGGAATTGGCTTTCACCAAAAACCCGCCGAAATCGGGAATTAACTTGTAAATTTCAGCTGCTTTATCTTTCCACCACTTCTGTACATCTTTATTCAACGGATCTGAATTTTGTAATCCGCCCAGCACTTTAGGTGAAGAAAAATTCACGGAAAGATATACCTTGATGCCATAAGGCCTGAAAATATCGGCCAGAACCTTTACTTTTTTAAGATAATCTTCCCTAAGCATATTGGGCGATGCATTCACATTATT
Source organism: Chryseobacterium gleum (assembly GCF_900636535.1). Lineage (NCBI taxonomy): Bacteria > Pseudomonadati > Bacteroidota > Flavobacteriia > Flavobacteriales > Weeksellaceae > Chryseobacterium > Chryseobacterium gleum. The sequence continues at coordinate 1,232,226 of NZ_LR134289.1, forward strand.
TAAAACAACGGAATTGATTCCTACAGAGGCATTCGCTCTCGCGTATTCTTCATAACGCGGAGAAATTTTACCGGGTAAATCTTCCCATTTCCAAAGTGATCGTCCGGCGTATCCTCTTTCAATGCTTCCGTCCAGATTATCCCAATGATTCAGAATCCTTACGTCATATGAAGGTTTTTCAATCGTATTTAAATGGGACAGATCGGCTTTTGTCTGCTGCAATCGTAAGATATGATAGACTCCATACAACAGTCCTATTTCTTTTCCTGCAGAAATAACAATTTTTTCAGGGGTGGAAACAATTTTGTAGCCGTCTTTCAGGTTTTTCTCTTTGTTTTCTGTACGAAGTTCCACCGCCTGCCCCTGCCAGTAGCCGCTCAGCTCTTTTCTAGCAATGTTCAGCGTGGGACTGTTCCCTTTGGAAATAATTTTATCTGCCGATATTCCGTTTTTTGCAGGAAACCGAAGCCAAAGCTGACTTCCATCCTCCGCAAAAACCAGTAACGGAAATATCAGAAAAAATAGAATATTGAGTCTCAGATATCGCATTGAAAAATTTTAAATTATTAAAGATGACTATGACTGGTCTTCCAGACCTTTAATCGTCTTGATTTTACCTTCGTGATCGTATTCCAGTTCAATAACTTTCATACTTCTCAGCCATGTTTTACCGCCACTCGGAACAGAATCATGGAAAAACAGATACCACTTTCCTTTAAACTCCACGATGCTGTGATGGGTGGTCCATCCTACCACCGGAGTAAGAATTTCCCCCTGAAAAGTAAACGGTCCATAAGGATTATCCCCGATCGCATAGCAAATCAGGTGAGTGTCACCTGTAGAATATGAAAAATAGTACTTACCATTGTACTGATGCATCCATGACGCTTCAAAAAAGCGGTGTTTATCACCATGAAGTAGTGGTTTTCCATTTTCATCAATGATGACAACGTCTTTAGGAGCTTCCGCAAATTGAAGCATATCATCGCTCAGCAAGGCTACCTTTGAGTGGATTGCGGGTTCATCATTTTCTGGAATTACAGCGGATTCAAGTGCTTTATTGTCTCTATAACGCTGCAATTGTCCGCCCCAGATTCCTCCGAAATACATATAATATTTTCCTTTATCTTCAAAAATGCAGGGATCGATGCTGTAACTTCCCATCATCGGATGTTTTTCAGGGATGAAAGGCCCGTAAGGTTTGTCGCTCACGGCAACACCGATTCTGAAGATATCATTCTGATCTTTCAGGGGAAAGTACATATAATATTTGCCGTCTTTAAAGGCTACATCGCAATCCCAAAGCTGTCTTCCCGCCCATGGAATATCCTTTACCGAAAGTACCACGCCATGATCTTTAATTTCTCCGCTGTCCACATCATCCATTGAGAAGACATGGTAATCATTCATATCGAAGTGATCTCCGTTATCGTTTTCTTCAATTCCGCTTTCGCGGTCGTGAGAAGGATAGATATAGATTTTATCTTCAAAAACGTGAACGGAAGGGTCTGCCATATAATCTTCCGGGAATAAATATTTTGATTTTTTCATTAAGTAAAAATTCTATTGATTTTAATTTTTCTCTGCCAGCTTTATTATTTTTTGTACTACAGGTTTTTCCTGGTCTTTCCTGTCAAACAATAACGGATAATCTGTTCTTCCTTTCACCGGGAAATCGTTTTTCCAGGATTGTTTGTCAGTTACTCCCCATAAGGTTACCCTTCTTATTTTATCTTTATGTTGTAAGAACAAACCAAAGAAATCAAGGTAACGTTTTTCCCATTTTGTTTCTACTTCTTTGGGAAGTCCTTTGGTGTAAGGATTCACTTCTTTCTGATAGGCAACGGTATCTGAAACATTGGCAGAAGTGCCCCATGGAGAAGGCAGTGCGCTAATTTCCAGTTCCGTAATATTAACTTTAACTCCCGCATTGGAATAGGCCAGAATTGCTTTTCCATATTCATCGATAGAAGGATTATCCATTCCAACATGGGCCTGCATTCCTACTCCATCAATACGGATTCCTCTTGATTTAAGTTTTTCAACCATTGCAATGACTGTTTTTACCTTTTCAGGATACCATTCATTATAATCGTTGTAATATAATTCTGCATTGGGATCAGCCTCCTGTGCATACTGAAATGCCAAAGGAATAAAATCTTCACCCAGGATTTCGTAAAATTTACTTTTTCTATAGGTTCCGTCTTCAAGAATGGCTTCGTTCACCACATCCCATCCTTTTACTTTTCCTTTGTAACGGGAAACTACGGTTGTAATGTGGCTTTTCATGCGCTGTTTCAACACTTCCGGAGAAACATCTTTTCCATTTTTATCTGTAAAAAACCATTTTGGAAGCTGGGAATGCCAGATTAATGTATGCCCGATGATGAACATATTGTTTTTCATCCCGAAATCAACAAATTTATCGGCATCATCAAAGAAGAACTTTCCTTCCTGAGGCTGCAAAAACATAGATTTCATACAGTTTTCAGCAACAACAGAGCTGAATTGTTTTTTGATAATCGCTGCTGCTTTCTGATCTGTCCCGTCAATCTGAGGAAGACTCATGGCAGTTCCGATATAGAATTTATCCTGAAATGCTTTTTTTAAAGTACCGCCAGATTTCTGCGCCGACAGCCCGGAAGCGGTAAGAGCTACCAAACCAATTAAAATACGTTTCATAGTAATTGTTTTATTTTCTTCTTTCAGCCAGATCTTTTTCAATCTGAACTTCCATTTTTTTATTGATTTTGTAAAATAAAAGCAGTCCGCAGGCAATGAAAAACGGAATGGACGGGAATATGCTTACGAGCATTTTCGCTCCTGCTGCCACTGTTTCTGGCTGAATCACCTGTTCGCTCCCGTGTACTGAAATGTATCCGTATTTTCCAATGATCAAAGCTACCAGAGAGCTTCCGATGCTGAGTCCTACTTTCAGTCCTACCATCATGGCAGAGAAAATAATAGCCGTAGCCCTGCGATTGTTCTTCCATTCCGAATAGTCGGCAACATCAGCAATCATTGCCCACAAAAGCGGTGTGCTGATTCCATAAAAGAATCCGTGTAAAATCTGTGACAGGAACATAATTCCCACTGCTTTCGGAGGATAAAATATAAAGAACAGGATAAACAATGTAGAAATGAATAATGAAGCGATAAAAGTATCTCTTTTTCCAAATCTGTCTGCCAACTTTTTAGAAAAAGTAATGCCTACAATCATCATTACAATTCCTCCTGCATTAAACAATCCGAACCCGGCAGATTTCGGGTCTTCTCCGAAGAAATTCATCCCAGCAGAATTAAAAAATGCTGTAATGGGTGAGATAAAACTTTTGAGTGCATTTTCATCCACATAATTGTTAAAATAGTATACATACGATCCTCCTTTCATAGCCAGCGTGATGAATATAAATGCAGTCACGGTAAGCATAATAATCCAGGGTCTGTTCTGGAATAAATCTTTTAAATCTTCTTTCAGACTTGACTTCTGCTCCGGCTTGGGAATAATTCTTTCTTTGGTCGTAAAAAAGGTAATCAGTAACATTACGGATCCGATCACCGCCAGCCAAGTCATAACAGTCTCAATTCCCTGTGCTTTATCTCCGTGTCCTACATATAAAATGATAGGCAGCATAAATACCTGTACAAAGAATTGTGCAAACATTACTGCTACAAAACGGTACGAAGAAATACTGTTCCTTTCTCCCATATCTCCCGTGATAACGCCACTCAATGCAGCATAAGGCAGGTTATTGGAAGCATATAATAACAATAATAATGAATAGGTAACCGCAGCATAAATCATTTTACCCTGATAGGAAAAGTGAGGCGTACTGAAAGCTAATAGCGCTGCAATACCAAGCGGTACAGCGGTAAATAAAATCCATGGACGGAATTTCCCCCATCGTGAACTTGTACGGTCTGCCAGCGCTCCGATAAGCGGGTTAAAACCAAATCCGGCAATTAATCCTACCGTAAGGGTGATAACAGAAGCATCTTCTGCTTTGAGTCCGTAAATATCTGTATAAAAATAGGTCAGGTAGGTGACTAAGGTCTGAAAAACAAGGTTGGCTGCCAGATCTCCCAGGCTATACCCTACTTTTTCTATTACCGATATTTTTTGTGGCTGATGATCCATTGATTTTGATGAGATTTTTCTATGTTAAATTAATTTTTTTCTGTTGTAAAAGGTGAAGCCGGAAGTCCGCTTTTATTTTTAAGATTGCCGTCCGGGTTGTCTGCCCAATCATAACGTACATTAACAGGATTGGTAACTTGATCATTCCAGACAATAACTTTATTACCTTTTGCTTCTGCTTTTGCCCATTGGTAGTGGCCATCTTTCTGCTGTATGGCAAAACCTTTCAGTTCTCCCTGTACCAGATCGTCTGTTCCGGGTTTAAAGGATAGAATAATGGTTTTTCCTTCTGTTTTCATCGACTGATAAACGGGTCCGTCAGCTATGATTTTTTTGCCTTCCCCGATTTTCAGGGCCTGTAAAGCCAGCCTGTCACCCACTGTTTTTTTATTAAGTGGATGAATATCATTCCATTCTCCTACATCAATAATTACTGCAAGGCCAGAGTAAGGAATATGAAGAGAAACCTGTCTCTGCTGTTCTCTCAGCTCCGCCCAGTTGCTTTCAAGCGGCTCATCTTTTTTCTCCATAAAATTAGCCAGCTGTACAATGAAGAACGGCAGATCATTCTTTTTCCATTTTGAACGCCAGTCTGAGATCATTGTTGACAATAAATCTCCGTATTCTTTTGGCTTTCCTGTATTGCTTTCACCCTGGTACCAGATAAATCCTCTGATTTTATAATTGATCAGCGGATTAATCATAGCATTGTAAAGCCCTACCGGTTTCCAGCGGATAAATGTCTGTCCGGGAGCCATTTTTTCCATTTTTGCTCCTATTTTATATTTCCACTCGCCTTTAAGGTCTGTTTTTTGTCCGTCGATTTCCAGATAATACGGTTTATCAGCGATAAACTGTCCTTTTCCGCTACCATTGATGACTCTTACCGTGACGATATTCTTTCCTTCTTTTAAAACGCCTTTGGGAATGTCATACCAGCGTGGCGGATATTCATAAGTTACATTTCCTACTTTGATTCCGTTGATGTAAGTAATATCGGCATCTTTTATTCTTCCCAGATTCAAAAACGCTGTTTTCTGATCCACTCCTTTTGGAAGAATAATTTCTTTGCGGAACCATACCGAACCGTCAAACGAGCCTTCCTGATCTTCCCACGATCCCGGAACCATCATGGTTTTCCATCCGGCATCATTTCCGTTATCTTTTTCCCAATGCTGATTGAACCCAATATCACTCTGATCCAGCTCTGCATACCATGCTTTGCTTAATGATCTTTCCTGGGATTCTGTAGATTGTATCAAGTCATCATTTTTCCATTTTTCTGCTTCAGCGAGATATTCCGGATATTTTTTCAGTGATTTTTCATCCATCCAGGCCTGAACCGGGGACCCTCCTAAGCTGGTATGAATAATTCCTACCGGAACTTTATTTTTTTCATTCAGTTCTTTGGCAAAGAAATAGGCAACTCCTGAAAAATCAAGAATAGTCTGAGGATTTGTACTTTCCCACTTCCCGCCGTCAAGATCATTTTGCGGAGCTTTAAAATTGTATTTCTGCGGAACGGTGAAGAATCTTATATTCTGATTATTCGCCTTTTTAATTTCATTTTCATACAGAGGTGTCAGCCTGCGCATCGGAAGTTCCATATTGGATTGTCCTGAAGCTACCCACACATCACCAATAAGAATATCTTTAAGGGTGATCTCATTAATTGTCATGGTATATGGGCCTCCGGCATTAAACTTTGGAAGCATAAGAGCCCAGTTTCCACTTTGGTCAGCAGTGGCATTATATGTTTTATTGATAAACTTAACAGTAATTTTTTCTCCTGCATCTGCATATCCCCAGATTTTAAGATCCTGATTCCTCTGAAGGATCATTCCGTCTGAAACCAAAGCAGGCAGCTTTACTTTTGCATCAAAACCGCAAATGGCTGCAAGAAAAAATAATAAGTATAAGGTTCTGTTTTTCATGAGAAAAATCTGTATTTAATTCTGTATTTAATTCTTTTCGTAATTTTCTGTCAGTAAACGGACTTCAATGACTTTAGCAGTCATGAGTTTTTCATCTGCCAGGAATTTTACGGAAAGGTTTTGTTTATTCTTTTCTGAATCCGGTATTGGAATGACCAGATATTGAGGTAAGGCTCCGGACTTCCCTTCCAGGTTTTGAGCAATGACTTTTTTACCGTTGATCTCAATATTCAACGTGCGGTTGGCATTCGCATCAAAATAAAGCAGGTAAAGGTATGAAGCATTTTTTCCTTTATTTTTCATCTGGTAACTGAACCAGCCTTTGGCATCACGGAAATGTCGGTCTTCCATATATCCTGTGCCAGAGTCTTTGCTTTCTATAAAATGATCTGATTCCGGCTGCTGTTCTCCCAACTGGATCTTATCTGTGGTGATCATATCCAGCTTTCTGGTTTCCGTTTCTTCTTTTGCCTTCTGCTTCAATGTATTTTCTATTTCGTTTTTGTCAGCCTGGGGCCAGTACAGAATATATCTTTCTGCCTGAATACTGTAAAACGGCACAAGATCTAAACCTTTCCCGAATTTTTCCGACGGATAAAGCCCTGTAACGGCAAAGTTGAGCGGTTTATTGTTCAAAGGCGTAACATGGCTGACTACCTCGAAAGGATTTCCAAGGATAACGGGAATTTCGTTTAAAGGAATCTGCGGACCATGAGCAATATGGCCGCCTCTGCTATCGTCCGCAAGAAGTCCCTGTTGGTTTTCGGTACCGTATTTTGCGGCAAGCACTACAGGACCGTATTTAAATGCATAATAATTGGAATGGTCAGGAAGTTGTTCTGCAGAAAGTTGCATCGGCAAGGTCATTTTCACAACATCACCTTTTTTCCATTTTTTAGTCAGGGTAAAATAGCCATCAGAGCCACGCTGTACTCTTTCCTGTTTTCCGTTGACCAGAATTTTTACTTCCGAAGGCGTCGTCCATTCCGGGCATCTTAATTTTAAATCAAATTCTGACTTTCCTGCAGCATCAAAAATCAATGTTGTTTCAGGAGCTTCCGGGAAGTTATTGACCTGACGGAGCACTACATTTTGCTGTTTCCATGTCAGTGTGGAAGGGATAAACAGGTTCACATATAAATCTTTATCCGACCGGGCATAAATCATTTCCCCATATTTGGCATGGTTTTCTATTCCGGATCCTACACAGCACCAGAAGCTGGTCTGAGGCTGTGAATATACACGGTAATGTCCGGGACGCATTGGCGTAAAGTAGACAAAACCTCCATGATCATGATTTTCTGTGGAAAGGATATGATTGTATAATGCTTTTTCGTAATAATCTATATAATAAGATTCGGGTAGTGTTGCATAAAGCTCCTTGGTCAGCTTAAGCATATTATAGGTATTGCAGGTTTCGGGGCCTTCAATACTTTTTATCATGCTGCTGAAATCATTGACAGGGTTAAAATGCTCACTGACACTGTTACCTCCAATAACTGAGGATCTTTTCTCTGTAACGTTATGCCAGAAAAAATCAGCGGCATTACTCCAGGACGTATTGTTTTCAAGATCGGCAATACGCTTGTAGCCGATTACTTTTGGAATCTGTGTATTGGCATGAAGGCCTGTAAGCTTATCTTCTCCTGTCAAAAGAGGGCTAAGGATAGCCTGATGGGAAAAGCGGTGGGCTAGTTTCAGATATTTCTGATCGTGAGTGATCTCATAAACATCTGCAAAAACTTCGTTGAGTCCTCCATGTTCACTGCGCAACATATCCTGTATCTGTTCATCAGAAAGGTTTGAAACTTCATTTGCCATCCAATCTGTAAGCTTTATAAGCATTGCTTTTGCTTTTTCATTTTTGGCATACCAATACGCATCGCGCAGCCCTGAGTACAGTTTGTGAATATTATATAAAGGTACCCAGCGGTCGTTCAAACCGAAGCCTGAAGCACGTATATTTCCCTGTTTTATTTCTTTCCAGATCTTTTTTCCGTTGGGAATTCCTGAAATATATCCGTCCGGAGAGGCTTTCTGACAGCGTTCCAGCTCACTGATCATATAATTGATTCTCTCTTGTATTGCTTTATCTCCTGTAGAAGCATACATCAGGGATAATGCGGAAATATAGTGTCCTCCTATATGCCCGTCCAACCCTGTGTTTTCCCAATTGGGGTAATTATTTGCTTTTGGCTTTAATCCAGCTTCTTTAAGATAAGGAGCCAATAGTCTGTCCGGTTCCAGGGCCATCAGGTACTTATGATCTGCCTTCATCGCTTTGCTGAAAACACTCTCTGATAACCTGACAGTTTCCAAAGGAAAATAATGGATTTTTTCCTTCACCTGAGCCGAGGCAAATGAAGCAAAACACAATAAAAAAGCAGAAAGTTTCGGGGCCATTATAAATGTTAATTCAACATTTCTAAAATAATGGAAAGATTCAATATACGAAACATTTTCTGCGCCTATTTGACTTATTTTTTCATTTAAAACTTTCTATAAATCCCTAAAAACAACAAAAAACGTCCTACCTTATCATAAAAAATAAGATAATTAATTTGCAGAAAAACAAAACCTTAAAATCATATGATTCCCTATGAAAATGAATTCAGGATCTGTTTTGGCAAAAATTTCAACCATACAGCAAATACCTTATCGTATTTTTAACGTTAAGTCCCTTTTCTTGATTATTATCAATCTTATTTTTAATTTTAACACAATTTTAACATTGAATTCATCTATGATTAACCTGATTTCAGTGATATTTTTCAGTTTTGATGACAGTTTTACCTCCCAAAATATCCTTAAGGAATAGTTTTAATGAAATAAATCATTCAGATTAAAAAGTGTATGAATCACATTTATATAATATCGTATTTATAAAAGCTTTACCTTTGCAGTAAAATATAAAAGATGACTGAGGATTACTCCCAATATCCCAAACACCTTGTTGCCGTTGACTGTATCATTTTCGGTTTTGATGGCGAAAATCTTAAAATCCTTTTGGTAAAAAGAAATTTTGAACCGCAAATGGGCGAATGGTCACTCATGGGTGGCTTCATTGGCAGTGACGAAACTTCTGATGAGGCAGCCAACAGGGTTTTGTATACGCTGACCGGTCTTGAAAATATTTATCTTGAACAGCTGAAGTGTTATACGGAAATCAAGCGTGAACCAACAGCCAGAATTATGTCTATTTCCTATTATGCACTGATCAATATTGAAAAAGATATTCAAATCAATGAGCAATACAGTGCAAAATGGGTGGAACTTCAGAAAGCACCTGACCTTATTTTTGATCATAATAAGATGGTAAAAGATGCTGTGGCCAGGCTGAGGAGAAGAGCTTCCACTGGGCCAATAGGGTTTGAGCTTCTTCCTGAAAAATTTACCATGAAGGATCTTCAGAATCTATATGAAGCTATTTTTGATGAAAAGTTTGACAAACGGAACTTTACCAGCAAGATCAACAGTATGGATATTCTGGTTAACACCAACAAAAAGGATATGACTTCCTCCAGAAAAGGCTCTTTTCTTTACCGGTTTGACGAAAAAAAATACAACAAGAAAATCTCTAGGGGATTTATGTTTAAAATATAATAAAAAAACAGGATGCATTCGGCATCCTGTTTTCTTATATGTGAAAAGTCAATTTTGCTTCGCAAGTCAATGATGAATTTTTAAAATTGACAAGTGAAACGAATTCACTATTGACTATTCATTTTTGTCATATACTAAATTTATTTCTTACGTGAAAAGTCAATTTGCTTCGCAAGTCAATGATGAATTTTTAAAATTGACAAGTGAAACGAATTCACTATTGACTATTCATTTTTACCAGAACCTTACATACAAGGCTGTCAGTAAAAGCAGTGTCATCACGATCAAAACTAAAGTTCTGTTGTCCACTTTAAACATGGTCACATCAATGGCAAAGGCTTTAGGGTTTACCTTCGGACCTGCAAGACTGATCAGAATCATGGCGATTATGGTGATAAAGAATGACCATCCCATATTAATGAGGAAAGGAATTTCGGTAATGGTATGTACTACTCCGTTTTCAAGCTTTTCATAAGTGAATGCGGTATACATCCAGGTTTCTTTCCCGAAAATTCCCACAGCAAAGCTGTTGAAGAAAATGGCAAGAACAAAACCTAAAATTACTCCTACCAAAGCCGCTGTACCTGTTGTCCTTTTCCAGAACATTCCCAGAAGGAACATGGCAAAAACTCCCGGACTGATAAATCCTGTGTATTTCTGGATAAATGTAAAGCCTCCTTCTCCGCCAATTCCTAAAACGTCCGTCCAGGTAAAGGCCAATGCTGCCATCATTGCGATAATTATAACCCAGCGGCCTGTTCTTACCATCTGGATTTCGGTAGCGTCTGTTTTAAGGTATTTTTTATAGATATCCAACGTAAAAATGGTTGAGATACTGTTTACTTTTCCAGCCAGTGAGGCTACAATTGCTGCGGTCAATGCTGCAATGGCCAATCCTTTAAGTCCAACAGGTAAAAATCCTAATATTGCAGAGTAGGCACCGTCTTTCACTCCGTTAAATCCCGGAAGGTGTCCTTTTGAATATAAAACATAAGCGGCAATTCCCGGAAGCATTACGATCACAGGCATGAATAATTTCAGAAAACCTGCAAACAGAATTCCCGTTCTTGCCGTTTTCAGATCTGCACCTAAAGCTCTCTGGGTGATGTATTGATTACAGCCCCAATAGTTCAGGTTAACAATCCACTGACCAGCAAAATACATCGCCAAACCAGGTAATACGACATACTTCTGTACATCCAGATTCTGAGGCATTGCCAACGTAGTTGTCGTAGTTGTAGGTTTTTGAAGAATCAGCTTAAAGTGCTGCGGAGCCTCATTGATCAGGGTATTAAATCCTGCTAAAGCATTTCCTACAGCCGCTCCGTTGATTCTCTGGTCTACAATCTGCAAAGCCATATACACTGTTGCAAAACCTCCGATAATTAGGACAGCCACCTGTATAACGTCTGTATATCCTATCACTTTCATTCCTCCAAGACCGATCAGAAGGGCCATAAGCAGAAGAGCGATCATAATCCCGTGAAGATGTTCTCCTCCCAGTAAAGTATCGATGGCAAGAGCTCCAAGGTAAAGAATGGAAGTAAGATTCACAATAACATACAGAAACAGCCAGAAAACGGCCATAATCAGCGAAACAGATTTGTTATACCTTCTTTCCAGAAACTGGGGCATGGTATAGATTTTATTTTTAAGATAGATCGGAATAAACCAGACTGCGATGATGATCAGCGCAACGGCAGCGATCCATTCGTAAGCGGCAACAGCGATTCCTACAAAGAAACCTTCACCACTCATTCCAATAAACTGTTCAGCGGAAATATTGGAAGCAATTAAGCTGGCTCCGATAGCCCACCAGGTCAAAGATCCTTCCGCCAGGAAATAATCCTTACTTCCCGTGGATTCAGATTTTTTCTTTTTATAGATCCATAGTCCGTAGGAAGCTACCACTACGAAATAGATCAGGAATATGATGATATCAATAGTTGCTAATTTTCCCATAGCTTAGTTTTTAACGGAGAATTTATAGATGGTTTTCGAGTGGTATTTCTGCCCAGGCTTCAGTTCTGTAGAAGGGAAAGAAGGCTGGTTCGGTGAATCGGGGAAATGCTGTGTCTCCAGGCAGAATCCTGTTCTGAATTCATTTTTACCGCCAGTTTTGGTATCAAACTTTCCGTCAAGAAAATTTCCGGAATAAAACTGAACACCGGGTTCATCCGTAAAGACTTCCATCAGTCTTCCTGTTCCCTGATGATAAACTTTGGCGATGTTTCTTAATCCTTTTCCATTCAGAATCCAGTTATGGTCATATCCTTTTCCTTTTTTCAACTGATCATCGTCTGCATTGATATCTTTTCCAATCGGTTTTGATACCGTGAAATCAAAAGGAGTCCCTTTTACGGCTTTCTGCTCCCCTGTAGGAATCAAAGTTTCATTAACCGGAAGGAATTGATCTGCATTAATCTGTAGTTCATGATCAGTAATCGTTTTAGTGAAATTTCCTGACAGGTTAAAATAGGAATGCTGGGTAAGATTCACCACTGTAGGTTTGTCGGCTTCAGCCTCGTAAGAAATTTCCAATGCATTGTCGTCTGTAAGCGTGTAAAAAACAGTTGTTGTTAATTTTCCCGGATATCCTTCTTCACCGTCTGCGCTGGTATAGGATAACTTCAATGTTGGAAATTTTGCATCCTTTACGACTTCAATATTCCAGAATCTGGTATGAAATCCTTCTTTTCCTCCGTGAAGGCTGTTGGGGCCATCATTTTTGTTGATTTCATAGGTTTTACCTTCCAGTGAGAATTTTGCGTTGGCAATTCTGTTGCCATATCTTCCGATCAAAGCTCCGAAATAATAAGGATTGCCATCGAAATACCCTTCAGGTTTTGTAAAACCAAGGACTACATCCTCATATTTCCCGTTCCTGTCTGGGGCGGTTAAAGAAGTGATAATTCCCCCGAAGTTGATGACCTCAACTTTCATCCCGTTTTTATTGGTCAGCGTGTATTTTTTAATAGAATCGCCTTTTGGCGTCACTCCATAGTCTGAAGTATGCACATTCTCCATTTTTCCTGAAATATCCTGTTTGTTATTTTCTTTTCTGCAGCCGAAAATAATTAAAAATAATAAAATAAAAATGCCATTATGTGTTGCTTTTTTCATAATTATTTACATATTTTTTAAAATTAATTAACAATAATACATTTCATTCCAACGAAGTGTATTTTTAAAATCACGCATTCTGGTATCTTCATCAATGACTAATGATTCAATTCCTGCTATCTCAGCAAAATCCTCCAGCTGCTCTGCTGAAATATTTTCACTGTAACATGTATGGTGTGCCCCTCCTGCCAGTATCCAGGCTTCTGCGGCGGTATATAAATCAGGAAGAGGTTTCCATAAAACCCTTGCTACCGGAAGCTTTGGCAGCTCTTCTGTAATTTCCAATGCTCTGGTTTTGTTGATCAGCAGCCTGAAATGGTTTCCAAAGTCCATCAGGGCAGCGTTCAGAGAATCAATATTTCCTTTGGAGTTAAAAACAAGACGAACCGGATCCGCTTTTCCTCCGATTCCCAGCGGATGGATCTCACACGAAGGTTTTCCGGCGGCCAGCACAGGGTCAACTTCCAACATATGGGAACCTAAAATAGAAGGATTGGAAGGGTCTAAATGATAGGTATAATCTTCCATAAAGGCATTTCCACCTTCAAGGCCCTGCCCCATTGTTTTCATGGCACGTACGAGCGCTGCTGTTTTCCAGTCTCCTTCGCCGGCAAATCCGTATCCTTTCTGCATCAGTCGCTGTACGGCAATTCCCGGCAGCTGCTCCAGCCCGTGAAGGTCTTCAAAGGTATCTGAAAATCCTTTAAATCCTCCGTCTTTTAAAAATTTTTCAAGTCCTAATTCAATTTTTGCGGCGGTGTGAAGTGAGCTTCTGTTGGCTCCTCCTTCCAAAAGGGAAGCTGCCATATGATAAGAAGATTCATATTCTTCCATAAGGCTTTTTATTTCCCCTTCACTTACTGAATTGATAACTCCGACAAGATCACCGATTCCCCAGGTATTGACTGAAAAACCGAACTGGGTTTCAGCTTCCACTTTGTCTCCATCTGTAACCGCTACAAATCTCATATTATCTCCGAAACGAGCGAATTTAGCGCCCTGCCAGTCGTCCCAGCCTGCAGCAACGCGACTCCAGTCACCGATCTGCTTCTGAACTCTTTCTTCTGACCAGTGCCCTACCACGACTTTTCTGTTTTTTCGGAGTCGGCTTACCATAAAACCAAATTCACGGTCTCCGTGAGCTGCCTGGTTAAGATTCATAAAATCCATATCCATGGTAGACCACGGAATATCTCTGTTGAACTGGGTATGCAGATGCAGAAGAGGCTTCTGTAAAATTTTTAGTCCTCTGATCCACATTTTAGCGGGTGAAAAGGTATGCATCCAGGTAATCACCCCTATACAGTTTTCTGCATGATTGGCAGCTGCAATGGTTTCAAATATCTCTTCGGTAGTTTTTACCGTTGGTTTTACAATGATTTTTACCGGGATGAAAGAAGATTTTTCAAGTTCTGCCACAATTTTCTGTGAGTGGTCTGCCACCTGGGCAAGTGTTTCAGGTCCGTATAAATGCTGACTTCCTGTGATGAACCAGACTTCTTTGGTATTGAGAGGTGTTAACATAATTTTGTTGATCGTTAATAGTTGTTTATGTTGAAGTGTTTAGTGTTTAAATTCCTGTCCGTAGTAGGCATTCTTGCCGTGCTTACGCTCATAATGTTTTTTGATGAGTGAGTCTTTCAGACGTTCCGCATCAGGATTGATCTGTCTGGTGAGATACGCCATTTCGGCAATAGTTTCCAGTACTTTGCTATTGTAGACCGCTTTCTCAGCATTTTTACCCCAGGTAAACGGACCGTGATTGCCGATCAGGACCATTTCTACCTCTTCCGGAGAGAGCTGTTTTTCTTTAAAACATTCCAGAATCTGTATTCCCGTATTGTATTCGTAGTTTCCTTCAATCAGCTCATCCCGCATAGGTGGAGCGCAGGGAATATCTGTTGTTAAATGGTCTGCATGGGTGGTCCCGAAAACAGGAATATCCATTTGTGCCTGTGCCCACGCCACGGAATAGATCGCATGAGTATGGGAAATTCCACCGATGTTTTCCCAGTTTTTGTACAGGTAAGCATGGGTCTTGGTATCGGAAGAAGGTCTGAGTCTCCCTTCAATGACATTGGCATCAAAGTCTAAAATCACCATATCTTCCGGCTTTAAAATATCGTAAGGGACACCGCTTGGCTTAATGGCAAAAATGCCTTTATCACGGTCTACAGCGCTTACATTCCCGAAAGTATAGACAACCAGCTTCAGGGCATCCAGCTGCATATTCGCTTCATAACATTCTCTTTGGAGTTCTTTATAGGTATTCATTTTGAGCGTAATTCAAAAGGTTAATATTCAGGAGTTCTGAAGTTCTTTCCTGTTGTTTTTCAGTTTGGTATTGTATTCTACAAAATCAGCGAGCTTCTGGTATTGCTGCATTAATTCTCTGTAGTGCTGTACTTCTTCGGCTTTCGGCTGGTATTCCGCTTCAAATGCGGAGCCCATTTTCATGCTTGCTTCCTGAACGGTCGGATAAATTCCTGCTGACACGGCCGCATAAACAGCAGCTCCCAAAGCGGGAGTCTGGTCTGAAGCGGCAACAACAATCGGCATATCAAGAACATTAGCAAGTGTCTGCATGATAAACGGTGATTTCCTTGCTACTCCTCCGATTCCGATCACTTTATTGATTTTCACCCCTTCCTCTTCAAAACGGTCAACGATCTTCTTAGCTCCGAAGCAAATAGCATTCACCAAAGCTTTGAAAATATGGGGTGCTTTTATTCCCAGAGAAAGCTGACTGATCGCTGCTTTAAGTTCCTGGTCTGCGTCCGGTGTTCTTCTTCCGTTTACCCAGTCCAAGGCAACCGGAACACTATCTGAAAGAGGAATTTTTTCTGCTTCAAGGGTCAATTTTCTGATAAGTCCAGCCTCCATTTCTTCAGCGAGCTTTGTTTTCTGCTCCTCTGAAATACTTTCGGTATGCATCATCACCTGGTGAACCGGCCACATCAGGATATCTTTATACCATGCCAGAACATCTCCAAAGGCGGACTGTCCTGCTTCAAGCCCTATCAATCCGGGAATTACGGAACCGTCAACCTGTCCGCAGATTCCTTTAACGGTTGTACTCCCGATAGCTTCTTGTGAGGCCACCATAATGTCACAGGTAGAAGTTCCCATGATCCTGATCAGTGTATTTTCTTCCACCTTTGCTCCCACAGCGCCTGAATGGGCATCAAAAGTTCCTACGGTAATAATGGTTTTGGTGGTAAGACCGGTTTTTGCGGCCCATTCTTCATTCAGGTAGCCGGCAATTTCATCTGAAGTATAGGTTTCCGTGTATAATCTTCCTCTGAGTGCTCCCAGAGATGGATCAAGCCTGTTGAGAAATTCTTCGGAAGGCAAACCGCCCCATGACTCATGCCACATGGCTTTATGGCCAGCTGCACAACGGCTTCTTTTAAAGGTAGCCAGGTCTTTATGATCTGATAAAAGGAAAGTCAGATAATCACAGTGCTCCATCCAGCTATAAGCTGCATTTTTTACTTCTGCATCTGCTCTGCTGATGTGCAGTATTTTAGCCCAGAACCATTCTGAAGAATAAATACCGCCTTCATATTTTGTATAATCTTCACCACCCCAGGTTCTGGCAAGGGTATTGATTTCTTCGGCTTCACGGATAGCGGTATGGTCTTTCCATAAAACCATCATGGCATTGGGATTCTCTTCAAATCCCGGAACCAATGCCAGAGCTGTTCCGTCACTGGTTACAGGAAGCGGCGAAGAGCCTGTAGTATCAATACAAATACTGACAATCTGCTCTGCCGGTATCCCGCTTTCTCTTACTACTTCGGAAATAGTCTTTTCCAGTCCTTCAATATGGTCTGAAGGATGCTGTCTGAAACTGTTGGCTGAGGGATTACAAAATTTACCTTCCTTCCATCTCTGGTAGTAGCTGACTGAAGAAGTTATTTCGGAACCGTTTTCAGTATCAATAAGGACAGCCCGTACGGAATCTGTACCGTAGTCCAGCCCGATAACATATTTTTTCATGGTGGTGAAACGTTTTTGATTATTGAGATTTTAAATTCTCGTGATGAGATAAAAACAAATATAAGATTCTATTTTAAATAAATGTAAAAAACACACTTATTTTTTATAACACGCTATAAAACAGTTTATTAAATTGTTTTTACCTTTAAAACAACCAAAGAATTGGCCGGAATTTCTGTTGAAATTTCCCCATTTTTGGCTTCAGAAATCTCTTCTTTAGGTTTTATGGGTTCAGCATCGAAATTATTTTCACTGGAAAGCTGCGGGGCAGACAGAAGAATTTTGGTTACTTTTTTACCGGTTTTCAGAGTTCCTGGTTTGATATTTACTGTTTTAGCCTGAGTATCAGTATTGACCATTTTTATAATAATCTCATGAGTTTTTGCATCTTTTACTGCTGTAGCATATAAGTTCTCCTGTCCGGATACAGTTTTCCCGTTATTTTCTATTTTCAGTACATCCGTTCCTTTATTATTGGAAAATAATTTCTGAACATAATAATTCGGGGTCGCGTAGGATTTCAGATTATTGAACCAGATGAGATCGGGCGTCCACTGCCAGCCATCAGCATGGGCAAAAAGCGGTGCGTAGGAAGTCATATAAACCACATCTGCATTTCTTTCAAGACCGGTCATGAAAGCTGCTTCTGAAAGGGCTGTTAACCAGTTATTCTTATTATCAGGCTTTACCACACCTACAGATTGGGCTGCATATTCCCCGGCAAAAACTTTTGGCCCGGAGCGGTCATACTGATCGTATCTGCCTGCATTTTTCATAAACCATTCGGGAGAGTTGTAATAGTGTTCATCAACAATCTGTGCATTAAGCTGTTTCAACTCTTTCCAGCCATATTCGAAGAATTCGCCGTCAGGTGATGGTCCGCTTCCGGAAATGATCTTAATGTCAGGATATTTTGCATGAATGGCTTTTTCAAATACTTTATAGCGTTCGATGTAATCTGCTCCCCACTGCTCATTTCCTACTCCGATAAATTTCAGATTAAAAGGTTTCGGATGTCCCATTTCAGTTCGGATTCTTCCCCATTTTGTTCCGGAATCTCCGTTAGCAAATTCAATAAGGTCCAGGGCATCCTGAACGTAGGGATCAAGGTCTTCCATTTTCACCAGTTCTGCGGTATTGAACTGGCATGCCATTCCGCAGCTCAGAATAGGAACAGGTTCTGCACCCAGATCTTCGGAAAGCTGGAAATATTCATAAAATCCCAGCCCGAAAGACTGTCCGTAATCCGGTGTAAGACGATGTGGAAATCCTGTACTCCATTTATTGATAAGATATTCACGGTCTGCTATATTTCCTATTGTTTTTTTCCACTGATAGCGTTCTGCCAACGTTCTTCCTTCTACGATACAGCCTCCAGGAAATCTCAAAAACCCGGGTTGCAAATCATATAGTTTCTGAACAAGATCTTTTCGTAAACCTCCTTTTCTCCCTTTCCAGGTATCCTGAGGGAAAAGGGAGATCATATCCATGTTCACAATACCGTTTCCTGTAAATGTGATCCGCAGTTTTGCTTTTTCAACGGTTTGAATTGCTTTGAAAACGGCTGTATACTCCTGCCACCCCTTTCCTTTGATGAGCGTGGAAACTGAAGAAATTTCCTTACCGTTTTCATCAACAAGACTTGCATTTACTGCAGCAATATTTCCTGAAACATTCTCCAGATCAAAACTGAAATCATAATATTCTCCCTGATGAAGGCCTATTCCTCTGAATCCTTCATTCTCCAGAATATAATTTTTATCATTCAGAACGGTAATTCGTGCGTAATTTTTATTGGTTTTGGCAGGGTCGGAATAAATGGTCAGAAATCCAGAATCAAGGTTAGGAGAAAGTGTCTTTGTGTTGGGCTGTTTCCAGCCTGTAAATGGTTCGTCAAATTCAAAGCTGCGGTTTTTAATCAGTTCCGCATACAATCCGCCATCAGCTGCAAAATTGATGTCTTCAAAGAAAATCCCGTACATGGTGGGTTGTATTTTAATAGGTGCAGAGGTTTCTTTCAGATCCAGATTATAGGTACGGATCGTATTACTCTGAGCCGAAAAAAAAGCAGCACTGAGGGAAATCGCGATGGAAAATATTTTATTTTTGGTTGTCATAGATCGTTATATTTTGAAAGCTAAAGCATGTCTCAATTTGTCCTAAATCAATTTTTATTTTACTTTTAACAAAACATTTTTCAATCCTGCATCATCAGAAGTTCCGCCATAAAAAATGGTATAGTCGCCGGGTTTTGAAACCAGATCATCTGCTTTTTCATCATAGAAGGCAAATGAGTCTTTGGAGAGGATCAGCTGAATATTTTTTGTTTCTTTGGATTTAATCGGAGTTCTTTCAAAAGCTCTTAACGTTTTTACCGGTGCCTGGGCATCATTATTTCTTTTGATATAGACCTGAACGACTTCTTCACCCTCCCTTTCTGAAATATTGGTTACCGGAATTGTGATCGTCACATTTTCATTAACACTTATACTATTCTTGCTCAGTTTTGAATCTCCATAAACAAATTTTGAATAGCTCAGACCGTGCCCGAATGGATAAAGTGGCTTTTCCGTCATATAACGGTAGGTTCTTCCCTGCATATCATAATTTTCAAATCCTTCGTGCTTGCTTGTTTTTGAAAGGGCGTTGTCCAGCTGTTCAAGGTTTTTGTAAAAGGTAATGGGTAATTTTCCGGAAGGGTTATAATCCCCTGCCAAAACATCTGCCACAGCAGTTCCTCCTGATTGTCCGCCATACCAGGCGTTTAACAGGGCATCATAATTTTTTTCATCCTGTTCCAATCCCAGAGCACTTCCGGTACAAAGAACAAAAACAACAGGTTTGCCGGTTTTTCTAAGCTCCGCCAACAGGTCCCTCTGGACTTTAGGAAGGGCAATCGAAGTTTTGTCACCGCCTTTGAAGCCTTCTGCATTCACCATCATCTCTTCACCTTCCAGACTTGGGGAAAGCCCGCCTGCAAAGACAATGACGTCTGCATTTTTCACCTTTTCCCTTACAGAAGCAAAATTAACAGGGTCTTTTCTGTAGACTTCAAAGGTGATGCTTACATATTTTCCTTTTTGTGTATGACGCAGTTCTATCTGGTATTCTTTTCCTTTTTCCATTTTTACAGGAAACTCTGAAGGATGTCTTGCATCAGGTCCTTTTCTTGTTGCGATTTCTTTTCCGTCCACGAAAAGAGTATAGATATCGGAAGTGGAAGCAGAAAACACGACCTCTCCTGTGTAGGTACTTTTGAAAATTCCTGAAATGATGGCTGAGGTATTTTCTCTTCCTACATTGGGTGCAAGCTGGGTTCCTCCAAAGCTGTTGTAGCTGATGGCAGTGGAATTTACGGAAGTATTTGCCGGCTGGCCTTTGAATTCATTGTTATTAAAAAACGTTACTTTCATTCCTTTCGAGCCGTTTTTCTGACTGATGAAATTCTGATAGAGTGACGTTCTGGACGAAGGATCTGTTACTTCGCTTCCTTTTTCGTAAATAATTTCAGCATTTGGAAATTTGGTTTTGATTCCGTCTAAAATCGTTACAATGGAAGAAGGCGTTCCGTTATAATTTCCTAACTGCATCAATCCGTCATCGGCATTTGGTCCTACAACGGCAATTTTTTTAATGTTTCTATTGAGAGGTAGAATATTCTTTTCGTTTTTCATCAGCACAATTGATTTTTGTGCCATTTTCAGTGCCTGCTTTTTATGTTCTTCAGAATCGACTACAGAATACGGAATGGTATTCCAATGAACGGAAGATTTCGGATCAAGCATTCCCAGCTCAAACCAGCCTTTCAGGATTCTGCGCATCGACTCATCAATATCTTTTTCGGTAATCAGTCCGCTTGCCAGAGATTTATTCAGGTTGTTATAGGTATCTCCGCATTCCAGATCCGTAGAATGTTTCAGGGCATCTGCTGCGGTTGTTTTTTCGTCAGGATGGGTGCCGTGGTATTTTTTCTGAAAGAAATCAGCCAGTGCCCAGCAGTCTGAGACCACCATTCCGTCATACTTCCATTTTCCACGGAGAATTTCAGTAAGTAAAGTATTGTTTGCACAACATGGCTGCCCGTCAAAAGCATTGTAAGCGCACATCACTTCTCTTACATTTCCTTCCTGAACCAATGCTTTGAAAGCGGGAAGGTACGTCTCATACAGATCTCTTTTTGATATTTCTGCGTTATAAGAGTGACGGTTCCATTCCGGTCCGCTGTGTACTGCAAAATGTTTGGCACAGGCGTGGGTTTTAAAAAATTTCGGATCGTTTCCCTGCAGACCTTTTACTGCTGCAACGCCCAGAACGGAGGTAAGATAAGGGTCTTCACCATAGGTTTCCTGGCCTCTTCCCCATCTTGGGTCACGAAAAATATTGATATTGGGTGTCCAGAAGGTCAGTCCTTCGTACCGTCCTGTTTTTAGAGCCTCATCAAAAGATCTGTTGTATTTTGCCCGTGCTTCATCAGAAATCATTTCAAAGGTTTTAAAATGCTCCGGAACATCCCATGTGGCAGCCATCCCGATTGCCTGAGGAAAAACAGTGGCTATTCCTGCTCTCGCCACCCCGTGAAGTGCCTCATTCCACCATCCGTAGGCAGGAATTTCCAGACGGGGAACTGCCTGGGAATTATCCATCATCATTCCAATCTTTTCTTCTGTAGTCAGCAAAGTAAGAAGGTTCTCTATTCTTTCATTAACCGGAAGATCCGGGTTTCTGAATGGGTATTTATAATGTTTCTGAGCAAAAAATAACGGTGCTGCCAGTGTTGCACATAGGATTAATACAATTCTTTTCATAGGTAATATGGTTTCAATAAAGTCCGAAAAATGACAGTTGATTTTGTGATTAATCATTTTCAACCCACTGATTTCACAGATTTTTATGGATAATTATATTTTCATTATTATTTTATACAAATTGCCAGTATTATTCACCAACAATGCAATGAAAAACAAATATAACGTTCTATTTTAAATAAATGTAAATAATACACTTAAATTAATAGTAAATCCTACTTACTTTTGGTTTTCATCTACCAAATTGTAGAAATAAAGCCACCATAAGCAGTGCTCATGATGGCTTCGGATTCAGTTTACTCTTTGATAAATTTTTGTTTTACGACTGTATTATTTTTTTGAGTAACCTCAATAAAATAAATACCAGCTGGGAAATCTCCCACGTTAATATTGTTTTTTCCTGGATTTATTTTCAACCCGGATCTGATGACACTTCCCCTTCCGTCAAAAATGATGGCGGCAGCTTCTGACAGATCAGAATCAATGAAAAGGTCAGCTTTTACCGGATTAGGATATATTTTTACAACCTCTTTTTTCGTTTCAGCAGAAATATCTCTGGTGCTTAACGATCCGAAGTTTAAAGGAAGAACGTTGGCAGAATAAGTATTTTCTTCTGTAAGATATGCTTTGAAAGATCCTATTGCAGGCTCACTTCCTGCAGTTACTTTATAGAAGCCTGTTACTCCGTTTTCTGTTTTCAGCACATAGGCATTGGCCGGAACTTTAATGCTCTGGTAAACTCCGTTCATCTGATTGACCGTGATTGCTTTGGGTGTGGAAACATTTCCTGTACCGTTGAAAGTAATATTTCCTGTAGCATTGATGATTACCGGAGTATTTGCAGGAATGATCCCGTTTGAAATTGCAGTACAGCTGATATTATTGGCATTCGGAGACATCAGATAAGCAGTAACTCCGGAAGGTATATTAGCCTGGAATGGCAAGATCAGCACATCGTAACCATTAAATGTACGGCTGTAAGAAGCTGTATTGGCTGTGAAGTTAAACGGCACCTGAAAATCCATACCCTGACCGGAAAGGACGAGATTTGAGCATGTAGTACCAGAGATCACATTATTGGCAGATGAACTTACGTTTGAATTCACATAATAAATGCTGTTAGAGTTGGCACTCATAGGCTGCCAGTTATTGGAGGAAGTGACTCCCGCTGCATTTCTGAAGTCTACAGAAGTGTAGTAGCCGTTTTCCAGGGCATCCATCAGATAGCTGTCGCTTGCGGAATAGGTACCTCCGAATTTAGAAGCAATTTCATTCCCTACATTGAAATAAACATCTCCCAGATTAAGCGTCAGTACAGAGCTGTAGTTAGAATTTCTCAGTCCTAAAATTCCTTTGCATCCGTCTGTAAGCACCTGTCTTGAAATATCTAACGTAATATCGAAGTTTCCTCCCTGCGGAAAATTAATCTTCCCGTAATTATACGATTTTGTTACCCCCTGGCTGTTGATATAGTATAAAGTTGTATTGTCCGAATAGCTTTGTCCCGCCGTTGTATAGCTGTTTACATGCAGAATCAGTTTATTGTACCGGTCATTAAGCTGAAGATATCCGTTAGCCACAGTCATATTATTACTGATAAGAGGACTTGGATTGGAGAACGTCACTGTTGTATTGCTGATATTGAATCCTGTCCCAAAAGCTGTACTGGTAGCCGTTTGTGTTTCAATTTTATTATAATGAATATCACCGCCTGTCATGAGAGAAGCAGGTCTGTCACCACTTTTATTAAAAACGAAAGTCATGACACTGGAAGGGCTGATATCAGCCGTTGGCCGGAACGTTGCTGTACTCAAAGAAAGAGGAGTACTCACCATATTGGATTGTGTGTTGGTCAGTACTTTTGTTCCTGAAGTCGTATAAAAAGGAAGGTCAACTTTCAAACTATACGTATTCTGGGAAGGATTGATGACCATAAGAACGACCTGATTTCCATCCTGGGAAATATAGGAAGAGCCTTGTAAAGCTCCGGTTTTATCATCCCATTTGGCTTCTATTCTCGTTTTTCCTGTTGTGTACTTGGCATAATGTGAAAGGATATAGCCTCTTTTGGTCATTACACCTGCGGGAGTTCCGTAGGTTCCGTCCCCCATTAAGCCATAATAACGTTTGGCAGAGTAATGAATCCAGGCATTGACATTACCTAATAATGCATTGTTGACACTGCTGGCAAAGGTAAATGCATCTGTATTCCAGCTGAAATCTCTTGCCGGCTGGGTGGACGAAGAGTTCCAGTTGATCAGATATTCTGTCTGCCAGATTTCTTTATTGTAATTCTGGAATTGTTTGTAGGTAGACTGCATAAGCCCGTATTGATGCCCGCCATACACTTCAAAATTGGCCATTGCCGAAGGATCAAGTAAAGCACTGGCGAAATTATCCGTAAATCCCACACTTTCCGGGGCAATTACTTTACAATTGATAAGCTGTCCGTAATTCTTGATGAAGGTAGTAATTTGCGCAGGAGTCCAGATGCATCCCTGATACTGGGCCATTTCATCCGGTTCATTTTGAATGGAGATATAATCAAGATCTACTCCGTTGTTCTGGAGATAGGTAACAAAGCTGTTAAGATAAAGCGCATAATCCTGGTAATTTTCCGGCTTTAAATATCCGATCTGCTGTACTCCATTGGCGTCAGTATACACTGCATTGACATGGTTATTGGTTTTCCAGGCTGCGGGCATGGTCCAAGGCGAAGCAAAAATGGTAAGCCCCATAGATTTGGCGAGCTGTGCTGTAGCCAGTACGGAACTCCAGTTGCTGCTGTTTTCGGGAATATATAATCTCATAATATTATATCCACCTTCACTGGAAGCTCCCCAAAGCGTCTGAATTTCTGAGGTAGACATATGGTTATACGCAAACTGGGGGCTGCAGACAAATCCTCCGAATCCTTTTATTTTCTGATAAGGAATATTCTTATCAATTTTTACGGTTGTAAGCTGTCCATGCAGCATCAGGCTGCAAAACAGAGCTATAGACTGAATGGTTACAAGACTTAAAATTTTTTTCATAATGGTTTAGTTTTAGATAGTCGTGATTTTGATCGTAAACAATTAAAGTAAGGGCAATAGATTCCCCATCAAGACGGTTGATTTTCAAAAACCGTCAGGAAAATACCCTGAATGATATCAGGCAGCGATCTGTTAAATAAAGTTGCTTACAAAATCATTCGCTGTTCTTTCTCTTCATTCTCTGTGAGGGAACTGTATTTCAGATTGGAATGTGAACTAAGATTAATGTTTCATAATTAAAGTGTTGTTTGTGATGAGTATTGGGTCATTCAGTGAAGCATTTCGCTTTCGGGAGCGCCCAGGTAAGAGGGTTTTAATCCTCCGGTGTTGATCAGTATCTTTTCAAGGACAATGCCGGGTTCCAACACTCTGAAACGTAACGTGTGCTTTCCAGCCTGCTGAACCGAATGCTTTGTAATGGATTTAATGATATGTTCGGACTGCCATCTTCCCAATTCTCCTTTATAATGGCCGTTGAAGTTGACAATTTGCGGAGTTTCGTTGTCAAAAGAAATTTCGTAACGCAATCCTTTATTATGATTAAAATTTAAAGTCGGTGCTAATAATAATTGGACTTCAAACTCCCCTTTTGATTCAAAATTGATATCATATTCCAGCCAGATATTTTCATTAGCTTTGGGATAGGCATTCTGCGGAAAGGTTGTCACTCCCGACTTTGTTTTTCCAAAATCAGGAATCACTTCCCAATGGATTCGGTCAGAATTACTCATTCTTGCAAAATTTTCTGCTTCAATGGAAACATAACCATTTTTCTCCTGAAATATCTTTTCTTTGGGAACCTCAGCGTCAGAAATATAGGTCACTTCAGGCATTATATTTTCTTTTCCATCTGCCCAGCTTTTATATCCTATTCTCATTTGATCCATCATATGCTTCCATTTTCCATTGGCAATCACATTATTGTATTGATTGTCCAAGTAAGCGTTTCTTTCAAAACATGCCTTCACTTTATCTGCGTAGAAATTGGCTTCCGGATCTTTTTTCCTTGCCAGTTCCCTGTTTTTTGCCACCGCGTAGTACATTTCGTATAAATTACCGCAGGCATCAATCGGGTATAAAACCAACTGATAATACGCATCCTGATATTCTGCTGGAATCTGCTCTTTTAAACGTAAAGCTTCTACGGCCAATGCTCTGTAATCATTTAAAACCGTTTCAAATTCATGGTAATTCTCAAGGCTGTACGTTTTACTGTCAAGGGTTTCAGGAGTTACTCTTCTGTTGTATTTGGAATACAGATTAATCATCCTGGCAATTTCTTTGGTGTGTTTTTCTCCAAACTGCTGAGCAGCCCATTTCTCAATATATTCCAAAAGGTTTTTAGCATTAAACTGCTTCGGATTCCAGGCCATTTCCAGGAAAAAACTGATCGGAAACTCCATAGGTTTTAAATCTCCTACATTCACTACCCAAAGCTTATCTACTTTATGTTCGTAAGAAAGATTCATCTGTTCCCAGACTCTCTGGATGGGACTGATGTTGATCCATTTGGAGTTTCTCGGGCCGCCTACATAATCAAAATGGTAATAGATTCCATAGCCTCCTTTATGCAAAGGTTTTGAAAGGTCAGGAAGCTTTCTTACATTTCCCCAGTTATCATCACAGAACAGCAGGATCACATCATCCGGAACCCTCATTCCTTTATCATAATAGTCCTGAACTTCTTTATACAATGCCCAGACCTGAGGTGTTTTCTCCGCTTTTTTACCTGTAACATCTGCAATAATTTTACGCTGATCTTTTACAATTTTCTCGAGCAAGGCAATATTGGTTCCCTCTCCCATCGCTTCATCACCATCACCACGCATTCCGACTGTAACAAGCTTTTCCCAGCTCTTGCTTCTTTCGAGTCCGGATTTCCAGAACTTCTTTAAAACTTCTGCATTTTTAGCATAATCCCAGATATTCGGGAGGTTATTTTTTTTGATATACCTGTGCCAGTCGGTTTGTGCCAAAGCCATAGGCTCATGGTGGGAAGTTCCCATGACAATACCCATTTCATTTGCTAAAGGGCCGCTCAAAGGGTCATCATCATAGAATGCTTTCCCCCACATTGCCGGCCATATATAGTTTCCTTTAAGACGCAGGATCAGTTCAAAAACTTTTTCGTAAAATTTAGAATTAACTCCGCCAAAAGTTGCTCTTGCCCAGCCTCCCAATGAAGGTTCTTCATCATTAAGGAAAATACCGCGATACTCTACAGCAGGCTCACCATCAGTATGTATTCCTTTTTTAAAGTATACATTATCTTTTTTCTCAACCGGAACATCTGCCCAATAATACCATGGTGAAACACCTATCTGCTTAGACATTTCATAAATCCCGTAAATCGTTCCCCTTTTATCACTTCCCGCAATCACAATGGCTTCAGAAACGCCCGGAAATGGATTACTGACATTCTGAATGATATATTTTTCTCTTTTCCCTGTTAATGCTTTTCCATCTAGCTTTTTTTGACGAATTAAATTATCAATGGTCTTGCTTTTAACTGCTTCACCAATAATGATGATCATTCTGTTCACTCCAGGGTTTTGGGAAACCAGATGAGGCTGAACACCGGTTACTTTTTGAAAATCAGATTGAAGATTCGCAACGGCACGCAGAATTCCTTTATCCGAATCACTGTCTGAAAAAAGCATCAAACCTGAATTGCGCTCTTTCAATACCATCGAATTTTCTGTCTTGGCAAAAGAAATAAATGGTTCGGTTGCTTTTACAAAAAATATAAACAACAACGTAAGAAACAACGAAATGTTTTTTGTAAAATTCATACTATATCTTTTTGATTTAATTTTTAAATAAGTTCAGATCCACAAATTCTCCCATTCTTCTGTAGCCGGATTCATTGGGATGAAGAAAATCATGGTCGTGCATATCGTTTAAGATGACTTCCGGATTTTCACTCTGCATTTGTTTTGCAAAATCGATGACGGCATCAAACTTCCCGCTGTTTCTTATCCAGTCATTTACTTTTTTCCAGGCCTCGATACGGAAAGGTTTGTCGTAGAATGACTTTCCGAAAGGAAGAATCGTTGCTCCGTACACTTTGATTCCGTTAGCATGTGCCTTATCGATCATCACCTGGTAAGCGGCAATCAGTTCTTCTGTTCTTTTGGAAGCATCATCAGCATCTCTTGTTCCTCCAAGATCATTCACTCCTTCCAGAATGATCAGCCATTTTACGCCCTGCTGATTGAGGATGTTATAATCGAAACGGTCTAATGCTGTAGGACCCAAACCGCCACGCACCACACAATTCCCACCAATCCCGAAATTAAGGACACTTACATTCCTGGTTGAAGGATTCGCCAGTAACCGCTGCGAAAAAATATCCGGCCAGCGATTCTGTCTATTGGCTCCCGATCCTCTTCCGTCGGTAATGGAATTTCCCATAATAGCCACCGCACACGAGGGTTCACCTGTCTTTACATCGATGTTAAAAAGCGAATACCAATGATCTGTTTTTACAGGATTTTTAAATATAGCAGCACTCGCTTGCACACCTTTAACAATAAAAGAGGTTGTTCTTGAACCCGGATGCCCGGTGACAGATTGGGTTACTTTTCCATAGGAAATGGTAATGGCCAGCAGCGAATTAGACTTCAGGTTAAAGTTCACTTCATCAGAATAAATATCAGATCCGGGAGCAATTTTAAAACTGTTTTTCTTCTCAAACGTTAATGATCTGATGGTAGTTGCATCCACATTGCGGCTATCGGACGGCACAGCAATGGAAACCGCTTTTACCGCCAGACTATCCATGGAATATTTGTTGGAAAAACGTAACCGCAATTTTTTTCCACCCACAGATACACGCACAATCTGACGCAAGGTATTTCCTGAAAGCCCCGGTTCCGGCGGAAGATTTTTGGGTTCCACCAATTGGGGAGCCGTTGCCCAGGTAGTGAGCCACTGGTCTTTGGATGACTGCTTTTCCAGACTCCGGGAGGAAGAGCAGGAAATCAAAAATCCCGAAATGATGAAGATGTATAAATTTTTGAAGCGCATTTTTCCCTGTTTTTTGTTTATCAATCTTTAATTTCTTACTACAAATCCTCCGTTCGGCTGAATTTCAATCATAAAGTCGCCTTTTGCATTTACTTTCACTTCTTTTTCTGATGAATTTCCCTTTGCATCATCATTAATGAATCTAACTGTTTTCCCTGCAAACATCGGAAGCTTTATTTTCAGTTTTTGGGATTTCTTCTCAGCATTTACGCCAGCCACATACCATTGATCCGCATGTCTTCTCGCAACCACGGCATACTTCCCGGGATAGCCGTCTATGAAAACTGTTTCATCCCAAAGTGTCGGAACTTCTTTCATAAAGCTGAGCTGAAATTCCGGAGCATCGGTCAGATTATTCGGCATGATGCCAAACATCTGAACGGGATTCTGAAACAGGATTGCTGTAGCCAGCTGAAAGCCATCTGTGGTATGCCTTTTATTTTTGGCTCTGTTGGATTTTGTTAAATATTTGTTGAGGAAAGTCCCGCCAAACTCCATGCTTCCCACTGTGTTTCTGATGAAAGGATGAAGTGTGGCAAAAAAAGCTTCCTGTTTCCGTACATCTTCTGAGAAATAAAGCATTTCCGAAGCAAGAACGGCTTCACTTCCCGCATAATTCGGGTACATTACTTCCCAGCCTCTCGGTAAAGTAGCTCCATGGAAAATAATGGTTAGTCCAAAATCATTGGCATCTGACAGAATATCTTCGTAAAGACGCATGGTTTCCTGTTTGTCTCCTCCGAAGAAATCCACTTTCAGTCCTTTTACACCCGCTTCTTTCAGCCATTTCATTTCTTTTTTCCGTTCAATGGATGAGCTCATTTTATTTCTAGGTCCCATCGGTGCGTCATTGGCTGCCCCATTGGAATTGTACCAAAGTAATACTCCCACGTTTTTCGATTTTGCATATTGAATAAGGTTTTTCATTCGTTCTTTTCCAATATTTTTATCCCAAAGCGCATCCATAAGAATAAACTGATATTTCAGTGCAGCAGCAAGGTCTATGAATTTCACCTGATCATCATAATTCATACTGTTATCCTGCCACAGAATCCAGCTCCAGGTAGATTTTCCGAACTGATATTCCTGTGAAGGCTCATACATCGGATCTACCACATCAAAAGGAATGGTAGTTTCTATGATGGGTTTCAGGGAGCTGCCTACTGTAATTGTTCTCCATGGCGTCTTTCCGGGAAGAGAAACAGCTGCTCCGGTACTTCCGAAACCGTTATTTTCAGCAATGTTCGGATAAGCGACTTTGTAAAGGCTTTTTTCTGCTGTGGTTTCAAGGTGTGAAGCACAATACGAACTGTTCACTCCTGTCTCAGAAAGTAATACCCAGCCTTCATTTCCGATATGGAACAGGCCAGGAAAAACGTATCCGTAATCGGATGGTATTCCCAGCTCAGCATCAGCTTTATAACCGCTTTCATAACTTGGCGCTGTGCGGGCAAATCCTGTCATCGGCTTCATCATAGGTGAAAGAAAAGTAGTGGTCTGTGACGGGAACCTGTACCCTGTGGTTTCTGACTGTACCACAACACTCAGCCGTTCTTTCATCGGTGGAATAATATAACGGAAAGCAATATTGTTGTTGCTCACCTGAAATTCAATGCCTATTTGATGCTGGTCTGCATTACTGAAGTTAACCAATAAAGTATTGGCCTTATAATCAATCTCAGATTTTTTGATTTTTTCGTTTGTATATTTCTTAGAAATGATATCTTTTTTGCTGTCCACAAATTTCAGATCCTTTGAAAAATCGGACTCGTTGGTTACCAAACCCAACGGGGATTTTTCAAGCATTGCTTTTCCCTGAAGGATAACATTATACGATGCTTTTCCCTCTTCTGAAAAAACATGAAGTTTCAGATGTCCGTCAGGGCTTGAAATTTCTGCAACCTGTGCAAAGCTTTTGCTGATCAGAAACAGACTGAATACGATATATAAAACTTTTTTTCTCATAATTAATTATTTTCAAGAAAGGTCCAGTAATCGAAATACATAATATCTGTTGAGGCTTTTCCATTGAATACAAAGTACAGATCATGAATGCCGGTAATCTTTTCAGTAAGCTGAACTTTCACGGTTTCCCAGCGGTCATCTCCACCCGTCAGCGGAACCTTTACCGTTGCAGCAACCGGGCCGTTCACAGCATTCAGATGAACGGTCATTGTGACGTCACTGTTATGGGTAGTTCCTACTCTTGCAGAGAAGGCAGCAGCTCCTTTTTTCCGGAAATCTACATTCTTTACACTGCTATAAGCCCCATTTTTTTTTGCTTTGATGAAAACACCAGCCTCTTTATTCTGATAGGATTTTACATTTTCCGACCAGGCAATCATTTCTGCCTGATTGAATGAATAAGGATTAACTGTTGCGATAGCTTTTGTAATTCCGTTGGTCATTTTAAATGGTGAGATGGAACCGTCTTTATTGAATGTAAGCTCTTCCAGACTTACCGATCTTGTAAAACCGCTTCCGCCCGGCAATGCACCATTATGATAAAAGAAATAGGTTTTCCCCCGGAAATCAATAACACCGGGATGATTGGTGAATGATTTCCCTTCAGTAGGCATTACAATTCCTCCATATTTCCAGGGTCCCTGTGCTGTTTTACCTGTAGAATATCCTATGAATTCAGGAAGCGGACCGCCCGGCCAGAAAAGATAATACAGGTTTTTCCTTTTGTACAGCCAAGGACCTTCCTCGTATTTTGTGGGTCTTTCCAGGTTAGGCTTTCCGTCCCTTTTTCCAAATGATTCTTCGGTCATCGGAACTTCTGTAATATTTCCGGAATAGGAAATCATATCTTCATTCAGCTTTACGTATTTTAATTTAGGATTTCCCCAGTACATATGAGCCTGTCCGTCATCATCTACAAAAACGGTAGGATCAATATCTCCCCATTCGCTCTGAACAAGAGGCTTTCCCAGCGGATCATGAAAAGGCCCAAACGGACTGTCGCCAACGGCAACCCCTATAGCGCCTTTGTTATTGGTTTTGGACCACATCGGAACGTATAAAAAAAACTTTCCGTTTCTTTCTACACATTGTGCGGCCCAGGCATCACGTTTTGCCCAGTCGAAATCTTTATACGAGAGAATTGTTCCGTGATCTGTCCAGTTGACCATGTCGTTGGTGGAATACACTTTCCAGTCGTTCATGGTAAACCAGGTGGAATCATCCTCATCGTGTGTGGTGTAGACATACAGCCTGTCATTGTAGACCATTGGTGCCGGATCTGCAGTGTAGTTGGTCTGAATAATAGGGTTCTGCGCTGATAAGCCTTCGGAAAAGCCTATCAGACAAAGTCCCAGTATATATTGTATTGTATTTTTCATAATCAGTTATTTTTTCTGAAAACTCCAGTAATCGAAATTAAACAGCTTTCTCCCTGCCGTAATATTTTTTCCCTGGAACACAAAATACAGATCGTGGACACCGAAAACGGATGCTGAAATTTTTGTTGTCAGCGTTTTAAATTCTTCCCAGCCACCGGTTCTCGGAATTTCAATCTCGGCTATTTTTGGTCCTTTAACATCATCCAGATGAACTTCCAGGATACCGCCATCGATTCCTGCGGCAACGGAAGCTGAAAATGCAGAAGCCCCTTTTTCAAAATCTACCGAACGGACCCTGATATACCCTCCTGCTCTGGCATCGGAGACATACACTCCGGTTTTCCTGTTTTCGGAAGTGCTGCATTTTTCCGACCATGCCATAGTTTCGGCTTCGGTTCTCTGATATGGATTTAAGGTTCCAGCCGGAGCTACACCTTCTTTGGTCATTATAATCTTCGGAATAGTCCCGTCAGCATGATATCTGAATTCTTCTACAGCAGTTGAGCGTCCGTAGCTTCCTCCGGCCGGCAATAGTCCGGTATGGTAAAACAGGTAGGACTTTCCTTTGAAATCGATAATTCCGCCATGGTTGGTAAAGCTGTTAGTAGGCTGGTCGGTCATTATTTTCCCCTGATATTTCCACGGCCCGGTTGGCGATGGGCTGGTTGAATAGGATAAACATTCTGTTCTTCCGGTCATTCCAGCGTACATCATATAATATTGATTGTTTCGCTTGTAAAGCCATGGTCCTTCTACATATACATCATCAAATTTTTCCTGCTTTTGCAGAACCTCATCACTTTTCCCGGGACGTCTCAGCCCGCCGAAAGCTTCCACCGATTGTGGAATTTCTGTGATTTTCCCCTGATAGGAAGTCATATCTTTATTGAGCTTCACATAAAATAATTTACTGTTTCCCCAATACAGATAAGCCTGTCCGTCATCATCTATAAAAACCGTCGGGTCAATATTATCCCAGGTTCCGGTTGAAATCAGAGGTTTTCCCAAAGCATCTCTGAAAGGCCCTGTAGGACTGTCAGACACCGCCACCCCAATAGCCATATTGTTGTCAACGGTCTGTACACAGATATACCAGTAGAATTTACCGTTTCTTTCAATACACTGTGCTGCCCAGGCCCTGTCCCGCGCCCAGCTGAAAGACTCTAAAGAAATAGGCGAACCATGGTCTGTATAATTGACCATATCTTCCGTGGAATACACCCGCCATTTGGTCATCGTATAAAAATCAAATCCCGGCTGATCATCCCCTGTATAAACATACATTTTCCCTTGATAGACCATGGGAGCCGGATCTGGTGTAAAATGGGTCTGAATAACCGGATTCTGTGCAGCAATACCAATCCCTGCCAACAGAAAAGAAAGTGTGATATATTTTAAGTTTCGTTGATTCATATCTTAATCTTAATTATTGAGTGAAATGAATTTATAATAGGCAACGCCATGTGCCGGAATGTCCAATGAAAGACCTTTTTTGTCCGTATTGATTTCTGCAATATCCTTCTGTCTCCAAAGGTCACGAACCGTCTGAACACCGGAAATTCCTAATTTTTTGAAATCTTTATAGGGTAGCGTCACTTTTTCTCTTCCGAAATTGGCAAAAGCCACAGCTTTGCTTCCGTCCTCCAAATCTTTGACATAAATTCTGAGCTCACCAATGGTCTGCAAACAAACACCCTGTCTTCCCAAAGCATCCTGATTGACGGCGATAACCTCGTCATTCGTCAGAAGGTTTAAGGTGAAATCATCCAGTTTCTCAAGGTCACAGCCAATGAGCAACGGGGCTGAAAAAATACTCCACAGACTCATATGAAGATACTGTTCATCAGGCTTCAACCGGCTCTGATGTGGATTTCCCCAGCCAACAACGCCAACAACCAGCATATCCGGATCGTTCCGGTTTCCGGGTTTCGCAAAAGGCGCGGCTCTATCCTGAGCAAGGGCAATATTCTTTACGCTTGACCAAGTATCTGTAATATCGTTGGTGGTACGCCAGGATTGTGCATTGACCTCATCACCCCACTTCCATACATCGCCCATTCCATATTGGCAGAGATTGTAAACGATATCTCTTGGCTGCTGCTTCAAAAGGCTTCCCATCAGTTTGAACGGTTTTACACCTTTATCCGGATCTCCGCCGCCCTGAAAGGCAAGAGAAGGAACTTTATTGGGATCATTATCCGGCAGCCCGTCAATTACACCGCCATAGCTGCACCAGTCATATTTCAGGTAATCAACGCCCCATTTGGTATAGCTTTCAGCATCCTGTTTTTCGTAACCGTAGCTTCCGGCACATCCGCCACAGGTCCATGGACCGGGAGAAGAATAAATTCCCATTTTCAAGCCATTGTTATGCATGTAGTCTGCAAGACCTTTCATATCAGGAAATTTGGAATTGGTCAGGATATAACCGTTTTCATCGCGCATTTTTCCCTGGAATGAAGGGTCTTTTCCATCTCTGTTATACTGCCAGGAATCATCAATATTGATATAATTCCAGCCGTGATTGATCAGTCCCGACTTTATAAGGGCATCTGCTGCACGTTTCACTTTATCAGCAGAAACTTCATGTCCGAAGCAGTTCCAGCTATTCCAGCCCATTGTAGGTGTGAGAGCGATTCTGTCTCCACATTCTATTTTCAATTTTTTTGAAGCTGAACCTTTCGCATTTTTAGCATTCAAAGTCACTTCATAACTTCCTTTAGAATCTATTTTTCCAGTGATGATTCCGGTCTGTGAATCTATTGTTAAACCTTTCGGAAGGTTTTTCGCCGTAAAAGTCATTGGTCTGTCGCCCGTTGCTGCAACCCTGAACAAAAAAGGTGAGCCAGGACGAACTCCATAAACGCCTGCTGAATTAATTTTTGGAGTTGCTGCAGGTTTTGGCGTCAAAATATAAGGTACTGACGAAATCGGGTTAAATGTTGTCAGTTTTGCACCGTTTGCTGTTTCAAACTTAGCATCTGCCCAATCGGCGTGATCATAATAAGGTCCGTTTCCGCCGTCTGTTACGACTAATTCTAATTGTTTTACACCTTCCAGCAAAACGGAAACAGGCTTTGCTTTATCGCCTAATTTCATGACCCCGCTTGACCAAAGTTTTTTGTTGTCGCCGTAAATTTCAAATTCGGCAGCGGGATTTTGACCTTTGATTTCATCATCCATTCCCACCATTGCTGAAAAGCTTTTTGCTTTGCCATTTAATTTAATCAACAAAGAACTTTCAGCGTGAGTTCCAAAGCCTCTGTCAAATGTTTCTCCGGCAATCGTCAGTTTTTTGCCATCCACAGAAGTATTAACTCCCGGCTTTCCATGTCCTTGAGTGGCCACGTTCAAATCAAGCTTATCCAGCCAGACTACTGACTGAGCTTTGGAAGCAGTAAAGGAAAGCAAGATAATTCCTGTAATTAAAAATGTATTCTTCAACATGATTTTAAACCGATTTATTAAGCTTCATTCATCAAAAGACAAACATAAATTATAGTCAATACTTTAAGTTTATTTAAAATGAACATCTGTTTTTTTTCCGGAATAATCCACTGTTTTCTGTTGGCCATCAGGAAGAATCAGGTTAAAACTCCTTGTCTCAATCATTCCTTTGTATTTGCCTTTCCGGTCACCTATCGTTAGTGTTTTTGATTTTTCGTTCCAGTGAAAAGGTATTTCTGTATAGAATCCTTTTTCGTAATTATAGTTATCGAATTCATCTTCATATACAATGAAATCGGTATCGCTTCCCGGATAAACTTTTATGGTAAGATGATCCCATTTTTTCTCCGTTGCATATTGAATATCGGGACCCAACGGAATGATGCTTCCTGCTTTTACATACAAAGGAATAGTCTGAAGATTAACAGATTTCTGAATTTCCTTTCCTCCTTTGTGTTTTTCATTGGTCCAGAAGTCGAACCAATCTGTTCCTTCCGGGAGATAAACTTTAACGGTTTTATTTTGGGTAAAATCTATGTTGGAAACTGAATTTTCCTTGTTGCCATCAGTTTTATTCCAGCCTTCATTTTCATCGGTTTTAACTACTTTTTCAGGAGTATATTGAGCATTGAGAACCGGCGCCACCAGCAATGATTTTCCAAAAAGATATTCATTATTCATATCCCATGTTTTTTTGTCTGAAGGAAAATCCATGGAAAGGGCCCTCATAAAGCTGGATCCGTTTTTTGAAACATCATGGGAAACAGAATAGATATAAGGTAACATACTGTAACGCAGCCTGATGAATTTTTCTATCGCATCATACACAATGTCTCCTTTATTCCCAAACTGATAAATTTCCCTCGCAACATCGGTTCCATGCGAGCGCATCATTGGTGTAAAGGTTCCATACTGCAGCCATCGGACATACAGTTCCTGGAACATTGGATTTTTTGAACCTCCATTTCTTTTATAAACACCGGCAAAGAAACCTCCGATGTCAGAGTTGAAATTCGGATTTCCTGTAAGACTGAAATTCAATCCTGCCGGTACCTGTTTGCGCAATGTTTCCCAGGAAGAATTGACATCTCCGGACCAGGTGTTGGCTGCATATCGCTGCTGGCCTGCAAAAGCTGACCTTGTTAAAATAAAAACCCTTTTATCACCAGTGGTTTCACGCTGATGATCGTAAACACCGCCTACTGTCATCAGAGGATACGCATTTCTTACTTTTCTGAATGAGCCAAGATAGGTCTTAGTGTCCAGGTCTTCCGCTTTCTGGCTGAGATGATCAGGTTCTGTTGAATCCATCCACCAGGAATCTACTCCCAGACTGAAAATGCCTTTGTTCAGGTATTTCCAGTATATATTTCTGGCTTCAGGATTGTACGCATCATAAACACGGACACCGGAAGGATAATTCATATCCGGAGGCCAGACATCACGGCCTGATTCAGGCCATGTACTGATATTGAAAAGCATACCCTTTGGATCCATTTCACGGTACTGTCTGGTCATTGGTCCGAATGACGACCAGATGGAAACTGAAAGATGGGCATTCATATCATGGATATCCTGTACCATTTTTTTAGCATCCGGAAAGTCGGGACTGATGAAGTCCATGGCATTCCACTGATAATTGTTTCCCCAATATTGCCAATCCTGTATGATTCCGTCCAGAGGAACTTTCAGATCACGGTATTTTTTAACAACGTTCACCAGTTCATCCTGGCTTTTGTAACGTTCTTTGCTTTGCCAGTAGCCATATGTCCATAAAGGAAGCATGGGCACATTTCCTGTAAGATCACGCATTCCGGCAACGACTCCATCGGCGTTTTTACCGTAGATAAAGTAATAATCTATACCATCTCCCACTTCTGATGAAAAGGATGTTTTCTGAGGTGTATCCGTAAATTGTGTGGGTGAATAGTTATCCCAAAAAACACCATATCCTTTCACAGACTGAAAAAAAGGCACAAAATCCCAGGTATTATTCTGAATCATTTTTACATCGGTATTCCGCTGGGACATTTTTTCATTTTGCAGAATTCCCAGACCGTAGATCGGCTCGTCCTTTTCAAGCTGAAAATCCTGTCTTACAGAATAAGTCTGCGTTCCGGCATCATTAAATGGTTTGAAATTATTTGCGGTTTCTTTCAAAAGCTCTTTTCCGGATGGCAATGCATAAGTGATCACTCCATTTTTAGTATTAATGGAAAGCAGGAGGTCATTTGTTTTCAATGAAATAACATTATTTTTTTCTGAAACTGAGAATCTGATTTTCTGTTCCTGTTTAATGACCGACAAACTATTTTTGACAAATGATCTGCCTGCAGGATATTTAATAATCCTAACCGTATTTTCTCCATAAAATTTCACTTCAACATTCATATGATCAGCAGAAAACTTCAATCCTGAATCTGTTTTCTGATAAGACTGTGCACTGACATTTACCATTCCGGAAAACATGATAACCGTAACGATGGAAGTCTTTATGTTCATCTTTGTAAAGCTCATTCTATTTCAGATTTGAAAACATTATTTAAAAAGTACCTGGGCAAACTGATGCAGACTATTTCTCCAAACCGGCCATGTGTGACCTCCCGGATAATCTGTGTACGTATATTTAATTCCGCTTTTATCCAGTTCTTTCAGCATTTTCTGACCGTTTTCATAAGCAATATCATCTTTTCCACCCATTGAAATCCAGAAATTTCTGATGTTGGATGAAAAAGCAGATCTATTTTCATTTAAAAATTGGTACTGTTTATCAGCAACATCCTGAAGCATCGGCAACATGTATCCTGAGCTGAAAACTCCCAAACCAGAAAACATATCTGAATTCTGAATTCCGGCATACAGCGTATAAATCCCACCCATAGAAAGTCCTGCCAACGCACGGTTTTCTTTACCTTTTTTTATCCTGTAATTAGATTCGGCAAACGGAATGATGGATTCCTTCAGCTCTTTTTCAAACATCTGAAGATTGCGCTCTCCAAAGTTCCGGATTCCGCCCTGTCCGATATTGGCGTCCGGCATAATGATGATCATTTTTTTTGCCTTTCCTTCTGCGATCAGATTATCCAGAATCAGATTGGTTTTGCCCTGGTTGGCCCAGCCGCTTTCATCCTCACCTCCGCCATGTAAAATATACAGTGCAGGATAAGATTCAGCAGGATTCTGGTCGTAACCCGGTGGCGTGTAAATAAAAACTCTTCTCCAGGAATTGGTGACTTTGGAATAGAAATTTTTAATACGGATATCTCCATGAGGAACGTCTTTTAACGCATAGAAATCATCTCCTTCGAAAGGAATATCGATTCCACTGGCATACCTTCCCATTCCGTAGAATGTTTCGCTGGAGGGGTCTGCAACTGCAACCCCGTCAATCAGAAGTGAATAATAATGGAAGCTTCCGCTTTGCGGATCAGTTGTACCTGTCCAGAAGCCGTCAGTATCTTTTTTCAGGTCATATTTTTTCCCTAAATCGATCTGAACTTTCTGTGCTTCCGGTGCCTTCACTTTGAACATCACCCTTCCGTCAGGAAGGATTTGAGGATACTGGGCATTTCTGATATTGGTTGCTGCAGGAGTTCCCAAAACGGTAAATCCTTCAAACTTGGTTTTATCAACAGGCTTAAACAGCAGCTGTGAAAAGATGTATAAATCATTTTTCCAAACCTTAAAATCGTGACCGCCTGGTTCTATATAAAAGATATGAGGAATTTTATTTTTTCTCAGATAATCGCTGGTTCTCTTGCTGAAAGGCATCAGCCCGTCTGCATCACCACAGGAAATAAAGATCAGCTTCAGCTTTAGCGCATCCTGTGGATTGGGTAAAAGCTTATTGGGCTCTTTTGTATTGGGTGCAGAAGAAAATGCGCCGAGCCAGGCAAACTTATCAATGTTTCCGAAAGCAAAATTCTGTGTCTGTCCGCCTCCCATTGACAGTCCTGCCAAAGCACGGTTTTCACGGTCTTTTTTAACCGGATATTTTTTCTCTACAAACGGAATCAGGTCATTCAGTAAATCTTTTTCAAAAGTTGCAAAAGCTTCCACTTTATCCGGAGCCATTATATTTCCCGTCGCCCTGTCATCCTTCATCGCACGGCCGTTGGGAAGTACAACAATCATCGGCTGAAGTTTTCCCTGTGTATACAGATTATCGAGAATAATATTGGGTTTTCCCTGGTTGAACCATTCTTTTTCATCCCCGCCAATTCCGTGAAGAAGATAAAGAACGGGATATTTTTCACTTTTTTTGAATCCCGGCGGTGTATAAATCAAAGCTCTTCTTGTTGTTCCAACGGTTTTCGATTGGTATTGAATCGTGTCAATTTTCCCGTGGGAAACAGCAGCGTTTTCCACATCGAAACCCTGCGGTGCCTGTTGATCAAAAGTTTGTGCGGAAACGAACATTCCCGACAAAACAAGTCCTAAAGCCAATATAACCGATTTATTCATGATTTTTATTTGTATTTTTCACACTTATTATTTCAGATAAAAAAATAATAGGTATATTTTACTTACTGTTTACAACAGACTTTTATCTGCATTTGATTTTATTTTCCAGCTTCACTGACTCTGAAAAAATCCACATCTACGAAGCCTCCGGTATTTTTAGTGGCATAATTGAAAACTGCGAATTTCGATCCCATAAAAAATCTACGATAATCAAAGATCATTTTGTAATCTTTTGCCATTTCCGTCCAGTTCTTTTGATCAGTACTGTAATAAAAGTCTGCAAGATCTTTCCCGAGGTTAAAATCAGCATCAATACGGAGAAAAACCTTATCCGAATTGAGAGGAATTCGTTTTTTTTCTTCTTTTTTAACCCCTGTAATGGCTTTTGTTTTATTGTCCAGGCTCACTTCGTTGGTTGAAAAAACAATGAATTTTTCTCCACCTTCCTTCACTACTGACAAAATCCCGGAATCCCCGTTGAAGGCACTGAAACCTGCTACATCTCCATCTTTCATTCCTGTAAGATCCATGGCGACAACTGCTGAAGAAGCCGGACCTTCCATTCTCTGGGTCAAAGTGTTGGGTGCCGCATACAGATTGTCTACTACCCTGCTGGTTTTCAGTCTCAGAAAGCCTTTTCTTTCAGATAAAGACCACGCTTCATTCACCGGATTATGATTCCATTGCCACTGGATTTTCATTGTTTTACCAGAGAATTTATCGCTTTCCACCAAATGATTTTTGGGTTTGAACGGCGGAAGCGGAACTTCTCCTTTCAAAGGAACTCTTCCGTTATCTCCCAATACCGGCCAATCATTTTCCCATTGAACAGGCAACAGCAGCGGAACACGTCCAACCCCGTTTCTGTCCTGGAAAATAAGGGAATACCAGTTTCCGTTTTTATCATCTATCAAAGCGCCCTGCCCTGCATAGGAAAATCCTAAGAAATTATCTTCCAGGATTACTTTTTTCTCGTAAGGACCTGTCACTTTATCTGCCCTGTAGACGACCTGGCGGCGTTTCCCGTTTCTTGGCCAGGATATCATCATCATATAATATTTCCCGTTTCTTTTGATGATCTGATTACCTTCCAGAAGCCCGGTTTCCGAATCATCTTTCTGAAATACCTCAGTTCCATCCGGATTTCCGATCACTTCTTTAAAATCAGAACTCAGTTCAAAAACTTTGTTGGAAGTGAAAACATAAATCCTGTCATGATCATCAAAAAACAGTGAAGCATCATGGAAATGCCGTGTTCTGGTGATGAGTTTCCATTTTCCTTTTTCGGGATCATCAGTCACATAGAAATAAGATTTGAAAGGTTCATCATTCGGAGAGAATAAAACATAGTATTTCCCTTTATGATAGCGGATTGAAGAAGCCCATTGGCCTCTGCCGTAAACGGTTCCGTTCAATAAATCGTATTTTGAGTTGTCATTCAAAGTATCGAAAACATAACCAGACATTTCCCAATGTACCAGATCCCTGGAATGCATTACCGGAGCTCCGGGCATCAGATGCATGGTGGTACTGATCAGGTAAAAATCATTTCCGTTTCTGGTAATGGATAGATCCGGTGCATCTGCCCAGATGATGGGATTGGTAAATGCAGTACTCTGTTTTCCGGAAGGATTTACCTGGGCTGAAAGAAGATTCAGCCCGATAAATCCCAATAAAGAAACTATATAAGATTTTTTGATTTTCACGTTTTTGATATTTTGGTTCGATTTGATTCTTTTCAGTCTTAAAAGGAAACACTTCGACAAGCTCAGTGTGACATTGCCAATACTAACTTAATTCGGTACAATATCATTGGAAGAGGTGCTGTACAGCCCGATAAGGCTTCCTGTAAAGCCTCCCGCTACATCGGTAGAAAGTATATCTCCTGAAACCGGCCCGCCAAGATTTTTATAATTCCTGCCATCCAGTGAATAATTAAAGTTATGTTCATCTTTATCGGCAACAACCTGCAGTTTAACCGGTTTGGATAATGAAATTTTTTCGCTTGCAATCAATTTTGACTGTCCTTTTTCTGTTCTTTCCAATACGATGTAGAAATCTTTATCTTTTTTGGTAATTCCGAAAACGTAATTGAATGTTTCGCTTTGGTAGAGGGTAATTCCAGCCAATTCTTTTTCCGATTTTGGTTTATAATCTAAGGTTACAGAAGTTTCAAAATCTTCGTGCTGTAATCTGTGGAACAAAGATGAAATCGGAGCCAACGCTTTGATATTGGTGGCAAAAGGATTTACTTTCACACCGTTTTTTGTAACCGTAATAAAGCTTTCACGCGGTCCGCGCATCGCAATCCATCGGAAATCAAGATTTTTATCGTTTAATTTATCGTTATAGGTAAAGTTGCCGTTCGGGAAAAATCCGGTTTGCCCGGTTTGATTCTGAACACCTTGTGGCATTTTCAATTTTGGTTTCATCGGAACCAGGCCATTTTGGAATACAGGATACGTTCCGCTCCAGTCAACTGGAAGGATAAATGTTTCACGGCCTTTGTTAACACGGTTATTGACATTTGGACGAATTGCTAAAAATACGCCATACC
Source organism: Chryseobacterium gleum (assembly GCF_900636535.1). NCBI lineage: Bacteria > Pseudomonadati > Bacteroidota > Flavobacteriia > Flavobacteriales > Weeksellaceae > Chryseobacterium > Chryseobacterium gleum. The sequence goes on from NZ_LR134289.1 coordinate 1,274,707, forward strand.
ATTGTCCGTTAGGACCTTCCACCAAATCTGCGTGACCTGCCCAATCCACTTTTTCTTTTCGGTCTCTCGGAAAATATCTTTGCGTAAGAATTGGATTATTTTTAGCGGGAACAAATGGTCCTTTCGGAGAATCTGCCATAAAAATCACTTCGCTATGGTTGCCTCCCGTTCCGCCTTCTGCACACATCAGGTAATATTTACCGTTCTTTTTGTAAATATGGGGACCTTCAATCCAGATCGGTTTTTGGGAAAGGTCAACCCCACCGTTTACGATAATCTTATCCGAGCCTGCAACTACCTGGTCTTTTTCAAGGTCGTAATCCCACATTTTAATAACGCGGTGACCTTGATACTGCTCGGTTCCTTGTGGAGGAGCATCATTGTGAACAATGTAAGCTTTTCCATCATCATCAAAGAAAATAGAAGGATCAATACCTTCGAAATTCAGTTTCTGAACTTCGCTCCATCCTTTTGCAGGATCTTTGGTTTTTACAACCATATTTCCGATACCGCCCGCAAACTGTGTAGTAATCATATAAAAAGTATCGTTGTGCTTATTGTATTTGATATCCGGTGCATAAATTCCATGCGAAACGCCCGAATTTTCAACTTTAAGCTGTGAAGGCCTGTCCAAAACGTGCCCCACCTGTTTCCAGTTTACCAGATCTTTAGACGTGAAGATCGGAACGCCCGGGAACATTGAGAAAGAAGAGTTTACCAGGTAATAATCGTCACCTTTTTTGGTGATGCTTGGATCGGGGTAACAGCCCTGTAAAATCGGGGAATAGAACTCGCCCGGTTTAAGAGGGTTGTCATTATATATTTTATCGTTTCCACGGTAGTTGAAGTCGGAAAAAGTCTGTGCAGAGAGGTTACTGATGGAAAGTAAAGCCGCCACTGCGATGACATTGGTTTTATTTCTTAAAAAAACAGGATTCATTAGACTCTTTTTCATATATAGATTTTTTAGTTTTTATTGTAAGTAGATTTAGTTTCAGATTGTCTTTCAGAGCTTTTATCACTCCATTTTAATGTATACAACTTTCCTGCTTCAGTCGGAAAATCATAGATAAGATCAGTTTTAATTTCAACAGGATTCAATCTTGCTTTGTCAGAAATTAGTGGTTTTGGAGTTTCCGGAATTTCAAAAAAAGGATTCGGGTTTTTACCTTCTGCATTTTTCAGTTTTGTGTTTCCGGAAAGTTTCATTTCGTTCGGAAGTCTTATTCTGCAGTTTCCTCCCAATCCGGATTTTATGGTCATTTCTTTAGCTTGATTATTTTCCCAGCTCACACTGACTTCAAAGCCTCCATACGCTTTCAGCCCTGAAATGCTGCCGCTTTTCCACTCATCAGGAAGTGTTGGAAGAATGTCTATAAAACCATTTTGAGTCTGCAGAAGCATTTCGGTAATCCCGGAAGTACAGCCGAAATTTCCATCAATCTGGAATGGCGGATGGGCATCGAAAAGATTCGGATACGTTCCGCCTTTGCTGCCCCAACCGTCTTTTTCTACCAGTGTTAACTGATCTTTGATTAATTTATTGGCGTGATTTCCATCTAATAATTTAGCCCAAAGATTGACTTTCCAGCCCATTGACCAGCCTGTGGATACATCACCACGGTGAATAAGCACAGTTCTGGAGGCGTCCAGCAATTCCGGTGTGGTAAAGGGACTGATCTGGTTGGAAGGAAATAATCCATATAGATGCGAAACATGTCTGTGGTTATCTTTAGGATCGTCCAGGTCTTCCATCCATTCCTGCAATTGTCCGTAACTTCCGATTTTCATCGGCGGTAATTTTGAAATAATAGTGTTCCAGACCTGAATTTTATCTGAATCTGTATTGAGAATCTGTGCTGCCTTTTTTGTTTTGGTGAACAAGTCGAACATCAACTGATTATCCATTGTATTTCCCGCTGCCAGAGCACTTCCCTGGTGTCCCTGCGGAATATTTTCGGGTGACATTGACGGGCTTGCTACCAACCAGTGATGCGCAGGCTCTTCAATCAGGAAGTCTTCATAGAACTGTGCTGCAGATTTCAGAACAGGATAAATAGTTCGCAGATAGTGTTCGTCTCCGCTGTATAAATATTTTTCCCACAAATGCTGTGAAAGCCAGGCTCCGCCCATCGGCCACATTCCGGCATTGGCAAAATCCACTACCCCTGTTATTCTCCAGATATCGGTGTTATGATGTGCTACCCAGCCACGGCTGTTGTACATTGTTTTTGCCGTTTCTTTTCCTGTTTCGCTCAAATCTTTTATCATCTGAATCAATGGTTCATGCATTTCAGAAAGATTGGTCTTTTCAGCCGGCCAGTAATTCATTTCCGTATTAATGTTAATCGTATACTTGCTGTCCCAGGCCGGTTTATTGGAATTGTTCCAGATCCCCTGCAGATTGGCAGGCTGGCCACCCGGCTGAGAGGAAGAAATCAGGAGATAACGCCCGAACTGATAATACAATGAAATGAGTTCCGGGTCATAACCCGTTGCAAAATTTTTAATCCGGACATCTGTAGGATTTTTTGCTGCTTCGGAAGTTCCTAAATTCAGATCTACCCTTTTGAAATAGTTCTGATAAGCATTCAGATGGTTTTGAACTAAAGTTTTGAAACTTTTATTTGCTGCTGCTTCAATATACTTTCTGGCTTTTGCAACTTCGTCTGTATTTAAATTTTTGTAGTCTGTAAAATTGGTCGCAATGGAAATTAGAATCATGACCTCATGAGCATTGCTTACTGAAATTCCTTCCTCTGAGGTTTGAGTTTTCCCACCTTTGGTAATAAATTTTGCCAGTGCATTGAATTTCACCTGGCCCGGAATGCCGTCTAATGTGGAAGAAATCCCATCCATCTGTAAAGTATTGGCATCAATAGCTTTAACGTTCTTTTTAAGCTCACTATTGAATTTCGCTGTAAAGTTCAGTGCATTTTTGTGATCTGAACTCAATTTAATGACGATTACATGGTCTGGAATTGAGGCAAAAACTTCTCTTTTAAAATAAATGCCACCAGAGGTAAATGTAGTGGTTGCTATTGCTTTTTCAATGTCCAGTTCTCTGTAATAATTTCTGATCTCTTTAAGGTTATTCAGATCCAGTGTAAAATCACCAATATTCTGAAATGCCGAACCGTGAACTGTTTTAGCTGTTAATCCCTTATCCGCAAGAATTTGGGCTCTTTTATAGTTTCCATGAAATAAATAATAGCGGATTGAATCCAGAACTTTTGGAGCATCCGGATTATCATTCCGGGAAGGACCTCCAGACCAGAATGTCCCTTCATTCAGCTGAAGCTTTTCCTGATAAGGGTCTCCATAAACCATCGCTGCCATATTTCCGTTTCCTACCGGTAGAGCTTCCACCCATTGTTTTGCGGGTTTATCATACCACAGCTTATACTTTCCTCCTTTCTGGGCAAAGGAAAATATACTGATCAGAAGACCTATGGTGATGTAAAGCCCGGATTTCATTTTTATTTTTTAAATTTCAAACTATATTATTGTTATACTAAACTGTTTTCTTTCTGTTAATCAACGAAATGAGTCCCCAGGCTGCAACATATGAAATTCCTGCAATAAAGAAAATAATATTGTAACCGCCATTGACGTTTCCTGCCTTTTTGAATGTGTCCAAAACAATCCCGATGAACAACGGAAAAATAATTCCTGCCGCTGAACCGAGCATTCCGCCGAAACCAATAACAGAACTTACATAGCTGTTTGGTAACTGATCTCCGACCGTGGTCATAAGATTGGCTCCCCATCCCTGGTGTGCGGCTGTTGCAAAAGCAATGATAATCGTAATCATCCACATATTATCTACATATTTTGAGAACATGACCGGAACTACCATCAAAGCAAACAGTAACATCGTAATACTTCTGGCTCTTCCGATGGCCCAGCCTTTTTTGATCAGAAATGATGAGAGATATCCTCCACCGATACTTCCGATCGTGGTTCCGCTGTAGATAATAATTAATGGAAGCGATGGTTTTGTTAAATCCATTTTGAATACATCCGAAAAATACGCCGGCAGCCAGAACATGAAGAAATACCAGATAGGATCAGTTAAAATTTTACCAATGGCAAATGACCAAGTTACTTTATATTTCAGTAATTCCGATAAAGGAATTTTGGTTTTTTCCTCTGCTTTTTCAGCCTGATCACTTTTTATGTACTGCAATTCTTCCTTGCTGAGATTTTTTGTTTTTTCCGGTACGGCATAGAATTTCCACCAAAGGACAATCCAAACCATACCCAAAGCGCCGATCCAGACAAAAGTCTGCCTCCACCCGTAATGTCCGAGAATGAACGGAACCAATAGCGGTGCTAAAATAGCTCCCACCGTTGCTCCTGAGTTAAAAATTCCCGTTGCCAGTGCTCTTTCTTTTTTCGGAAACCATTCAGCGACAGACTTGATGGCAGCAGGGAAATTTCCTGCTTCACTTATTCCCAACGTGCTTCTCGCAATGATAAACCCGATGGTACTTTTTACAAGACCATGTCCTATCGACGCCAAACTCCATACAATAAGGGAAGCCGCATACCCGATTTTGGTTCCTACCCTGTCTATAAACCTTCCCATCGCCATGTAACCGATGGCATATGTCGTGGTAAAGGCCATAACGATATAGCTGTAATCTTTTTCATCCCAGCTAAATTCTTTTTCCAGTACAGGTTTCAGTAAACCCATTACCTGACGGTCAAGATAATTGATCGTAGTGGCGAGAAAGACAAGGGACAGCATCCACCATCTTATATTGCGGTTTTGAGGAGCCTGCATTTAATTATGATTAAGTTGTTGTAATAAATTCTGTGTTTTCTGGGTCAATTCTTCTTCATTACAATCTTTTCCAATAAGGGAACTTCCCAACCCTGCTGCTATGGCACCTCCATTGAGCCATTCTCTGATATCTTCAGTTTCAGCATGGATTCCTCCGGTTGGCATAAAATTCATTCCCGGAAAAACAGGCTGTACCGATTTGATGTAGTTCTTTCCTAAAGCATCAGCCGGAAATATTTTAACCAGTGTTAACCCATTCTGATGCGCGATATTGATATCGGAAGGGGTAAAGCAGCCCGGAATCAGAAGTATATTTTTTTCGAGAGCATGGTTTACCAATGCCTCATTGATAACAGGTGTAATGATAAAATCTGATTTTACGTTAGCATAATCATCCATTTCCTGTATATTTTTTACCGTCCCGATTCCTAACAGAAGATCAGGAAATTCTGTATGGGAAATTTCTTTCAGCTTAGTGAAATTTTCCAGTGCCTGATGGCCGCGGTTAGTATATTCTATCACACGGATTCCTGCTTCGTATAAAGCTTTTATGATATTTTTTGAGACTTCAAACGATTCGTTATAAAACAACGGAACAATTTTCTGGTCTTTTATTTTTTGTACTATTTCATTCATAATGTTTCGATATTAATGCTTTCATCAATGGTATCTCCCTTTACAAAAAGCTTTTTAAAAGCAACTTTTGTAGCATCTTCCAGAACCTGCTGTTCAGGATTTCCTTTTAAAATTCCATGAATCAAAGCGGCCATGAAAGAATCACCGCTTCCTACTCTTTCTTTAATGGTATCTGAATTATATTTTTCTGAAATCAAAAGCTGTTCATCAGCAAATAAGGTGGCAAAGTAATTCACCTGTTCCCCGTTTGTAAAGCGGAAAGTATTCGCAATTTTTTCTACCTCCGGGAATTGTCTTCTGATTTCCAATGCTGTTTTTTCAGCCTGTTTCAGAAGGTTTTCATCATCGAAATTTCCGTTAAGTTCATATTCAACAGGAATATCCAGGAACTGCTCCACAGACCAGATATTTCCCATGAGAACATTCACAAAAGGCATCAGCTCTTTAATTTTGTGAGGATTCTGGTTTTGCCAAAGCAACGCTCTATAATTCAGGTCGAGTGAAACCGTGATATTTCTTGTTCTGGCTTCTTTCATGATTTGCAGACATTTGCGGAATGCATTGTCACTCAAAGCCGGCGTAATGGTGCTGATATGCAGCCATTTTACTCCTGAAAATATCTCATCATCACTGAAATTTTCAAAATCCGACTGGGTAAAAACAGACGGAAATCGGTCGTAAACCACTGAAGCATTCTGCATATCGCCATCGGAAGAAAGATAAAATGTTCCTATTCTCCCCTTGTTTTTTTCTGCAAGGACTTCTATTCCTTTATTTTTAAGCTGAGATTCCAGCTGGTTTGCTACAAAATTATCCGGTAAGGCTGATAACAGTTTCACAGAATTCTTCCACTGGGAAAGTGCTGCTGCTACATTGTATTCAGCACCACCAACATACATCTTCAGAGACTGTTCATTGAGCCAGTTTCCTTCGGAATCCGGGGCAAAATGGAGAAGCAGTTCCCCGAAACATAGTATTTTAGCTGAATCCTGCATGGTATTAGATTTCAAAATAATTTTTTGTATTGTGATAACAGATATCCTGAATGATCTTTCCTACCCATTTTTCATCATCGGGCAGCAGACCTCTTTCCATTTCACTTCCGAACAGATTGCACAAAAGTCTTCTGAAATAATCGTGTCTTGAGAATGACAGCAGGCTTCGGGAATCAGTCAACATTCCGACAAAAGTGCTGATCAGACCGATATTGGAAAGCGTATTCATCTGTTTTGTCATCCCATCTAGCTGATCAAGAAACCACCAGGCTGCTCCAAACTGTACTTTGGATTTGATACCTCCTTCGTTGAAGTTTCCGGCAAGAGATGCAAGAACTTCGTTAAATGCTGGATTCAGATTGTAAATAATGGTTTTAGCCAGTTTTCCTTCTGAATTCAATGCATCCAATAAAATGCTCAACCTCTGTGCATAATAGGGTTCTCCAATGGCATCATATCCTGCATTGGCACCTATTTTTCTGAACATTTCTGAATTGTTGTTTCGGGTTGCTCCTACATGAAACTGCTGTACCCAGTCTTTTTCTGCATACATTTTGCAAAGCTCTTTCAGCAAATAGCCGCATAATGCATCCGGATCGGAAAATGTTGAGAGATTGCCCTTCAGGAATTCAGAAAACTCTTTTTCAAGGCTATGATTCCATTTTGTGATATCCGGAAAATATTCAAAGCCGTGGTCAGCTACTTTTGCTCCTGCTTCCACAAAATAATTGATTCTTCCCTGAAGTGCGTTCAGAAGATCAGAGACTGATGTGATTGAAAATCCGCATACTTTTTCAAGCTTTTTAATTCCTGAAAGATACTGTTCAGGATTAATCATATTGATATAGGCATCAGGGCGGAAAGCCGGAAGAACAGCTGTGTTAAACCCACTGTTTTTTAAAGCCTTGTGATGAGCCAGATCATCAGCAGGATCATCTGTAGTACATAAGGCTTCTACTTTAAAATTTTCAATAATGGATTGTGGCAAAAAACCAGGTGTCTGCAGACTTTCATTCATCTGATGATACACGGTATCTGCATTATTGGATGATAAATATTCGCTGATTCCAAAAGGATTTTTGAGTTCCAGATGCGTCCAGTGAAACAAGGGATTGCGAAGAGTATAAGGCACCACTTCGGCCCATTTCATGAATTTTTCATAATCTGAAGCATTTCCGGAAATAAACTGTTCATCAATGCCAAAATTTCTCATGGCTCTCCATTTGTAATGGTCACCATCCAGCCAGATAGCATTTGGGGAACGGAAATTCTGATTAGCAGAAATAACATCCGGCTCAAGATGATTATGGTAATCAATAACCGGCATGTCTTTGGCATAACCGAAATACAGATTTTCTGCTTTTGCCGATTCAAGCAGAAACAGTTTTCCGAAAACATCTTTATTTTTAATGGAATTACTCATTATTTATTTTTACAATCCTGGATTTAATTAACTTGTTTAAGCTCTGCAAAACCACAAAAGTCACAAAAGCTTTGTTTTTAGAACACTTCAATTATGCTTATGCAGAAAAGTTCACATAAGATGAAAATCAAAGATTTTCACAACACTTGGTGTCTACATTTAAAAACAGAACCCTTAATGAAACCACTAAGGTCCTGTTTGATGATATGAAGAAATTAGTTTTTATACTCCGCTGAATGCGCTGAAGCCTCCGTCAACAGGAATCAGTGCTCCTGTAATAAAACTTGCGGCATCTGAACACAGAAACTGTACAACTCCGTTCAGTTCTTCTACTTCTCCAAATCTCTGCATGGGTGTTTTCGCCATTACTTTTTTACTTCTCTCCGTTAAGCTTCCATCCGGATTCAACAGAATAGCACGGTTCTGATCTCCAATAAAAAAACCTGGTGCCACTGCATTTACCCGTATCTTATCTCCGAATTTCAATGCAAGGTCAGAGGCCAGCCATTGGGTAAAATTGGTAATTGCTGATTTGGCGGCAGAATATCCGGCCACTCTTGTAATCGCTGAATAAGCAGCCATGGAAGAAATATTAATAATGTTGCCGCTTCCCTGCTCAGCCATTACTTTTCCGAAAACATAGCTCGGGTAAACGGTTCCGTTGATATTAAGATCGGTAACTTCTGCCCATCCTTTCATATCCATATCGAAAAATGACTGTTCGGGTGATAAGGTTGCTGACGGAATATTTCCACCGGCTATATTGAGCAGAACATCAATGCTGCCATATTTTTCTTTTATTTTTTCTACGGCAGCTTTAAGGCTTTCAATATCCATCACATTGGCTTCTACAGCAAGTGCATCCCCGCCCAAATCTGTAAGCTCTTTTACACGTGCATCCAGTGTTTCCTGGTTTCTTCCCAGAGCCACAACTTTGGCACCGGCCTCTATAAAACTTTTGGCAAGGCTACCTCCCAAAACACCCGAAGCCCCTGTGATGACTGCTACTTTGTTTTCAATACTAAACAGGTCTTTCATTTTACTTTTTATTATTTATTACAAACGCAGTTTAATTTTTCTGTAATTCCGACTGTACTGCGGCCATTACTCCTTCAATCTGGCCCAATGCCAGCATTCTTCCTAAAAATGAATAGCCGGGATTATATCCTTTGTCAATATCTTCTGTTAAAAGTCTTCCGTGATCAATTCTCATAGGAAGATCAGAATTTTCTTTTTCGAATACACGGATTACTTCGATGAGCCTTCCTCTTCCTCCCAGATGATGAGCCTCGATGAAGTCACCATTTTCAAAGACATTTGTACTTCTCAGGTGAACGAATTTGGTACGATGAGCAAATTTTTGCGCAAGCTTTGGAACATCATTCTGAAGGTTGGCGCTTAAAGATCCGGCACAGAAAGTCAATCCGTTGTGAGGGTTATCAACAGCTTTCAGAAGCCAGTCAATATCTTCTTCATTGGTCACTATTCTTGGTAAGCCCAGTAATGAAAACGGCGGATCATCAGGATGTACGCACATCTGGATATTCCATTTTTCACAGACAGGCATTATTTTTTCAAGGAAATATTTCATATTCTGACGTAGTTGATGTTTATCGATACCATCATACAATGCCAGTAAACTTTTAAACTTTTCTACAGGATTCAATTCACCTTCTTTGATATTTCCGTTCACGAATCCCTGTGTTTTTACAATAACAGAATCTATCAGGTCATTGTTATCTTTCTCCGTTAATGTATTTTTTAATTCTTCTACCTTCTGAAGAATCTCCGGGTTATAGTCGTTTTCTGCCCCCTTTCTTTGAAGGATATAAATTTCGAAGTACGCAAACTTGGCTTTGTCAAAATAAAGTGATGAAGAACCGTCTTCCCATTCGTGAAAAAGATCGGTGCGCGCCCAGTCGAGAACGGGCATAAAGTTGTAGCAAACTGTTGTAACTCCTGCTTTACCCAGATTTTCAAGGCTCGTGATATAATTTTCTATTAAAGAGTCACGGTCTTCCCCTCCGTATTTGATCGCTTCACTCACAGGAAGACTTTCAACAACAGACCAGCGAAGTCCGTGGCTTTCTATATAGTTTTTATAATCATTGATGGCCTCCAAATTCCAGATTTCTCCGTTTGGGATATCATGCAGTGCAGAAACAATTCCTTCTACTCCTATTTGACGGAGCGTGCTCAGCTGTATTTTGTCTTTTTTCCAAACCAACGCCAGGTTTTTTCCATAATGTATAGTTTTAATTCAGATAAACAAAGCAGGTGTTCTCACACCTACTCTGTTGCTGATATGAATGTAGAATGAAATTAATTGTATCCGGGATTCTGATATTTTGCCTTTATATCTGCCGATACTTCCATCGCATCAATCTGACTCTGAGGAATTGGTCTCAGATAGTGAAAAGGTTTGATCGTTCTTGTTACCGTCTGCGGAGAGTGATCTCCATAAGAGGCTCCTCCGATCTGATAGGTAGCCGCATAATCTCCCCACTTCTGTGTACGTACCAGATCATACCATCTGTAGAATTCTCCGTAATATTCACGGGATCTCTCCGCAAGGATATAATCAATGGTAATTACGGCAGGTGTGGCCGCTGTCATCGCAGCGCTATTATCTGCTACATAAGCGGTATTCTGGGCATTATTAAACTTCCACTTTCCGGCACGGGCACGGATCACATTGATAAGGTCTTTGGCTGTCATAGATCCTGCGGCACCTTTTACGGCTGCTTCTGCGGCAATAAAATAGAATTCTGAGAATTTGGCAACGCTGAAAGGACGGGTTAATCCGGCATTCGGATATCCTAAACCGTTTGGATCATCGGTACGGTAAGTTCCTATTTTCCATAATCCAGGATATACAATTCTGCTGATTCCGTTCGGTGCAATAACCCAGTCTGCTCTTCCCGGAAGGGTTCCTGCTCCTACACCGCTTTGTCCGGATCCTGTAGGGTAAGAAGGCATCTGGCTGTCATCATTCAGGAAGCTTAAGATAGCTCCTCCCGGCTGTACAGGTAAATTATTGGCGTTATACAGTACAGGAACCGTTGTAAGGCCTGTTCCATTCTTGTTCCAGTTTCCTCTGTACGTGGTTACAAAAGTTCCATCATAACGGGAATCGTTGGTTTTATCTGCAAAAGTATTTTTAATAACCCCTAAAGTAGGACACATACGAACCCAAGGACGTCCCAGTGACTGTGCTGCTTCTCTCTGTACTGAACTTACTACGTCTGCTCCAACCCATGCTGTTGTTTTACTACTTTTGATGGCAGTATAGTTCCAGGTCTGCATCCATGCGGCAAAATTGTCCGGAGCCCAGCCTGAACCAAATCCTACAGGGTCGCTTTCGTTATAATAAGTACTTGACTGTGTATGGTCTGCATAAAGCATGGATTCGGTATTCCTGTCATTTGAACCTACATTGACATCATAGAAGGTAGGCTGAAGCGCGTAAGGTCCGGGATTGTTGATTCCTTCCATAGCGATATCATAAGCCTGCTGGAAATACCACTGGGCATTGTGTCCGTCAGGATCAGTTCTTGCCACTTCGGGATAAGTTGGAATGCCGTTTGGATTCTGCAGCCACCATCCATAAGTAAGGTAAGCTTTGGCAAGCATCAGTCTTGCTACATTTTTAGTTACCCCTCCGGTTACCCTTGGTGAGGCAGGCAGGTTTTCTATTGCTTTTTTAAGGTCAGCAAAAACTGTTTTTGTGTATACTTCCGGCACCGTATTTCTTGCTGAAGAGGTGGAAGGTAAAGTATTATATTTCAATTCTCCTGCTCCTAAATCCAGAGGAACTCCTCCATAGGTCTGAACGAGCATGAAGTAATAAAATCCACGGAAGAAACGGGCTTCAGAGATCATAGATTCTGCAATTCCGAATCCTGGTCCTTTTTCAATAATTCCGTTGGCAGTATTGATATACGGGAATACAGAGTTCCAGACCATACTTGTAGGAAAAGTATTGGAATTGATAATCCCGTTTCCGGACATATCTAATTCCTTAAAGTTACCGTCCGCACTTTGTGCCCAGGTAGATTCGTCTGTTCCGTTCTGACAATTGCTCATAAAGTAGCCATTGCCATACAGTAATCTCATCTGTCTGTATAAAGCTGTAAATCCCTGATTAACCCCGTCCGGTGTGTTAAAATAGTCAGCTGTATAGATTGCTCTTGGCTGCTCATCAAGAATTTCATTACAACCTGTAAATGTTAAGGATAAAAAGATTGCTCCTAATAGCAGTTTTTTGTTAAAATTTATCATGACAGTACAGTTTTAAAAGGTTAAGTTAAGTCCCATTAAGTAATTTCTTGTGGAAGGGTTGTTAGCTCCTATAACAAGCTGACGGTTTGGATATCCGCTTACTGCCTGGTTTTCATTTCCGAAAGAGTTTGGTTCCGGATCCATTCCTGAGAACTTATGATAAGGAGAGAATAAGACTACAGGATTGGTTACGGTGAAGTAAATTCTTAAGCTGGTAATTTTCAGATCCTTTAAAAAATCTTTATTAACATTATAGCCTAATGTAATGGTACGAAGCTTAAGGTAAGAAGCATCAAACATCGCTAAAGTAGAAGAATACTTCGGATTGTCACCACTCAAATGACGTCCCGGACGCGGAAAATAAGCTCCTGTATTATCTTCTGTCCAGTAATCCACATCCACGTTGTTCCCTCTTCCCGTTAATCTGTTAAGATAACTTGCAGATCCGTAAATAGTACTTACCAGGATTCCTCCGTGCTGGAAAGCTCCTACTGTACTTAGTTCAAAATTCTTGTAGGCAAAACGCATATTAAATCCTCCCTGGAATTTCGGAGCGGTATCAAAAATCTGTCTGTCATCCGGTCCTATTGCTCTTACCGGAGTTCCGTCGGCATTATAGCCTCCGGTGTAAAGAACCTTGATAGATCCTACCACATCATCAGCAGTTCCCGGCTCCAGAATGCTCTGATACGGGTCACCAGCCTGCCAAAGACCGATGTATTGATAATCATACAATGAATTAATATTATGCCCTACGAACCATAAGTTATTGATATCACGTGGTGTTCCGGATGCAAGCGATAAAATTTTGTTTTTATTGGTGTAAAAATTAACTCCTGCTTCCCATGTAAACCCATCCGGGTTATCAAAAATAACTCCGTTCAAGGAAATTTCCACCCCTTTATTTTCTGTTTCTGCCACATTGGAAACAATGGATGCCCAACCGCTTGATGGAGGAAGGCTTTTCTGTGTCAACAGGTCATAAGTATGGGTTTTGTAATACTCCACACTTCCCGTAAGGCGGTTGTTCAGGATTCCGAAATCTACCCCGTAGTTTTGTGTTTTTGAATATTCCCATCCTAAATTCGGGTTTGGCGGCTGGCTTCCGTAAATCCCTGTACTTCCTGCAAGTCCATAATTATAAGGAGCGACATTAAATCTTCCCATTGTAGTGTAAGGATCTACTGCCTGATTGGAGGTCTGCCCCCATCCTGCTCTGAATTTAAGGAGATTAATGGCTTTGATATTCTGCATGAAGGATTCGTTGGTAACATTCCATCCCAATGATAATGCAGGATATGTATGCCATTTGTTACCCGGTGCCAGTCTGGAAGATCCGTCGGCACGAAGTGTTGCTGTAAGCATATACTTGTTATCATAGGTATACATGATTCTTCCCATAGCAGAAAGCAACCCGGTTTTCGAATACACCTGGTCTTCAGGTCTTACCGTAATGTCTGCCTGAGGCGACTGTCCCAGGTTATAATACTGGAAAAAGTCTGCAGGGACATTTTTTGCACTCATGTATGAGCTTGTATATTTATTCTGTTCCGCGGAGTATAATGCTACAGCGTTGATCTTATGTTTTCCGAATGTACGGTCGTACGTCAGGAGGTTTTCCAATACCCAGTGATAAGTCTGGTTATTCCCTTTTCCTGCCGCTGACGGCCCCAGAGGGTTTGTATTGAAGACTCCCACACCACTGTAGTTTCCGCTGTTTGAGGTACGGAAATCCAACCCTACATTTAACCTGTATTTTAATCCTTTGATGGGAAGGCTGGCTTCTCCGTAAAGGTTATTATAGGATGCAAAAGCTTTGGTTTCATCAATATATTTGTCTGCCAGGCTCTCCAAGCTTTTTCTGGTATAAATCCATGTCTGATCAATACCTCCTGCGGTGCTCATTACTCTTTTCGGGCTTCCGTCCGCATTGTAAGGATCGGCAATAGGAGAATATCCCAGAACTGCACCCGGGTTTACTCCGTTTCCTTCCGAAACCGAATAGTTTGTATTGGTTGTAAAACCAAACTTAAAGACAGATCCTACCTGCTGGTCAATGGCCATTCTCAGAGCAAATCTTTCATAACTCTGAACAGGAATTAATGCATTTTGTTTAAAATAGGATAATCCTACATTGTAATTTCCACCTTCTGTTCCTCCTGAAACCCCTACATCATGGCTGGTCATCATCGCCGGCTTATAAAACAGGCTTTGCCAGTCCGTATTGACACTGTTATTTTCATCAGCTCCGTTTGAATACAAAGGGGTTGTATTTCCTGCAGGAATGGCATAAGCACGCAGCTTTGCAAACTGAGGTCCATCCATCATCGGATATTTTGAAAATAAAGTCTGAACTCCTGTAAAGGTGTTATAGGTAAATTTAGGTTTCTGCCCTTTTGCTCCTCTGTTGGTGGTGACGAGAATAACACCGTTTGCTCCTCTTGACCCGTAGATGGCTGTAGCGGAGGCATCTTTCAGGATGTCAATACTTTTGATATCACTTGAGCTTATGTCTCCCAGCGATCCCACGAAAGGAATACCATCCAGTACGATCAACGGGTTATTATCTCCTGTCAGCGATCTTGTTCCCCTGATACGGATCTGCATGGCAGCACCCGGCTTAGTGGAACTTTGAGAGATATCTACCCCTGCCGTTCTTCCCTGTAATGCCTGGGTAATGTTGGCAGAGGGTACTTCACGCAGGGCATCTCCTTTTACAGTGGCTACAGAGCCTGTTACAGCTTCTTTTCTCTGGGTTCCATATCCTATCACAACAACTTCATCTATTTTATTTTCTTTAGCTACTGTATCTTTCTTAACCTGTGAATATGCTATGCCGGAAGGCAATAAAGTCATTGCAAAGAATAATGCGGCTCTATTGCTTTTATTGAAATAAAATCGGTTCATAATTATTATTTTAGTATTAGTTGTTGAATAAAAGGCTCTTTAATAATTATTGTGTATAAAAATCCTTAGTGTTTATAAGCCTTTTATTTTTTATTATATATACATATTCACGATGGCTTCAAACAATTCCTGTTTTCCGCTTTTTGGCTGTGGTTCGCCGATTTCGTGAGCGATTCTCTGCAGATCTTCCAAAGTAAGCGAGCCTTCTTCAAATGCTTTTCCGTTTCCGTTATCAAAAGAAGCATAACGGTCTGTTCTCAGTTTTTTGTAATCTGAATTTTCAAGGATATCAGCCGCTGCAAGAAGACCTTTTGCAAATACATCCATCCCTGAAATGTGGGAGATGAACAAATCTTCAGCATCAATGGAATTTCTTCTGATTTTGGCATCAAAATTCACCCCTCCGGTTCCCAGACCTCCTGCCGGAAGCAATACCAGCCATGCCTGAACCATGTCGTAGTAATCGATCGGGAACTGGTCTGTATCCCATCCGTTCTGATAATCTCCTCTGTTGGCATCAATGCTTCCTAAAAGTCCTGCATCAACAGCTACCTGAAGCTCATGCTCGAATGTGTGACCTGCCAATGTAGCATGGTTTACTTCGATATTTAGTTTGAAATCTTTGTCTAATCCGTAATGTCTCAGGAATCCGATTACTGTTTCAGAATCATAATCGTACTGGTGTTTGGTAGGCTCCATTGGTTTTGGTTCAATCAGGAAAGTTCCTTTAAAGCCCTGCTGACGTGCATAATCTCTCGACATCGAAAGGAAACGTGCAAGATGATCTTTTTCACGCTTCATATCGGTATTCAAAAGGCTCATATATCCTTCTCTTCCGCCCCAGAAAACATAATTTTCACCACCAAGCGCTATCGTAGCATCTATTGAGTTTTTCACCTGCGTTCCTGCGCAAGCAACAACATCAAAATTTGGGTTTGTAGAAGCTCCGTTCATGTATCTTTCATGGGTGAAAACATTCGCTGTTCCCCATAAAAGCTTAATGCCTGTTTCCTGCTGCTTTTGTTTGGCGTATTCCACGATAGTCTGCATATTTTTCTCGTAGTCTTTCCAGTTGCTGGCTGGGTCTACAAGATCAATATCATGAAAGCAGTAATAGTTGAAGCCCATTTTAGACATGAATTCAAAACCTGCATCCATTTTGTGCATTGCTCTTGTTAACGGATCATTTCCGATATCCCATGGATGGTGGATGGTAGGTCCCCCGAACGGATCACTTCCGTTTGCACATAAGGTGTGCCACCATGCCATCGCAAATCTTGTCCAGTCTTTCATAGGTTTTCCCATCACGATCTTTTCCGCATCATAATAGCGGAATGCCAACGGGTTCCTGCTCTCCTTCCCTTCAAACTTAATTTTTTCAATACCCGTAAAAAACTCTTTTGTACCTGTTAAAGTGTTCATATTTATTTGATTATTTTTTATTTATTCTTAATTTTTTGCGTAGAGATCCCCTTCTCACTGGTTCTTAAGAGTCAGTAAGAGGATGAAAAATACTGTTGTAATGGTCCTAGATTATTTCGTTAAGATGATGTTTCCATCTGCCATAGGCTTCTAAATATTGTTCTCGTTTTTCGTGTTCGGGCTCTATCACTGCTATCTGTTCAAGTGAAGAAAATGCTTCTCTGGAATCTGAATAAAATCCTATTCCCATTCCGGCAGCTCTTGCTGCTCCTACCGCTCCATCGGTATCATAAAGTTCAATGACCGCATTGCTTACACTGGATAGCGACTGGCGAAAAATTGAACTTAAAAACATGTTGGCATTTCCTGCACGGATGACCTGGATATCCATTCCGATGTTTCTCATGATATCCATTCCGTATTCATAAGAGAATACAATACCTTCCTGCGCCGCACGCAGTATATCTCCTTTTGTATGTATGTTGAAATTAATTCCGTGAATAGAACAGCTTGTATCTTTATTTTCCAGCACTCTTTCGGCTCCGTTTCCAAAAGGAATAATACTTAATCCTTTTGAACCAATCGGTGAAAGTGAAGCCATATCGTTCATATCCCCATAAGAAGAAAGTGAGGTTGCAAAATTGTGCTTCAGCCACGAATTTAAAATACCGGTTCCGTTGATACACAGCAAAACCCCAAGTCTGATCTGTTCCGGAGTATAATTGACATGGGCAAAGGTATTGACCCTTGATAGTTTATCATATTCCAGCTGGTCCAGAACTCCGTATACCACTCCTGAAGTTCCTGCTGTAGAGGCAATTTCTCCCGGATTGAAAACATTCAGGGAAAGCGCATTGTTGGGCTGATCTCCCGCTCTGTAAGAGATAGGTGTACCTTCTTTCAATCCTAATTCTTCCGCTGCTGCCCTTGAAACTGTTGCCTGAATCCCAAATGTAGGCACAATTTCCGGGAAAAAACTTTTGGGAATTCCATAATGGTTAATAATATCTTCCGAGATGCAGTTGTTCTTAAAATCCCAGAAAATTCCTTCTGATAATCCTTCAATGGTCATTCCTATCTGGCCGGAGAGTCTCATGGCAATATAGTCTCCGGGAAGCATTATTTTGTCTATCTTTTCAAAAATTTCGGGCTCATTTTCTTTTACCCATGCAAGCTTTGATGCTGTAAAGTTCCCCGGCGAATTCAACAGATGAGAAAGACATTTTTCTTCGCCTATGGTTTTGAAAGCATGCTCACCATAAGGCACAGCGCGGCTGTCACACCAGATAATGGATGGTCTTAAAAGGTTCTGATCTTTGTCTACAAGAATCAACCCATGCATCTGCCAGGTAATTCCGATTCCTTTGATATCTTCAGCATGTACTCCAGATTCATGCATGACAGCTTCGTGGGCCAATTTCAGATTGATCCACCAGTCAACTGGATTTTGCTCTGCCCATCCCGGATTTATAGCAGTGATTTTCATTTCTTTTTTGGGAGAAAATTTAGAAGCAATCACCTTTCCACTGGATGCCTCGATGAGACAAACTTTCACAGAAGAACTGCCAATGTCATAGCCTAGTAAGTACATAATATTAAAAAAAAGATTATTTTATAAGTTTTGTATTGTTTTTCTTGTAAATCTTGGCATCAAACCTGTAATATCTTGCGGCACGGTGTGATACATCTTTTTGGATTTCATCCAAAGGAACAATATAGGGGAACGAAGATATTTTCTTATGAAAATTCTTGATATCGATATTTTTTTCGCTTAAAGCACTGTATAGCTGATAAAGCTGTCTTATGGTAAATCTTTTCGGCAGCAGCTCGAAAATAATGGAGAAATCAGATTCAATCCATTTTCTGATCTCAATAAGGGATTCATTGATAATTTTGTTATGATCGAATGGCAATACCGGCACCTCATCAATAGGATACCAGTCTACGGTATCATACTTCGTACTGTTGATCTTATGGTCTATTTTGCAAAGGGAAAGATAAGCCACTGTGATGATCCTGTCTATATGATGCTTATATTCCTTATCCATCCATTTTATATCATGTACGTTGCTTGCTCTCATAGGATCAGCAAAGCATCGGAACTGTTTAAGAACCATTTTCTTTATTCCCGTAAGCTCATGAAGTACCCTTTGTGCAGCGTCATCTACATCTTCATCGCTAAAGATGAGGCTTCCCGGCAGTTTTCGCTGTTTTTCCAATGGGATATCATCAACATGGCGTTGTACTAATAAGATATTCAACCGGTTTTCATGGTCAAATCCAAATACAACACAATCTACAGAGACATAGGTATGAATAAAGTTCTGATTCATTAGTTTGTTAACATTTTGGTAACATTACAAATATAAAAATTCATCTGAATAAAAAAAATAAATCCGTCATTATCTACTGCTTATCAATACATTACATATCGATTTTTTATGATATCAATTGTATAAAAATTATGATAAGGTTATCATTAATTTTACACTTAGTATTTTCATAAGATATGAATTCACAATTAATTGCAATCATAATCAGCTTCAAAAAAAATTTGAATTTTCAGAATAAATATTATGATAAGAAGAATAATTTTTTTTTTCATTTTGCTTGAAAAAAAAATGTAAAAAACACACTTTTCATTAATAAATTGCCATCAAAAACAGATCTTTATTCACCATTTTTCATACGCTAACCATAAAGAATTACGAAATGAAGAATTTGAAAAGCAGAAATACCAGATATTTGAAGTCTTCGCAAACAGCGGATTAAACAAATGAATTTTCAATCTATATTTTCGTTGCGCTTCAAAGTAAAAGATATATCAAAATGAGTTTGATCAAAGACCGGATATCATAAATTTTTGAATTTCCGGACAGCTATATTCTTATTATGACCATACTCATATGATTGCATCGGCTAAATATCGAAATTTGATTCACCTCAAGAGCCAATAACCCATTACAAAATATCCTATGAAAAATTTAATCTTATCAATGGCAGCCATAAGCTTTATTATGCTGGCCTGCAAAAAAAACAATACGGAAAACAGTAACTATGTTAATGATTCCGCCAATACCCACAGCAATTATTCTGATACAGCGGTTTCAGCAGCTTCAGATACTCTGAAAAGCGGCCCAACAAGTCAGGACAGTATTAATACAAAAAACCACATTGGAGGAAGAAAAACCAGCAATAATAATACAGGTAATGCCACAGGCAATATCAATGCAGCAGTATCTGACAGCGCCCATAATGTAGAAGGCAGATCACAACGTGCAAAAAAGTGAGGTTTGAATCAAAACAAATACCCTGCTGTTATAGCAGGGTATTTTAGTTTTTAGATCTGTGAAAACAAAACTAAAGTTTATTAAATTACTACTTTACATTATACTTTTAACGTTTGATTACTTTTACCGTTTTTACAGTATTATGGCCAGTATTTACTTTTACCATATACACTCCTGATGTTAAAGCCGAAAAATCAACTGTTCCTTTATTACTATTGATATCATCAAAAAGAACCTGTTGGCCGGCTGCATTGTAAACCGCTACAGACAGGATGTTTTTATCGGATGAAACGTTGAGATGATCAAGAACAGGATTCGGGAAAACTTTCAGATTTTCAGATGCTATCGAAATTTCTTCAACTGCTAAATTACTTATAGGGCATGTGAGCTGGGTAAATGCAAGTTTTTGAACGTTCGTACCGTCGCCTACCTGACCATAGTTATTAGCTCCGGATACTTTCAAGATACCATCATTATTTACAGATAAGGTATGCCATCCTCCCGTAGAAAGGATTATAGGCGTATTGGCACCCAGGCTCACCCAGTTTGAAGAGCTTACAGAAGTATTATTTCCAAAAGATCCGGTAGTATTATTTCCACAGGCAATCACGGTGCCGGACATTGTAATGGCCATGGTATTGAAGCTTCCTGCAATAACTTTTTGAATTCCATCAGCGGCTAAGTAAGGGGTAGCTCTGCTCACGGTAGTTCCATCAGCCAGCTGACCGGATTGGTTGAAGCCCCACGTATAAATAAGCCCGTTTGTTTTTCTTGCTACAGTATGTGAGTTCCCTGTAACCACATCTGCCCAATCGGTACCGGTACCAATCTGTTTAGGCACAATACGGTTAGTTAAAGTACCATCGCCCAATTGTCCATGCCCATTGTATCCCCAGGCCCATAATGTACCGTCTGTCTTCACTGCCACTGAATAAAAACTACCGGCTGCAATACTTTTCCAATTGGCTGTCCCTATTTGAACAGGTATAAGTTTATCAGTAGTAGTCCCGTCTCCCAGTCCTCCGTATATATTCATTCCCCAGGCCCAAAGCGTTCCGTTTGATTTCAGACCTAAATTATGATTGTCTCCAACTGCAATATCTTCCCAGTCTGTAGCTGTTCCTATTTTTGTAGGAGTTGTTCTGTTGGTAGTTGTTCCGTCTCCTAAATACCCGAACTGGTTATTTCCCCAGGCCCAAAGGCTTCCGTCTGTTTTGATAGCAACACTATATTTCTCACCTGCAAAAACTTTTTTCCAATTGGTTTCTGTTCCTATCTGGACCGGATTATTTCTGTTAATATTGGTTCCGTCTCCCAATTGATTATCGCTGTTATTACCCCAGGCCCAAAGTGTTCCGTCCGCTTTTATTCCCAATGAATGTAGATATCCTGCACTTACTGTTTTCCAGCATCCCGTCTGGGCAGGAAGTGTAGTAAAAGCTCCTCCCGGAACCCATGTACTCTGACTGGTAACGCAATTTGCAGTGACCCACCAATAGTAAGTCGTGTTAGGAAGTAAATTGGCAATATTCGCAGTTGTAGAAGAGCTGGCAGTAGCTGACCCTGTCATTGTCGGACTGGTGCTGTAAACATAATAATATCCTCCGTTAGGTGCCGATGTTGAAGGCAGCCAGTTAAGGGTAGCAGAATTAGATGTGATATTAGAAGTATACAGCTGGGTAGGTGGATTGCAAATGGTTGCCGCTGGTGTCATTTTTACCAGACCAAGCTGCAATGTTCCCAGCCAGATAGTTCCTGAAGCTTGTGTTCTGACAGCACTAAAGTAATCATCAGGTAAGCCTGAATTTGTATTTGTTTTGGTATAGGTAGTACAATTGGTAAAATTTTGTAAGCCTGCACCATTAAACCCTATCCATACTTTGCTGTTAGTGTCAACATCTAATGCATTTGGATTGTATCCTGCCAGACAGGAGTTATTTTGATAAATAAAAGTAACATTGGTTCCACTTGTTGTTAAAGTAATTAAACTATCAAAGCCTTTTACATAAATGGTATTATTGGCAATTCTCAGTATCTTTTCAGTTCCCTGAGCTACAAAATTAAAATCAGTACCATTAAATTTGTATAACACACCACCGTTTGTAACCCAAACCCCATTATTACTATCAGTTGCTACCGAATTTAAATTTGATACTGAATTATAAGTCGTCCAGGTAGTACCATTGAATTTTGTAAGGCCTGCTTGTGTTACAACCCAAAGATTATTTTGCCCGTCAACCGCTATATCGATGATCTCATTGCTGGGAAGCCCCGAATTAGCGGTGGTGTAATTGGTCCAGGCTGTACCGTTGTACAGGATAATCCCATTGAATTGAGAAGCAATCCATTTTCTGTTCTGGCCATCAATTTCAATTTTTAGAATTGCATTAGATGCAATCCCGGAATTCGCAGTATTATAGTTGGTAAAAGCGGTTCCGTTAAAAGAGGAAACACCGTTGTAAGTGGCCAGCCACAATAATCCATTGGGATCTGTTTTAATGTCAGCAATATAATTACTTCCTATTGCCGAATTTGAGGTATTGTACGTTGTGTAAGTATACGTTTGCGCCAATACAGAAAATGAAATACAAATTAATAATAAAAAATAAAGTTTTTTCATGGTTTTTAGTAAAATAATTCTCTTCATGTTTAAGTTTTATAATATTCTTCCTACTCGTTTAGCTTTTCGGTTCCGCTTTGTTTACGTGGTTTCTTAACTCCATGAAAGTTCTGCTTCAGAAATAAACAGTAAGCCATACCGATAGATACAGCATATATTTCCAAAGAAATTTTCAGAGTTTGATGATGTTTTTAATTGTTGGAAACAATCAATGTGGATGGAATAATAAAATAAAATCCAGGATAGTTTTTTTCATGGTGTAATTAGTTTTCAATTAGTTTTTGGTAACAAGATGGAATTAAGTATAATTCCATCTTGTGTTGTGCAAAAATATGTCTTTCTTATGGATATTCAAATAATTAATTCAAAATTACCTATTTGTGGTATTTTTTTTAATACAAAAACTAAATATGATTAATATTATAAAAAAAATAATCCCTACTTATTTTCCATATAATCATTGAAAGGTGTTTTCCCAAAGTAAGGAGGAGTGCAATGTTCAATATTTCTAAAATTATGCTTTTTACTATTTTTCGAATCTATTATTTCTTAAAATAAAGCCTTTTTATGAATTTATAAATTTCAAACCACAGCACAGAAACTGAAGCAGTGAGCAGTGCCAGTCCAAGTTCTTTTATACTGAGGGCTGTCACACTGAAAAATTCCGAAACAGGCGATACATAGAGAATAATCAGCAGGAGAAGTACAACCAATACTGAAATGCCTGCAAGCAGAACGTTTCGGTTCTTAAAACTCTCCAGCATGCTGTAATAGAAAGAGCGGTTCACCAGACTCAGCAATATATTGGAAAATATAAGCGTAGTGAACACCAATGCTCTGGTTTTAGCTTCATCATTTCCGTGGTTAACAGAATACTGATACAACCATAATATTCCTGCTGTAATGACGAGCCCCTGAATAATGCTTATGGTGAGTTCTCTCCAGTTCAGAAAAGTATCTGTAAGTGCTCTTGGAGGTCTTTGCATAGCGTTTCTCTCTATAGGTTCATTCTCGTAAACAATAGAACATGTGGGCCCCATTACCAGTTCAAGAAAAATCACATGTACCGGGGTAAATATATGCGGGAATACCCAACCCAGAAACAAAGGCAAAGAAACGGTAAGAATAATGGGAATATGAATGGAAATAATATATTGGACCGCTTTTTTTATATTGGCATAAATTCTCCTTCCTGCAGCAACTCCAATCACGAGTTTATCCAGATCATCATTGGTAATGACCAGTGCAGCCGCTGATTTGGCAATTTCCGTCCCTTTATTTCCCATTGCCACTCCAATATGAGCTGCTTTTAAAGCCGGGCCATCATTCACACCGTCCCCCAGCATTGCTACAACGTGACCTTGTGCTTTCAAGGCCGAAACCACTTCCAGCTTAGCTTCCGGAAACATCCTTGTAAATAAAGTAGTCTCTTCAGAAAGCTTAATAAGATCTGCTTCTGGGCATGCTGCAATTTCACTTCCATTAACAGGTGAGGTACTGTTGTTTATTCCTGCCTGCAATGCAATAGCTCTGGTAGTATCCGCATTATCTCCGGTAATGACTTTTACCTGGATACCGGCATCGTAGATATGCTTAAATACTTCTTTTATTCCTTTTTTAGGAGGATCATAAAATACAGTCAAACCTAAAAAGTCAAATTTAAGATCCTGCTGCTTATCGGGAAAATCATTTCCTTCAAAATGAGATCTGGCAACACCAAGAACTCTGTATCCTTTTTCTCCGAAACTCTTTATTAACGTTCTTATTTTACTTTTTTCCTCTTCTGAAAGATTGGAAACACTGATAATAGCTTCGGGAGCTCCTTTGGCCGCAATAATCCGGTCTTTCTGTTCGTTTTCAAAAAGATGAGTCATCATCGGCGGTTTACCTTCCAGCGGATATTCATGAAACATTTGATAGTCTTTCCTCTGATCAGGCTTTTGGTTCTGCTCATAGATCTTATGCAATGTAATTTCCATGGGATCAAAAGGCACAGGTTCACTACTCCACATTGCATAATCAATAAGCTCATGCAGTTCCTTTGTTCCAAACTCTGTTTCTTCATAAGTTCTGTCAGAACGGTAATCATAAAGATGCTTCAACTGCATTGAGTTTTCCGTAATTGTACCTGTTTTATCTGTACAGATCACAGAAACGCTTCCCAGCGTTTCTACTATACTGCTTCGCTTAATAATGATTCCCTCCCGCATCAGCTTCCAGGCACCCAAAGCCATAAACGTTGTGAAGGCTACGGGAATTTCTTCAGGAAGAACAGACATTGCCAATGTAAGTCCGCTCAATAAACTTGTCACAAAATTTCCCGTTTTAACAAAGCTGAAAATACATACTGCAAGAAAGATAATAACTCCGATAACAGCCATTCCCTTTACAAAGTTCCGGATCTGGAGCTGTAAAGGAGATATTTCTGTTTTTATATTGAGTATAGACTGTCCTATTTTGCCTACTTTAGTTTCTTTTCCAATATTTTCGACCTCAAAGACCGCAAGCCCGGAAACCGTAATTGTTCCGCTATAAACTTTATTGTCTTCAGATCTGCTGTCCTTAAAAACAGAAAAGCTCTCTCCTGTAAGGGAAGATTCGTTAACAGAAAAATCGTTGCTGTGAACAATTCTTCCGTCTGCATTGATGAGGTTTCCTTCTTCGGTAATGCATAAATCTCCAACAGCTATTTCAAAAGTAGGAATATTGATAATCTTTGAATTTCTGATCACCTTACTTAATGGTTCATTGAGCTTTTCTAGCTCTTCCAGCGCCTTTTTGCTCCGGTTATCCTGGTAAAAAGAAATTGCGGTAACCCCAACAATAGCTGCAAACATGAATAAAGCCTCGCCATAATCTCCTGTAAGAACATAAATGAAGGAAACACATATAAGAAGAATCAGCATCGGCTCTTTCAGGATGTTGAGAAGTAGATCTGCCCATGATTCTTTCTTAACTGCTTCGAGGTGGTTATATCCGTACTTTTTTCTTGAATCGGCTACTTCAGCGTCTGTAAGTCCTTTTAAGTCTTCCGGTATATTGTAATTCATAGGAAATGGATATGGATATGGATATTAAATTTACTGATTGTTTTTATTATATCAGAGTAATGTTTTCTGTTTTTTCTATTCAATCTGCTTTTTAACCTCTTTTACCCATTGTTCTATTTCTGACTTTTGAGTATCATTCAGCTTTGCATTCTGGTGAACAACGGTATAAGATGTAAGAGGCATTTCACCCTCTCTGACGGTTTCTGCCACTTCATCAAGTTTCTTTAATTTTTTCTCTTTTGAATAACTGTAAAATTCATCAAAATTGAAATGCCGCTTTCCCGAGTTCACATGATCTGCCAGCCACCATTTCACAGGCTGTATGTTATTGTACCACGGATAAGCCGTAGTGTTGGAGTGACAGTCATAACAGCTTGTTTTTAATATTCCCTGCACATGATCCGGAACCCGGTAATGTTTTTCAATAGCATTTTCCGAAGGAACCACCGCTATATTTTTATCAGTATCAAAAAACTGAATTACAATCATTAACAGGACTACAAAGCCTGCTCCTGTTTTTATTAAAGAAGATGTTTTCATAATTTGTATTTATTTATAAGTTCTTTTATTTTACTATAATTTTTATTCATCTGCAGTGTTCTTAAGTTTCATAAGAAGTGTATATGCATTTTTGATGACTATTTTTTTATTTTTAAAATCGCCAGCATTCATAATCTGAACAAATCCGTTTTCTGTTTCGCCTAATGTAACAGGAGTCAGTCGGTAGGTTTGTTTTTTTTCTTCTACGAAGACAAAGTCTTTTCCTTCAAAATTGACAATACTCTCTTCAGGAACAGCATTGGAAAAAGAGGTACTGGTCTCAATTTCGGCATTCATATACATTCCGGGTACAAGGCTCTGGTCATATTTTTCAAAATGGCAATGTACTTCAGCCCATCCGCCCGGGGTCACATCTTTGCTGATCAGCAGGATTTCACCATAGTATTTTTTATCAGGTTCGGTATTGGTATAGGCGGCAAACCTCTGCCCTTTCTTCAGATTTGCCAGATCTTTTTCATATACTTTCAGGTTAAGATGTATATCATCCGGATTAATGAGTTCAAAAAGGACATCAGAAGGATTCACATATTTACCGATATTCACGTTCACCTTGCTAACAAAGCCATTGATGCTGCTGTAAACCGGTACGCTTTTCTGAATACTCCCGGAATTCAGAGATTCGGGATTGATATTGATAAGTCGGAGCTGCTGAGCCAGAGAGTTCATCAGGATTTTCTGGCTGTTCATTTCAGACTGGGCCTGCTGCATTACCTTATCGCTGGTGGCCTGACTTTGGTTGAGCGTTTTCTGGCGGTTATAATCCAATTGGGCAAAATGATTTTTAGACTTCGCCATTAAATAATCCTGCTGGAGCTGAATAAACTGCGGATTTTCTATCACCGCAATCACCTGCCCTTTTGACACCGGCTTTCCCGGAAGCAGGCTGCTTGATTTCAGGTATCCGCCTAAAGGAATACTGACAGAAACCAGATTTTGGGGCGGTACATCTATCATTCCGTTCAGCTTTAAAACGGAGGAGATTTTCTGCAGGGAGAGTACCGTTGTTACTATAGGTGCATTTTTCAGTTGCGCATCGGTAAGCATTACTACATTTTCATCTTTTGAAGATACTGTTGCCGGCGCCGGCTCTGTTTTTCCATGGTCTTTACACTCATAAAACATGAGCAATCCTAATATTGACAGGGAATATGATATAATTTTAAATGTACGTTTCATTGTTATGGATTTAAAGTAAGGTATTCCAGCTCTATAGCACTCTGATTCAGTTTCCATACTGCATCGGTATAGCTGCTTTTTAAAGTGACAGCCTGATTGATCAGGATGACAAATTCCAGATAATTGATTTCTCCTTCAAGAAACTGTTTTTTAGCTGTTTCAGTGATGATATCGGCATTTTTCAATTCTGAGTTTTCATATTGTGAAACAATGTCAAGGTTAGCCTGATAAATTCCGGATGCCTTTCTGTATTGATTCTGCAGGTTGAATTCCATATTGGCAATATCACTTTCCACAACTGATTCAGCAATTTTTGCGGCCTGAATTCTGGCTTTCTGCCCTCCGGAAAAAACAGGAACTGAAACTCCAAGCTGTACAGAATGAAACTGTGGTGTACCGTTGTACACTTTATCATCTGCGCCCATCCCTTTGAAGCTGTTGAGGTTGTAGGCCAGCTGAAGTCCGGGAAGCATTTTTGCCTTTTCAAGGGCAATCTGCTGTTCAGAAATATTTTTCTGCTGCTGCAATACTTTAATAGCCGGATGTAGGCTGAGCTCCTCTTTAAGACTGCCCTGATAAATTCCCTGATCTTCCGGAATGAAATCTGTTTCTGTATTTAAAAGCCACTGAAGCTGATATCTTAGCACTGAAAGCTCCTGACGTAATTGCTTCAGCTGAATTTCAATAGCAGACTTTTGGTTGGAAGCCGTAGTTTTTTCCAGAATATTACTCTCTCCTGCTTTCAGACGGATATTGGCCTTATCCAGAAAATCAGTGTACAGCTTTAATGTTTCCTGAAGCAGCTTTTCTTTTTGTTTTGCGTACAGGATATTGTAAAAGGTAAGACTAACGGCCTTCTTCAGTTCATATTCTTTAAGAGAAACGTTCAGCAGAGACTTTTTCCATTCTTCGGTGTACACGTTCTTCTGCTTTTTATATACAGTCGGAAATGCTATATTCTGTGAGATTCCGAATTTCATATCTGTCAAAGCACTGTTGATCTGTCCGTAATCTACCGTTACTCCAGTCTGGGGAATGTCAGATGATGATCGGATAAGGGCTTTCGTATATTCTGATTTTAGTTTTTCATTTTTAATATTTCTGTTATTTTTCAAAGCAATATCAACTGCATCCTGCAATGTAACGGGAGTCTGGGAGTTTACCAGTCCCGCAAAACCGAAGCATACCAAAAAGGTCAGAATGGAAGCCTGTTTTTTATTTTTTATTTTTTTCATTTTTGAATCCTTTTTCAATAGTTACATACAATAATGGTAAGACAAACAGGGTAAGAAAAGTTGCGACCATCAATCCTCCGATAACCACTGTTGCGAGAGGCCGCTGTACTTCGGCTCCAGCTCCGTTGCTGACCGCCATCGGAATAAATCCTAATGAAGCAACAAAAGCCGTCATCAGCACCGGTCGAAGCCTGGATTCTCCACCATCTATAATGATTCTTACGATATTTTTAATTCCTCTCTTGTGAAGACGGTTGAACTCTGAGATCAACACGATTCCATTGAGAACTGCCACTCCGAAGAGCGCAATAAATCCTACGCCCGCACTGATGCTGAAGGGCATTCCCCTGAGTGCCATCAGAAATACACCGCCAATAATAGAAAGGGGAATCGCAGTATAGATCAACAAGCTTTCTTTCACAGAATTAAAAGCCAGAAAAAGCATAACGAAAATAAGAGCCAGTGCAATAGGAACTGCAATCATGAGACGCTGTTTGGCATTATTTAGATTTTCAAACGAACCTCCATAAGTCATATAATATCCTGTTGGAAGTTTCATCTTCTGATCTACCTTTTGCTGAAGTTCTTCCACAATACTCTGAACATCTCTGTCTTTTATGTTAAAACCCACAACAATTCTTCGTTGAGCATTTTCTCTCTGAATCTGATTGGGACCATTTTTCACTTCCACTTTGGCAAGCTGAGAAAGCGGAATCTGATTCCCAAAAGGCGTAGGAACCAGAAGATTCTTAATATCGGTAACATTTTTCCGGTCTTTGTTATCCAGACGTACCACCATATCGAAGCGCTTTTCTCCTTCAAAAACCAATCCTGTACTTTGCCCCGCAAATGCAGTATTAACAACACGGTTGATGTCAGAAACAGACAAATGGTACTGGGCAATCAGAGGACGGTTATATTCAATGATTACCTGCGGCATTCCCGAAACAGGTTCCATGTAAAGATTCTGGGTTCCTTCTACTGTTTCTATAATTTTTCCAAGCTTCTGTGCATTCTGGGAAAGCACATCAAGGTCTTCTCCAAAAATTTTAATTACCACATCCTGTCTTGCTCCGGTCATCAGTTCATTAAAACGCATCTGAACAGGATATTGAAAGCTGGCAGTAATTCCTGGTACCTCCTGCAGCTGTTTACCCATCTTATCCGCTAATTCCGGAAAAGTAGATGCTGAGGTCCATTCTTTTTTATCCTTTAAAATAACCATCATATCAGAAGCATCCATCGGCATCGGGTCTGTAGGAACTTCCCCGCTTCCTATTTTTGTAACTACCTTTTCCACCTCCGGAAATCTGGATTTGAGAATATGTGCTGCTTTCTGGGTACTTTCAATAGTTGTTGTCAGGCTGCTTCCGGGCAAAACTCTTGTATCTACTGCAAAATCTCCTTCTTCAAGGGAAGGAATAAATTCGCCTCCCATTCTGGATAAAATGAAAACAGCGGTTATAAATAAGACTGCCACCACACCAAAAACTATTTTGGGCACTCTTATAAGTTTGAGCAAAACTATCAGATAGATCTTCTCTACCTTTTTCATCATTCTGTCTGATAATGTTGGTTTGTCACTTCTTTTTCTCAGCAGTACCGCACTCATCATCGGAATATAGGTCAGTGAAAGCAAAAATGCGCCAAGGAGTGCAAAAGCTACGGTCTGAGCCATCGGTTTAAACATTTTTCCTTCGATTCCCTGCAGGGTAAGGATCGGGAGATAGACAATCAGGATAATAATCTGTCCGAAAACAGCGCTGTTCATCATTTTCCCTGCAGATTCTATAACTATAGTGTCCATTTCGGATTTTCCGACAGAGAATATCTTTTTAAATTTTGAATTGTGACTGAACTGGTGTAAAACAGATTCCACAATAATCACTGCTCCATCGATAATCAGTCCGAAATCCAGGGCTCCAAGGCTCATCAGATTTCCACTGACTCCAAAAAGGTTCATCATACATATTGCAAAAAGCATCGCCAAAGGAATAACAGAGGCAACCAGCAACCCTGCTCTTATATTTCCCAGAAATAAAACCAGTACAAATACGACAATCAATGCTCCTTCGGTAAGGTTTTTTTCTACTGTTCCAATAGCATGGTTCACCATTTTGGTTCTGTCCAGAAAAGGCTCTATCACCACTCCTTTCGGAAGGGTTTTCTGAACCTGGGCAATTTTTTCTTTTACATTTTTTATGACCTGATTACTGTTCTCGCCTTTGAGCATCATTACTACAGCTCCGGAAACTTCTCCCTGATCATTAAAAGTCATGGCTCCATAACGGGTGGCAAAGCCGGTTTTCACTTCAGCAATATCCCGTATAAACAGAGGAACAGCATTTGTTTTGGTTGCAATAGAAATATTGTTGATTTCTTCAATACTTCCTACTAATCCTTCACTCCGGATGTAAAGAACAGTAGGTCCTTTTTCGATATAGGCACCTCCGGTATTCTGATTGTTGGCCTGCAATGCATCAAATACGTCATTGATTGTTATTCCATAGGCATTAAGCCTGTCCGGATTTACAGCAATTTCATATTGTTTCAGTTTCCCTCCAAAGCTGCTTACTTCCGCCACTCCTTTTACACCCAAAAGCTGTCTTCTTACAATCCAGTCCTGAATAGTGCGGAGTTCTGTGATATTGTACTTTTTTTCATATCCCTTTTCGGGTCTTACCACATACTGAAAAATTTCGCCGAGCCCCGTGGAAATAGGTCCAAGCTGTGGATTTCCAATTCCCTGTGGAATAACGGCCTGTATCTGCTGAAGCCTTTCAGCTACCTGCTGCCTTGCCCAGTAAATATCAACATCATCTTCAAAGACAATGGTCACTAAAGAGAGTCCAAACCTCGAGAAACTTCTGATCTCCTTTAATCCTGAAATATTGTTATTGGCCTGCTCTATAGGAAAAGTAATTAGCCGTTCTATATCTGTTGCACCAAAAGATGGCGCCGTGGTAATAACCTGTACCTGATTGTTGGTAATATCCGGTACCGCATCTATCGGCAGTCTGGTAACCTGATAGGCACCTACACCAATAAGTCCCAATACCAACAATGCAATAATGAGTTTATTCTTTACAGAAAACTCAATGATTTTTGTAAGCATATAATGATTGATTAATCTTAATTATCGTGATAAAATTCCGGTATTCTGACGCATAGATTCAATGCATCCGCATTATATACAGATACAGAATACCTTCCCGGTCAAAAAATGACTGAGTAAAACAGATTAAGATTGAAGAAATCTTGGCGGCTGCCAGATAGAATTAAGAATTTCCTTATTATAAAGTGCGCTTTTGTAAAAGGTCTTTTTTATTTCAATAGGATTGCAAACTTTTTCTATACAATGAAAATCTAAGGAAGGATTAATAGTGAAAACCACAGACAGCAGGCTTGCATGTGAAACAAAAGGCAATCTCTGGTCCTGATCATGGTCACTGTCCTTCACAGGATGATCGTAATGGGTTTTCAGAAATGCAGTAAGCGACATTTCAGGATTCAGGCTTTTATGCTGAATATAGTGCTCAATAAGAAGCGGCATTTTCAAAAGCTGATACAGTTCAGTTGTAGAAACCAAATACAATGTTAACAACAATATGGAAATCAGCTTTTTCACACTATCAAAATTATAAAATTTTTCATTAAGAACCATTTTAAATAAGAAATTGTTTTAGTCAGTTTGTACCAAAGATTTCAGAGAACAAAAAGTACTTCAACACGAAATCCACAGCGGAGACAGTCTCTTTCAGAAGCTATATTACTTTAAATGATAGGAATGCATCTGAAATCATTACAGAGTTAATCAGGGACATCTTGATTTTCATTTAGATTTTCCCCTAAGTTAATTTCAAAACCAAAATCAGAAAATATGCAGAAAAAATAAAATTTCTGGTGAAGTTTGTCTTGTAAAAATACTACCTACAGGATATATCTATTTACATATGAATAACAGTGATATATATCTAGAATAATCTCCCGGCATATTAACAAGAACTTGTACTCATAAAGCTAGAAAATTTGATTTCAATAAAACGTATTTCTGTATCAAAGCTAAATTCAGCCCTGTTTTCAATCTTGAAAGTACTCAAATAAAAAACGGACAAACCATTAATAAAAATGATTTGTCCGTTTTAAGTGACCTCAGCGGTGCATTTTCCGAACACTTTTGTAGAAGATTTGGATAAACTTGCTAAACTCTCGTCATTCATTATCTCAGATTGAAATGTAGAGAATAATTAGATGAAAGTTGTAGTTCATTATAAGACTTGGTGGCAAATACATTATTTTGATTTGGTTATATAAAATCACCAATTTTGTATTTTTTACTAACTTCAACAAATACTTTTAATATTATGAATGATTATGTAAATAGGAAATTTTTAAAAAGTAATAGTCAATTATATTTAGACGGGACTTGTTCTTATTTGAAAAACTATCCATAAGCTTTATATCCTTCTCTTATTTTTAGGTCACTTTTTTAAATAAGATTAAGAGCGTTTGTTTTTATTAGTCAAATATATGTCCTTTTTGTTTTTCCAAAAAAAAGACAATTTTTGATTGCAAAATTTCACTAAAACACAGACTATCAAAGGTAAAAATTCTTTAATGAAATATGTTTTACTTGTTGTATTGTTGATAGATGGGTCTGAAATAATCATATCCCTCTTTCACCAATCTATTGATGATGTGATTAGCTACAATATTCTGTTGATTCTCGTATAAGAATACCAAAACATTTAAAATAGGTTCTTTCTTATAAACATAATTTATTTTCATTAATAAAGCTATTCTGCTAATCAAATGAGCGGGGCTATTATTTATCCATCGAGATAATGCTTCTGTAATATGAATATTTACGATCTGATTCTGAAATTTCTTCATATTTTCTTCAACCAACAAGACATTTTCTTCATCTAATTTTTCTATAAAATCAGTGAGGTAAACAACTCCTTCTAATAACTTACTATCATTACTATCGGTTATTTTTTCTATAGACTGATTTATTAGTCCCCAAACTTTTAGAATTTTGTTAATTAAATCCTCTTTATTTCCAATCTGATCATTATCAATAATTGATTTTTGCCCTCTTAAAAGAGAAATAATTTTTTGGAGAACATGAATGTTCGGATTCTTCAGTGATTTATAAAGAAAACTTTCTTCAAAGCTATTTTCATAATTCCAAAAATAATAGGCTAAAAAATGCCTTAACAGACCGTGATTATAGAAAGTAAGAATCTTATCTGAATCTATGGCACGCTGATAACTTGAATAAAGTATTTTATAAAAATCAATATTTAACGGATTTCTAAAAGCTATTCCAGACATAAATGCTTCCCATTTAATATCATCATAATCTTCTACTTTTGAAAGATTATCATTAACCCAGGTGTTATCTAAGAACATAAATTGGGAAAGAAACTTTCCGAAGAGAACATAGGAATCAATATGGTTTTCGAAAGATTGTTCGAAAGCCAATTTAGCTTCAATATCCCATCGAGCGACTTTCTGATTATTCGGCAGATTTCTAGCATACTTCAAAGAATAATTAAGCAAACCTGTTAAAACATGTCCCGCTGTAGAATTTAAAGAATGAAGAATAAAATCACCACTCCGAATGGTACTAAAATCATCTTTAGGTAGTTCATCCAAGCATTGAAGCAAAACTTTTTTACAGTTTGGCAATAACTTACAATCAAAACTATGCTGTTCGTTTTGTGCTCCAGAAGTTATAAGCATACCAATCTCTCCAATTATCCAATCTTTAGTTACCCTAAAATCATCTTCTAGCTGAAGCTTATTAGATTTAAAAGACTCATTTGTTATGTATGCATAACAAAATTTCATAACCTTATCCCAATCAAAATCTCTACTTAACCTCCAAGCTTTAGAAAAACCTGATAAAATATTATAAGCATATATAAACTTAATCTCTACTAATTCTTCAACAAAATGAGCGAATCTATTTGGATCCTCTTCCACCGCTTCCTTTATAGCTTCTGCAAATCCATCAATTGTTGGATCATCAAATCCATAATTACTTTTAAAAGAATCCAGTTCATTCAATAGTTGCTCATCGGACATCGTTAGAATTTCATCTTTTGAAAATGGAGTGACATGGCCCATCCTAACAACAATTTTACCTTCTTCAGAATAATCTTTAGTAATCTTAGACTGTTCTTCAATCGTCAAGAACTTAGCACTAAAAAATGAATTTTCCTTTAGCGCGTCCAACCATCGGTGTTGCCATTCTTCTTTATTCAAGGCTAAGTGTTTGTCCCCTATTGGACCATTTTCAATTATTTTCCAAATAAACTTTTGTTCCTCTTCATTTAAGTCTGTACTAACTTTAGATAGTAGATAGTGAAGCTCTAATCTATAGGCATAGGTAGAAAATAAATACATACTATCTTTTTCATCCAATAACTTCCAAAATAAAAATTTTAAATTACTCCAATCTTCAGCAACAATATAGAACAACATTCTCTTGAAGTATGGAAGATCAAATCTTTGGTCTTCAATAAAATCATTTAATACATCTTGTAAACTCTCGCTATCCTGCGTAACTAATTTGGTTAACCATTCTCTTAAATTAAATGAAAATACACCCAAAATAGGAGTATTATAATGAGAGTTCTCATCCAAATCTTTAATTCCTTCATATCCAATTATAGAAGTATAATCGCTCCAAAAATTAAAACTCAGACGATTATAAATATCTTGATAGATTACTTTATCAAGGTTATTTTTGTCAAATAAATCAGTTAAAAATTGATTAAACCAAACCTTATCCAGCTTTAAATAATTCTCTTGCGAAACCTCATCGATAATCATCGTTTCACCATTTGAAGATTTTTCCAAGCGAACTATCATTTTTTCAAAAATTCTAAATATTTTGAAAATATAATTTGTTTCACCAATTTTTCCCTCCGCAAAAATAACGTGATCGCGTAACAAGAAATTGATTTGCTCCAATAATCTGTATATCGTTTTGTTATGACAAATATTTATTATTTTGTCAAGTAATCCCTCGTTATGAAATGCATTATTTAAGGTATATGAATAATAAGGTGAATAGTATTGTACGGTAGATGATCTATTAAAATCCTCCAGATTATTTGATGTTCTCAACTCAAATAAATAATATAGAATTATTTCAGCTTTCTCTCTATCATTTGGATTATCTGTTAAAAATTTAGGTAATAATGAATCTGTAATTTCCGACGTTTGCAACATTGTATCAAATTGACTGGTTACCCATACAGGGATATAGTCCAAATATTCCTTTGTTACATTTTCGTTTGGAACCAAAGACAATATCTTAATTAAGCGATACCAAGTGTGGTAATTGTCGACGGGGTGTTCCGAAATATCCTTAATGATTTGTAAAATTTCCGGAACAAGTTCCAGATGCTCCGAACGCTCAAATTTTGTAGCAACACTAATCAGATAATCTAAAACCTCCCAAGATGGAATTTGATATCCACTTTCTTTTTGCACGGGTATTGGATTGTTTTCCGGATTAAAAAAACCTTGCTCTTTCAAATAACTAAACCAACTCATTCTCTGCCAATTTTTTGAAAAAATATAATTGATAACTCTGATTCATTTCGAATAAAAAATCTAAAATTTTCTTATCCAATGCTGTTTGTTTTCCAGACAGAATAATTCTGTCTATTTGTGCTGTGTTAGAAACAAACTCATCATCTTCCAAATCCATATTATTTCTTTGTTGAATTTTTCTTTCTGTAAGCAATCTGCTTTCTTGTTTACGTTTTTCCTCCAGCAAATGTTGGGAGAAAGAAGGAAGATGGGGTCTCAATTCTATTTTAAACAACTTCCCAGAAAAAGCTTTGATTGATGTGTCAAAAAATACATATTCTAAATTACCTTCTGTAAAATCCTGCTCGAGTCGACTATGCAATGTATAGCGCTCGTTTCCTTCACTAAAATCTTTATAATTAATGGTTGTGAATATGCATTTTGAATAGCCATGATCTTGTGAGTGCTTTTTTAACGTAAGCAGATTTATAGTATCCCTAAAACTATCTTTGGCGTGATTTGGTGGTGAACAATTAAGATTTCTTTTTGTTGCTTCCAAATAGATTTCGTCACTTTCTTTTGCTATGATTGCCTTATTGGAAAATAACATATCAATTCTACTCATTCGGTTATTGATAGAGGCTTCCACTTTGTCAGGTTCGTACATATTATCTAGCTGATGGACGGCGCTCATCATTCCTGCAATTTCTCTTTTCTTCTCCTTAAAACTTTTAAGAATCTCCTGTTTTTTCACATCTTTATTCCGCATCCATTCCCTCTCCAAGTTTTCCGTAGTCACGAATATAACATGACCATTTTCTATCCAAAAGAGAAGTTCATCAAAATAATTGTCTTTATTTAAAAAGTCAATCTTAAGCAGTTCTAGCCAAACACAGGTATCAATAGCGAGGTAAATCATTTTCAAAATATCTACTTATACAAATATAATTAAATTTGAAATCCGCCACAGATAAACGAAATCCTGCGGTGCAAGTCAAAAAACTATTTCTGTTCACTATTTTTTTTGTAAAAGTTTTCTTTAATTCTAGCCAATTCATTTTTTTGTTCTTCCAATAGATCTTCTAAATCTTTGAACATATGATCAACTCTAGAAATATTATCATCCGACATTTTAAAATTATTTAAATCAACAACACCCATATTTTTATCAAAATCACTAAAAACTTCTAGCATCTCTAAGAAACTGATTTGCTCCCGAGTTAAAAACTCTTTATTCTCCTTCATCCATTCCTGATCTTTCAGCAGAATATCTTTATGCAGGTTAATTTGCACAACTTTACTAAAAATTTTTTCAGAATTATTTTTTACAAGATCAACAAATTGTGTCCATTCATTATCTCTTGGCATTGCGTTATATTCCAACCAACGAGGTATAATGATAGGTTCTTTATCCTCCTGTAAGATTTTCAATATCTCCAAAACCGGTTTTAAATCTTCCAAAGGTTGTTTGATTGGGAGATCATCTCTGTTAGACCATAACTTAAGAATAACATCACAGCATTCGGTCATTAATTGTTTTTTTTCGCTTTCAGATTCAGCAGCATTGATTCCGGAGATAAGTTCTGCTATATAGTGGGACATCCATCTAGCAAGTGTATTACTAGAATATTCAAGGTTTAGTTCCTTAATGAGCTTCTCACCCAATTTTATAATTGACTCCTCTGAGTGTTTTGACTGTTCCATCTGCTTTTATTAGGTAAAGTTTTATTTGATATCTGTTATCGCTGTCTCTATTTCTGTAGTGCCTCTCTTCGAGTTGTCTTTCGATCATACATCTTAAGATTAGATCCTTTTTTTCCTGTTTTAAAAATTCAACTAAAAAATTCTTCGATATTTTTAAAATACTGCCAGAAGATTCAACACCTGTATTATATTTTCTATTTCTCGGTTCATCGTTAGAAACCTCATTCCAGTTTTCGAAGACACTTATCAATGAATTTTTTGCATAACCCATTTTATAGTATTCATCATAAGTTACGTCATACTTTTTTTGCAAGCCATCTTCCAAAACAAAAGAACCTTGTTGATTACGGTTAAAAAGTTCATCCTGTGAATCAAGACCTTCGTATTCCGATTTAAATTCTTCTATCCATCCTTTCAAAAGGAAATCTTTTTCATCTGTTGCTTCATCATCATCTTCATCTTTAGCAAGAGGAAAATAATAATCGTAGCTATCTTTTGTCGTATGCAAAGCCCTCAATAAAGCATCTGATTTATCTGGAGAGACCAGATTTGATATAATACTTACTGACTCTTGATTAGCTCCCATATACATTGTAATACCACCATATACATAGAGAAAAGGATCGGCTTGATCCAAAAAGCCTACTCCCGAATCAAAATCATCTTCTTGGATCTGATCACGCCAAATCAAATCAAATTTGTTTTCGCCTTTCTTCCAGTATTTCTTTTTTAGTGGAAGCGGATCTCTTAAATCCGATAGCCAGAAGTTATCAAAAGCATTAGCTTCAGATTTTAACCAATCCTCCCAATCCTCCTTACCATCTAAATAATCAGTTTTAACGAATGGCTCATTTTCCAACAAAAAATTAGCGGCGCAGTACATAGCGTGATATTGCCAATAAATAGAAATATCTTCGACTTCCGGGTTGCTTCCGTGGTCATTTCTTGTAAGATGCCAATCTCCATTATAAAGCTGGCTTCCTATAAAATCATCTTCGTTAGGATTGCCAACGTACCCCCATTCTTCAGCAATAATTTTGTCTGCAACGTCTGCTACATCATATTCCGACAAGTTGAAAGGATCTCCAACCTTGTCATACCAATACGGCAATGTATCCAAACTACTAAATTTAAAAAGCCAACTATCGGAATCACTCCGTGCAAATTTTCGTTGCTTTCGGGCGTATTTTTTTTCCTCAACCATTTCAAATTTAGAATTATTCATTTGCAGAATAAAATTTAGCTCTTCATCTGTAAATACAGAGTTATCAAATGAATAAAGGTTAAGGCAACTTTTCTTAATATAATGCCTGATCAGGACATGAGGGAGGTTATTACTTAATAATTCCTGATAGAAAACATCTTTCAAATGCAAAAGTTTCTTTGGGTTCTCTTTTGATATTCTGTCTAAAGCAATCCACAAATATAATTTAGAAGACATCCAGTAAAACATATAGTTTTTCTCTTGGAAAGGAAGACAATTTTTTTCATTTTGTTTTTTAAGAAGTATATCAAATATACCTGTACTACCCAAGTTTACCATTTTCCGTAATGAATGGATAGCCCGCCAACGTAGACGCTTATCAGGATGACCAAGAATAAACCTCATCATATCTGCAACATTTTCAATACAGTCACTCGAAGGTCTTAATTCTTCACTCCAAAGACCGTCAGCTATATCAGGTTGAATTGGTAAGTTCCATCTTTTGATTATCCACTCTAATAATTCTTCGTTTTTATCTTTGGTGAGAGTATTCTTGATAAGCTCAAAAGAACTGTAAATAGATTCATCCGAAAGAAGATCAATTTTCTTAGGCAAAATTTTTCTGATAGTAATTTCCAAGATAATATCATCTACGCAGAATAGTTTTGCTAAGCTTTTGATAGAAAATATGCTCAAAGCACTCCCATAGTCAAGCTGATGGAGTCTGCTTATCAATACTTTTTCAAAGTTATCTTTCTTCCAATTTTTTATATCTGGATAAAATTCCCACTCTTCAAAAGCTTTTTCTAATATGTTTTCCAGAGTATGATATTCCAATAAATCACTGCTAACATCCACAAGGGCATTAAGGAAAAACACTTGATCCTCAACCTCACAGTTTTCAATTATATCTTCGAAAAAATTATTAATAACTGATCTACTGTTAAA
Organism: Chryseobacterium gleum; assembly: GCF_900636535.1. Lineage (NCBI taxonomy): Bacteria > Pseudomonadati > Bacteroidota > Flavobacteriia > Flavobacteriales > Weeksellaceae > Chryseobacterium > Chryseobacterium gleum. Next base: position 1,314,499 of record NZ_LR134289.1, read on the forward strand.
ACTTTCACCGCTGACTATGATATGATCAAGAACTCTTTCTAATGCTTTAACAGATGTAAAATCCAATGAAGCGAGATCAATATTATGATGTTTTTTTTCGTTATCAATATATTTTGATTCCGAATCTTCAGGTTTAGTTTCTAAAGAATCTATAAAATCAACATATTCTTTTATCTCCTTCACTAAATTATCATCAATGAGTTGGCGTGACTTTATCTGATCATATATTTCCTTTGAATAATGCTTATCTTTTTGCAGTTTTAAATCTCGGAACTCAGATTTTATAAATCTATTCTTTATATCAGTTTTTCCACTATTATTAATTCCTGAGATAATCATCTTGTATAATTCTTCCAGATTTCGCCAGTTATAATTTGTCTTAAGATTGATCAGCGACGCTGCCGTAATGTGGTCGATATATCCTACTTCCATTGCTTTTTTAAGCACTGTAATTATTGGACGTCCTAACTTTAGAACGTTTCGATGATGCCAACGGCACATGATCGGAAACATTGAAGATTTATCAATGTTTCCAATTCCCATTAAACCTTCAGCATAAGGAAAATGTTTTTTATCGTAATTTCCTAATTTAATATCGCAATATTCAATAAACTTAGCAAAATCATATGCCATCTTTGGATTATCATTAACAATGCCTATCTGTGACAATTCAAAAAGACATCTTATTTGTGCGAAAGCTTCAGTATCAATTTCCGAAACAGATTTAATTGCTTTTTCAAAAAAATCTTTACTTAGAGTATTATTAATCTTGCTGCTAAGCAGTAAACACTGTAGATAGTTCTCTGTAGATTCATTAGCAGAAACATGAGATTCCTGAATAATTTCTTTTGCCTCATGTAAAAGTTTGAATGATAACTTTAAATATCTTTTGTTTAAGATGATTACTTTTAAAACCTCGAACCTAAGTTTCAACTTTTCGGCCTGCTTGTCAAAGCTATCGATAATTAACTGCATCAACTCACCTTTATCATCAAAATGATTACAGGTTTTTGCGAGCTTAACCGCCAAAAATATAAATCGGGAATTTGCCCAATAACCAAATTGGTGTTTAAAATCATAATCATTTTGAATATCGCTGCAAATCTTTCGAAATCGTTCCGTAAGCTCAGTCTCTTCAAAACGGTGAGTTAAAAAATCGGAATGCAGCTGATAAACTGGAACAGCATATTTAAGAAAAGCTACAAACTCTCTCTTATCTCTTTCAATTATTTTACGTTGGTCATAATCTTTAATTTTATCAATGTTTCTAAAATTAGAAGGATAGTAATCTTCTAGTTTTTTGTCTGCATTCTGGAGTGATGACATAAGACAGTCCTTTTTGAGAAAAATTTCCATCAATCTTGGTTCATCCTCGAAACGGCTGTCATTAAAGAAAGGTACTTTACCGAGAGGTTTTGAATCAATTCGATTGAGACAATCAATGATTAAAACACTATCAACTCTGTAATAGCTTAAAATTCCGCAAAACTCTACAGCAAACTCATAAAATAATTGACTGAACTCCTTTTTCTTATGAGAAAATACTCTTAATAGGTCTTTAGCAAGCTGAGTCAAATCAAAACTGATTGGCAACTTATATTGAAACAGTTTACAAGATATATATATCTTTTCGTCAATTCTAAATTTATCATATTTCAACCACTCTGAAATCTCAGTTTCACTCGAATTGCTGACAATATTCTCGATAAGATGTTTACCTGCACTAATTTTCGACTCAACAGGACTCCATCTATTGAAGCGTTCCAACATTCTTCTGACTCCGTATAATTTCAAAAAAGCCTCAGCTTCAAATGCTATATCAAGACTTGATATGGGATAATGCCGTAGCTCTTCGTCATTTTTTGTTTTTCTCCAAACAAGCCATTCATTAGCAGTCTTAAGATGCTTGATGGCTATTTCTCTATTTTCGGGTTTACGGGAATTAATGCCAGCAAGTTTTAGATGAAAAGCTCCAGCCCAAGAGCGTTCTTCACTTTTCATTTGAAGCCTTGTCAAAGAATTTTGATCACCAAATCTCAAAACCAAATCCGGATATTTAATAAGAAGATTGGTCAGACCTTTATCTGTTTTAGATTCTTCGGCGGCTATAAATAATAATTTAAAATAATTGATATCATTCTCATGTTCAACACTGGCATTAAGAGCAAGTTTCGTACGGTTGATATAAACTTCCCTATTGCGTATCGGGTCTGTAGGGAAGTCTAAAAATTTTCTATCTAGAACAATATCAATCAATTCATTCTTCAAACCCGATGAGTATAAGATTGCTCCAAGATTTGTAGAAGCGTATTCATCTTTAGTTGAATTGGATAAAAACAAATTTGCAATATCCTGATGTTCTTCCAGACTGAAAGGATATGTCTGTCTTACATAATTCTCGAAATCTTCATCCCTGAAATAAAAATGGTTATTTTCAAGAACAAGTCCATTCCAAATGTCAGATGCTAAATCTTGAAGCAAAGCAATTTGAACATTCATAATTTCTGAAATGTAATTAATTGGCACCGGTCTTGGCAGCATTATGAGTAACTTAAAAAACTCATCGACAAGAGCTCTATTATCCTCTCCAAGCTTAACTATAGCATCTTCGATTTTATCGAGTATCAAATTATCAACAAGCTTACCGTTGGGTTTAAGATAATTAATTACCTCTTTTATTCCCTGATTTCGTAGGGACATTGAATAAAACTGTACTCTTGGAATACCATTGGTAAATTGATGAAATTCTAAAATTTCTCTTTTCGTAATATTTTTAAAATTGATTTTTGCAAATTGAGTTGTTTCCTCCAATGAAAATGGTTGTAGTTCATACTCCAAATGTTTTTTAATCGGGAGTTTGAGAGAATCTTTTCGGTACGTACGAGAGGTTACCACAATATGACAACCCTCTGGAATTTCCATATTGACAAGATCTTGGACAAAGCTTCTTTCTCCAAACGATTCTGCCGCTGTTACACTATTATCAGCAGCATCAATAATGAGCAGTAAATAAGCGTTAGCATCTCTGCTTTTTAAAATTTCAACGCCTGCTCTAATCCTCTTTTTTAGTTCATTCAAATAAACATCATCAGATTCATTTTGTACTAGCAAAAACTCAGTTCCTAATGACTTGGCAAGCTCATTAGCCAACTGTACAATAGCATTTCTATGTAAATGTCTTTTATCTTCCGGATTCTGATATTTACCTGCACCATAACAATCAAAGAGAATAGATTGGCAATAGTCGGGAACAGCATTTTTTATCTGATGAACAATGGTTGACTTACCAATTCCTGCACCACCGTGTAAACAGATGGGTAGGTAAGAAACATTGGAATCAATAACATTTACAATATCCTTCAGTTGTTCTCTTTCAACAGTACGTATATTTTTTTCGAAATTTTGAGAAACAGGAAAAAGATTTTCAAGCGCACTAAATCCAAAACTTGCAATCACATCAGTAACGCCTAAGGTGCGGTCATCCTCACTTTCAGGCATCATCTTATTCCAGACCAGCTGAAATAATGAATTGAACTGTCCTTTAGACTTTATGCTATTTTTTGAAATGGAATTTATCAATTCAAGTTTTAGTAGCTGTCTTGAATTTGATCCACAATCATTAAAATCCAGCAATCTCACAAAATCCGTAAACTCTGTAAGATTAAGACTAGAAGCCTTATGCAGTTTTCCGAAAGCATCTTTATTTAAGTCTGGAATTTCGGAAAAAACCTTGTTGAAACTTAAGGCTCTTTGATTAGTCTTTAAAAATTCCTGAACTTTAAGAATCTGATTGAGATGGGATTGATTAACATTTCTGTTACTGACAAGTTTGATCTTTATTTTTTGCAGAACTTTTTCCCTTCCAAACTCATCCACAAATTTTTTAAAAATATTAGCTAAACGCAGAACGATTGATCCATGAAAAGATTTACTCTTTTTTCCTTCATAAAGTTTGGAAAAAGTAAAATTTTCATCAGCCCTTCTGGTACTGTATTTTAATTGAGATATAAGTATAGAATTGGCGCTGTCGAAATCCTTTCCGCCAAAATATTCCGTTAAATCAATCCCTAAGAACATTTCTCCGGTAGGATCAAGTTTTTTCGAGAGATTTTTCTCAAAACCTTCAATAGTTAAAGCCTTTAGCCCTTGTTTATCAAAGTTTAGTAATTCCAGAGATTTTTTGATTGTCCACAAAATATGAAAATCATCCCCGGCGCTTGATAAATCGGCATCGGGAATAAACCTTTTATTAACCATTTAACTAATAATTTGTATAGCTAATTTACTTAAAATTATTTGTCAAATTTTATTTAAGTAACCGCAAATTTTCCTATTCCAAAAAAAAAATAGTAAATCAAATGAGTCTTTAAGAGTCCCTCGATTAAAGAAATTTAAATGAGTAGACATTTCAGCTTTGAACTTTTCTTCTGATTGTATTCCAAAGTCTGTAAACGGAAGAGGTAAGTTGATCTAATCTTTAACATAATTGGATACCCACAAGTTTTTTCACGTTTTTCTGGGCTTGCAAAAGTTAACCAATGGATGTTATCTTGCTTAAACAAATACAGTATAGATTAATGTTTATGAATTTAAAGGTAAGACGAGCCAAGGAATTACTCTTGAGTTTATCATAAAGAATAATCAACTTAAAACTGTATACCTTATCGTTTAGTTATTTTAAGAACAAAATAGCTTGTCATTTTCCAAATTTTACTTAATTTTAAATAAAGCAATATTTTTTTATAAAGCATCATTTAGAAACATAAATTATAATGAAAAACTATTACGCATCCGAAGAACTTGCTCAGATTTTACTAAATAATGGATTCGTAGACATCACTGATAAGAAATTCCCGCTGCACTTTAAGCAAATAAAAGAAAATGGCTATGACCCTGAAAAAGCTAAACGAGCATTTAGGATAAATACTAAAGATCTGATTCTTTTCGATTATATCACAGTTAAATTTGTCCACAAAGGAAATGGTTGTAGTGCAACAAATATGAGAAAAGAAATATCTGAAAATGAATTGAAATCAGCCATTGCATTTTTTTAAACTTCCTTATCAAACCAGAAATGCTATAATGCGATCAGGTGTTGCAATTCCTACATTACATCAGGATTACAGATATATTCAAGAAAATCCATCCTACAATAATCCCAGAAATAAACATATTGTTAAAGCTTTTGAAGAAGTTAAAATTAAATGAATGAATTTTTTTAGAAAAATTATATTTTTTCTAAAATCCATCTTATTAAAAATTCATTTGCAATCAAAATATAATTCTCTGCTTCTTGTTTAGATTTTGTCTGTCCAGGGTGAGCCGCAGAATTCCTCTGAATTCTTAAGCGCTCAAGCAGATTAATTTTTAAATTATTTGCATTATTAAATATTGTAGATAAATGTTGTCTCAAATTATTAAGTTCAGAAGGATTGCAACTCACACGACGTGTTCTACCTGATTTAAATTTTTCTAGCGAACCCTGCATTTTTGCCAATGTCAAGCCGGGTATTCTCAGTGGAGAAAACAAAATCTGCAGCTCATTCTCGATTGCTCTTCCATACTGGATAATAACAGGCGAGAAATCACTATTTAAATCTGTCGTAGCAAGCAAAAGTTCAGCAGAAGATAGGTATTTAACAGTGGTACTATTTAATTTATGGATATCAAAATTGTTAGAAATAATTCCCTCATAAACCGAGATATCTAACTTATTAACATACTCATCAATTCGCAATTCAAGATCATTGATTCTTTCATCATCTTGGACACTTTTTTCTTTCAAATTATTAAAATCATTAACAAATTGAATATTCAGGAGACTATGTTCTAAACTGGTTGTTTCATCAAAAAAACCACTATCAAATACATTATAATCGATACTGCCGTCATCAGAGATACTTAAAGATGACATTTGTTCGATATTAGTATTAGACTTCGCTTTATTCCTAAGATAAAATAATTTTACTCTTTTGCCTTTAAGCTTCTTTGCAGCTACTAAATTCTGAAAATTACGAATAAGATATTCACTGTGAGTTTCGATTATTAATTGGATATTAAATTTGTCATTGGCCTCTAAAAACATTTCTGCAAGAAGTGACTGCCACTTAGGGTGCAGATTAGCTTCCGGTTCTTCGATAAGAAGCAAACTTGGAAGATAATAAATCTCCATATGATAACCATATTCATTATCAGGAACCTCTTTTTCCCTTCTATTTCGTTTTGCCTGCACACAAATTTGAATTAATATCAAAATCAATTGTTTAATACCATACCCAAAATCAACTAGCTCACGATGACTTCCATCAAAATTAGTAACTGAAATAGAGATTAATTGAAGCTTTACCTGAAAATCAATGCTAATATTTAATCCTATTTCGAATTTTTTTAAATACTTTTCCATGAAAGGAAAACTTGATTCAAATGCATGGTAATCTTTAAGTAAATTTATAAATGGAGAGTTACTAGATGCAGAATAAACTCTAGCATTCTTTTCTTTTACCGCTGAAAGATAGTTAACCGTTAAAATCCTTTGCTGCAAAAGATCCCAAGCACTTTTAAAACAATTTTCAATTACATTATATTGAAGATTATTTTTATCTGTTTCTATCCAAAATACTTTCTGCTTGATGATATTAACAGAAGCCAGATAAAGAATTTCTTCTACTGTTGGAGGTGGAGTAAAATCATCTACTTCAAAATCACTCTCTCTGATTACTGCCCTATCACTAACAATATTATCTTGCAATCCATCAACAAATATAGTCCAAGAACTTAGATTAATATTGTCTTTAAAGGATTTAATGAGTACGGACGGAACAAATGGAACATGTTCTTTAGATGCGATACCATCCATATCCTCCAACCACTCTACACTATTGTCATTATCTTCATAAATTTTATAGAATCTGTATACGTTTTTTAATTCTTTCTTAAGCTTTCCAAAGTTAATAGTCCATTCGACAAATCCTTGAAGCTGGTTATAAGGTAGAATTGGTACATATTGTGAAAAAATAACATCTTCAGAATTTTTCTTATAAGCTTCGAATTTTTTTTCGTTTTCTTCTTTTTCTTTTTTGTACTCAATATCATCTATCGCTAAATCATTGTCAGTAGCTTTTTTATATGCAAAAGAAAACAAAAGTGATTCATCTTCATTATCAAGTACCTTGATTTCTCTTAATTTTGCTTTATATTTTTGATTAGATTGTACATCAAAAGATAATGAAACAAACAAATTAGTCAATCCTAAAAATGTAAAAGGAAGAGAAATTTGCATTCTATTATTCTTACTATTGTGCAAAACATTGTCAAAATCTCCTAATAAATGTTCTTGTAAACTCAAATCAAGATCAAACACTGATTGCCCTTCTTTAATACTATCTCTTAAAAGCTGAAGGAATTTAATAATTGAGCTTTTGCCTGAATTATTTGCTCCAGTTAGTATGTTTATAGAAGACATTTCCTCCTGAAATCCTTCTACATCATCAAATATTCTAAAGTTTTTAAGACCAAGAACGTCTATTAATCTCATTATTAGTTTTTTATTATAATTTCTTTTTAAAGTAAAAGACTTTCCCTGAGTCTTAACTGCATGATCAACGATGAAAATAGCTAATTAAAAATTCACTTAAAAAATGTGACTTAATAATTATTACAAATTTTTAATTTGCTGTTTTATATTTTGTCTAAACATCTAAAAAGTGCTGTAAATTTAAAAACTTTTTTTTCTATAAATTATGGAAAACCGTAATAATTCAGTAGGGAAATTAAATAAATTAGCAAAGCTTATTCAAGACTTTAAATTAAGTATATAAAATTTAATAATTTTACTTTTTTACATTTCAACTTAACTAACCATGTACATATCTCAGATTAAAATTACCAATTTCAGGAATTTTGAAAATACTACAGTCGATTTTAATGACGGCATCAATGTAGTAATAGGTCATAACAATGCCGGAAAATCAAATTTGGTTTCCGCTCTTTCCTTAGTTATGGATAATTCAAAGTCAAAACGTCTTAATATTGACGACTTTTACAAACTTATTCCGACCGCACATTTATTGACTTCTCCTCCAAAAGTAAGCATTGAAATAACAATCAAAAAAGGATCTTATGAAACGGAGGATGACTTAGTAACCGTTTCAACTTGGCTAACCAGATTAGAGGAAGATTACGAAGCAAAATTAACATATGAATTCTTTCTTCCCGAAAAGCATGTCGAGAATTACCAAACCTTAGTTAGGGAAATTCCTGAGAATGAAAACCAAAATAAAAATATTTGGAATACGATTAAGCATGATTTCCTAAGACTTTATGTAGTAAAGATTTGGGGAGGAAATGTTGTCAATCAATCCACAGCAGACGTAGACTCATTACAAAAATTTGATTTTCAATTTTTAGATGCTATAAGGGACGTCGAGAGAGATATGCTGACGGGGCGAAATACTTTGCTGCGAGATGTTTTTGATTTTTTCATGGATTATGATATCAAAATCCATCCAACAAAAACAGCACCTGAGAAACATATGGATATTAAAGAAAGAAAAATTGAGTTTTCTGAAAAAGCTGAAGAATTAGTAGGTTTGTTACACAGGAGAATTGCATCAGGAAAGGAAGAAATATTATCTTATGCAAAAGATACGGGAGCGTCATTTAACAATGCTGTTCCAGATTTTGAAGGAGTAATATCAGAGACAGAGTTGTATAGTGTTCTAAAGTTAATTGTAGAATATGAGACAGGAATAAAAATTCCTGCAACACGCAATGGTCTTGGTTACAACAATTTAATTTACATGTCTCTTCTTTTAGCAAAAATGCAGGTCAATAATGACGTTAATTATTTGGATAGCAATGCAAAAATATTTTCAATGCTGGCTATCGAAGAGCCAGAAGCTCATCTACATCCGGCAATGCAATTCAAGTTTTTAAAATTTCTCGATGAAAATAAAACTAAAAGAAAAGTAAGACAAATCTTTGTCACAACACATTCAACACATATAACATCCGCCGTTGGGCTAGATGAAATTATTTGCCTGCACAATAATGAAGGAGAAACTATTGTGGCATATCCCGGAAAAACATTTGTTAATGCGGAAGGTCAACCTTTAGATCATAGCAAGAAGTATGTTGAGAGATTTTTGGATGCAAGTAAGTCAGATATGCTTTTTAGTCAAAAGGTACTATTTGTTGAAGGACTTGCCGAACAAATCCTTGCGACGGTATTCGCAGGTTACGAAGATAAATCTTTAGAAGACCATCATGTAAGTGTCATTAATGTTGGAGGAAGATATTTTAAACATTTTCTTTATTTATTCGATTCTGAAAAAGATTTCTCAATATCAAAACCTGTCGTATGTATGACTGACAAGGATCCTGAAAGAAAAAACAGAACAGTAGAAAGATCAAATTTTCAGAAGTGTTATCCATTTGAATATAATAGTGAAGCTGAAACCTTCGATTACCAGCAAAATTCTTTTAGCAACGAATATCAGCGGGAGACTCACCCGAACATTACAGTATATTCTCAAGATTCGGAGTTAGGAAAAACATTGGAATATGAAATAGCATTTTCAAATCCATCATTAAAACTAATTCTAACGGATTCTATGAAAAATAGAAATGAGCTAGAACGTCTAATGGATTTGTACGATCACGAAGATTCAACACTTGAAAATTTCTTTGAAATCCTACGTGAAAGTGATGAGAATGAGAGAATAATTTCCGGCATTACTCTCAACACCTCGCTTGATTTAGATGGTAAGAAAAGATCGATAATTGCAGCAAGATATCTTAATTCCATTGGTAAAGGCGAAAATGCTTTAGAATTGGCAGTTGTGCTAAAGGATAATTTATTAAAAAAAGGTACTGAAGAATATGTAGAGTTCAATGTTCCTCAATATATTAAAGATGCAATAGAAAAGTTATGCCAGTAGAAATATCATCAGATTCCTTAATAGAGATTAATAAACATTTTAAAGTTAAGGCTGGACCTGGTGCTGGTAAAACGCACTGGCTGGTTGAGCACATTAAAAATGTTACAAGAAATTCCACACTAATTTCCGGCGCAAAGAAGATTCTTTGCATTACATATACCAATATTGCAGCTGAAACAGTTTTAACAAGGCTTGGAAGCTCGGCAACTCAGGTTGAAGTATTGACAATTCACAGTTTCTTTTATTCCCATATAATTAAACCTTATCTATCATTCATTGCTGAAGAATATGATTTTGATGTCAGCTCGCTAGATGGTCATACAGATATTATAGTTTCTGATTACTCATTTTTGCAGGAGTGGAAGGCATTAACCGGTCAAAAAAGAATTACCGATGATAATTTAATTACTTACGCCTTTGAAAGACTCAGATGGTTACTAGTAGACGATGAATTGATTGTCAGAACAGATTATCCTTTCAGATTTGGGGGTTATCCTATTAAAAACAGCTCATATTTTGATTACAAAAAAATGACTTGGCAAAGGGGTATACTTCATCATGATGATGTATTGTTTTTTGCCTATCAGATTATCAAAAAGTTTCCTTTTGTTATTAAAATAATCAATAAGAAGTTCCCTTACGTATTTATTGATGAATTTCAGGATAGCAACCCTATACAGGTAAACATAATCGAAAAGTTATCAACTGGTTCTACAATTGGAATCATCGGTGATGTAGCGCAATCCATATATGCATTTCAAGGTGCAACACCTGCACTTTTCGATGGGTTTACATTACCTGAAATGGAGCATTATTTTTTAAAATTTAATCGCAGAAGCACTAATGAAATCATTGATTTCCTAAATATTATCAGGCAAGATCTTCCTCAAGATTATCATAGAACGGTTTCTATATCAAAACCAGTACTTTACGTGGGTGATATGGTCGAAGCTCTGAGAAGAGCTAAAACCTCTTGTCCTGATGGGTATGTATATACATTATCTAGAAATAATATCACTTCCAATGCTATGAAATCAGAAATAAACGGCTCTGGAATGGACGATAAGCTTTTACGGAAAATCAAGTTAGAAGACTCGACTAAAAAAAGGGCTGATCTAATAACAGCGTGTATTACTGCTGTTGCTCTCGGGCAACAATCTAAATTTAAAGAAGCCATAAAAGTTTTAGAAAACGTAATAAATTATAGACGTAATAGGTTAGAAGGAAAAAAGAAAGCTTTACATTACTTAACGATCTTAATGGCAAAATTCAATGACTATAAAGATCTTTCTATGCTTGAATTCTCAGAATTTATCAGACTGAATATTAACGATAGTATTCCAAAAGCAACAAAAGGAAAAGGAAAGATTTTTTATGAAAACAACACATTCCAAAGCGTCTACTTGTGTGTAAATATATCTGAAGATTTAAGCTATCACAGAACAGTCCATAAGGCAAAAGGAGATGAATTTGATAACGTTCTATTAATTTTAAAAGAAGAAAAAGATTTAAAATTTATGTATGAACCAGATTTATACAATTATACGCAGGAAGAACATAGAATTTATTATGTTGGAGCAAGTCGTGCTAAAGATCAACTTTTTATTTCAGTTCCAACACTTGATGTTAATGTTGAAGACATCATAAAAGATATGGTAAATATTCAAAGATTTTAATCGATATTCTAAAAGATGCGATTTTTTTTAACATTTAGCATATAATTCATATTTATTCGAAGAGCTAAGCTAGCCCAATGACATTAAAATCAGTAGGCAAATTAAGGCAATAATATACCAAAGTTAGATATATAAAATACTACTTGTTTTTAAAATTATACTATCCATAGAGAAATAAAATTGTTCTTTTTAGTGTAAAAATAAATCTGGTACATTAAAATATATAGTAACCGTAATTTAAAGATATTCTTGTCAGTTTCATTATTTGGTCTGAAGCATATATTTCGTATAAAAACCTAACTTAAATGTTTTTAAATTAGGTGTTAATTACGTCACATTTATGAAAACAGCTTACTTATACGTCAGAGTAAGTACTGACGAACAAAAAAGAAAAGGTTACTCCCTACCGGAGCAGGAAGACAGATTATTGAAATATTGTAAATACAACAATATCGAAGTTAAAGGAATTTATCGTGAAGACTATTCTGCTAAAAATTTCAATCGTCCAGAGTGGAAAGAATTATTCTCCGAAATTAAAAAGAAGTCATCAGAAGATAAAAATATATTATTTGTTAAATGGGATCGATTTAGTCGCAATGTCGAATATGCTTACGAAATGATTGGAAAGCTTCGGAAGTATAAGACAACCGCAATGGCTATCGATCAACCTATTGATTTCTCCGTGCCTGAAAGTACTGTTATGTTGGCTGTATATTTAGCCGTTCCAGAGGCAGAAAATACTCGAAGAGCTCAAAATACTTCTAATGGTATTCGTCGAGCTAAGTTAATGGGTAGATATCCAAATAAAGCTCCCATAGGATTTATCAACGTAACTTTAATTGATGGTAAAAAAGCTATTGTACCTAAAGAACCGGAAGCTGAAATTATAAAATGGGCTTTCAGTCAAGCTGTTCAAAATCATCACAAAATATCTGAAATCAGTAAAATAGCTAATGAGAAAGGATTGATATGCTCACGATCATACTTTTTCCGGATTTTGCGCAATCCAATTTATTGTGGAATCATATCAGTTAAACTTAATTCTAATGAAAGACAGATGATAAAGGGATTACATGAACCATTAATATCTGAGGCATTATTTGATCAAGTTCAATCTGTCATTAATACAAAAAGAAAAATGACAGCTAAAAGAGATGATTTAAAAGAAATGTTTTTTCTTCGAGGCTTTTTGACTTGTCCTGTTTGTGGTCGAAAACTTACCGGAAGTTTTTCAAAAGGTAAGCAGAATAGATATCCCTATTACCATTGCGACAATCGTTGCAAAATTAGAATTGGTGCAGTTTTACTTAATGACAGTTATCAAAATAAACTTCAAGAATTAATACTAGCAGATAACACGATGGAGTTGTTTAAGAATATTTTGGAAAATCAGAATATAAAGACTCAGAAAGCGAATTATTTGTATGCTCAACAATTAGTAGACAGAAAGATAAAAGAGGAAAAATTAACGCTTTCTCGAGGAAGGAAATTATTTATAGCAGGAATATTAAAGATCGATGATTATAATGAATTAAAACAAGAAAGTCAAATCAACACAAAAAATCTGAAGAAAGAAGAGCGTGACATTACTCTTAATTTAAGAGTAATCGATAAAATGAATCAAATGGAAAATAAGACATTTCGTGAGATTTTCCAAAAATTTGTCGAGTTTGATACTTCAGATAAAAAGCATCTTGTGAATCTTATTCCTCCTATTGATATTGATTATAAAACTGGAGACCTTTCATTAGAATTTAAGCCAGCATTTTCAAAAATATTGTCAAAAAAAAGTAATCGAAAAAACAATAGGAAAAATGAATTTCATTGATAGAACTGTTTCAGTAGAACAAGCGATTATTATTCTGGCCAAGAATGGTGTTCAGGTAAATGAGAAAGAAGCTAAGGATATATTAGAATTGCTATATTTAGTAGCAAAAACCTACAATAATTCAAAAGAGAAAAAAAGCTCTAACCTTAAGGAGAATTCGAAATCTTAATGATTGTAGATTACAAGCCTATTGTGGCACTTTCAGACTGTTTATTTCAAACAGACTAAGTATTTTACGTTTAAAACATCGAACACAAAAGGTCAAATTTTAAAAATTTGATAACTAAGCATTTACGGATAAAAAAAGGAGATAACTAATAAATAGTTGTCTCCTTAAGTGACTCAGCGGTTGATTTTCCGAACACTTTTGTAGAAGATTTGAATAAACTTGCTAAACTCTCATCATTAATCATCTCTTAAAATATTATCTACGAAATACAATTCCATTTCTGGTTATTACATATCAGATTGAAATATAAAGAATTATTAGATGAAAGTTTTAGTTCATTATAATACTTGTTTGCAAATACATTAATTAGCAATTTTATAAATTTATAATTACCTAAAAGAAGATACCAACTTAAAAAAATAATAGATAAAAAGTTCCGATTTAATACTCAATAAAAATCGGCAATAATTGTTAAAAAAAAGAGTTACATAGAAAAATCTTTAAATAAAAGTATTTAAAGGTTTTTCTATGTAAATGGTAGTTGATGTTTTATTTACTCCATTTTAAGTTTTGTGCATACTTTGTATGTGGTCCAATTTCATGTGGAAAAGATTTCGAACCCCTCTCATCACCTAGTGTTTGAATAACTTCATCCGTAACCCAGATGTAATTTTCAGATGTTTTATTCTTTAAATCTTTAAGTAATGGCATTTGGTCATCATTAATTACTAAATCAAAAACTTCATAAATAAAAAGACCTTTACCTCCCATATCCAAATCAATTATAGGTGATTGACTTTTTTTCTTAAATCTATAGTCGATGTATCTAAAAGGCCGCCAGTTTAAAATTTCTGTTGCAATTAATTCTTCACAAAATTCTCTCCAAGGCGAACAGACATCATCTCCCCAGTTCTGACTTTTAACAACACTGATGAGCTTTGCTTCAATCTGTAAAGCGTTATCATACTCGGCAGTTACACCATTTGTTCGCAGGTATAGCTCACAGCGTGGAATACCATTTCCCCTATCAGGATGAGGCATAAAATCCTTCAGAATTTTTACAATACCATCATTGGGCATCAATCCTAATTTGCAGTGATCAGATAGGATAAATTCTGTCATCCCCGGAACATTAATATGAGGCTTCCTTCGAAATAAGGCAGTATAGAATTCTGTGCTTCTTTTTTGATCATGTACATATAGTATGATTTTGATTCCGACGATTTGCATCATATTTAAAGTTTTAATGGAGACATTACACACAATAAACAAAATCCTGTATCAGCTTCCTGTAGGATAACGAGCAGTATGATTTATGACACAAAAATAGAAAAAAAAATCAAAATAAGACAAAAATGTCTTATTTATAATATCTTTGCTGAAGAAATAATAAACATCTAAAAAAAGACAATCAATGGATGCAAATTTATCTTCCGCTCACAAAATTCTAGTATTAAATACACTGGCTTTTACCATTTGTTTTGCTTGCTGGACATTGAACGGAGTTCTCGTAACTTATCTCGTAGATAATAATATTTTCAATTGGTCAGTCGTCGAAACTGGCTGGCTGCTCGGAATTCCCATTCTTACGGGCTCCATTATGAGATTACCCATGGGAATTTTAACTGATAAATACGGTGGAAAACCTCTATTTTCAACCCTACTACTTCTTTGCAGTGTTCCATTGTTCCTACTCTATTTTGCAGATTCCTATTGGATCTACTTTCTGCTAAGTGCCTTATTCGGAATGATTGGGACAGGTTTTGCCGTAGGAATTGCCTTTACATCAGCTTGGTATCCAAAAGAATGGCAGGGACGTGCCTTGGGAATATTTGGGATGGGAAATTCAGGCGCTGCCTTAACCACATTTTTTGCCCCCACTCTACTTAATTATCTATCTGCCGAAGACCCAGAGAATGGATGGAGAATGCTTCCCATACTCTATGGAATTACATTGGTCATCATAGGATGCATCTTTCTACTCTTTGTGAAAAATAAGAAAGTTACCGCACAAAACAAGTCTACAAAACAACTTCTCGAACCTCTCTCGAACATGAGAGTCTGGCGATTTGGTCTTTATTATTTTTTAGTATTCGGCTTATTTGTCGCTTTCTCTCAGTGGTTGATGCCTTACTATGTGAGTGTCTACAAAACCTCATTGGTTTTAGGAGGACTTTTGGCATCAGCCTTCAGCTTACCCAGTGGCGTTATCCGCGCTTTTGGCGGTTATCTTTCAGATAAATTCGGTGCTAGAAAAGTGATGTACTGGGTCTTATACTCTTCACTGATTTTAAGCGGACTTCTGATGCTTCCGAAAATGGAGATTCTAACTCCCGGAAAAGGCATCACAGCAAAAAAAACAGGAATCGTAAAAAGTTTTGGAAATGAAAAGATCATTCTTGATAATGCCGAATTTGCTATTAGTGCAAAACCAGAGATTCCCCAACAAACTTCAGTATTACCCGAATCCTTTTCATGGCAGGAAATTTTAGTAAAACAAAACGAGCGCGTACAGAAAAAGCAGCTTTTGGCACAAGGTGTCACATTGATCAAATTTGAAGCACACATCTGGGTTTTCTCAATCTTGGTGATTCTCATCGGCATTATGTGGGGAATCGGTAAAGCAGCAGTTTATAAACATATCCCTGAATATTTTCCGAATGAAGTCGGTGTTGTCGGCGGAATGGTTGGATTAATTGGTGGTCTAGGCGGATTTATTGGTCCTATCCTTTTTGGATATTTATTAGATTTTTCAGGGTTATGGACCAGTTCATGGATTTTCGTATTTCTCATTTCCGCTATCTCATTGTTCTGGATGAATCAGGTTATTAAAAAAATGACAAACAATGCTGCACCGCATCTTAAAGACAGAATTGAGCACGTCAACAACAACAAAGATTAAAATAAACTAAAAGAATAAATTACTACAATATGAACGAGTCAAATTGGTTAACGGACTACGATCCGTCAAATGAAGAATTTTGGAAACGCAGTGGGAAAAAGATAGCTTGGAAAACTTTGGCCATCACCACAGCTGCACTTACTTTCTCTTTCGCAACCTGGTTTCTTTACAGTGTTATCGTTATCAAACTTCCGCACATCGGTTTTCAATTCACAGATGACCAGCTCTTCTGGATGGCCGCTATGCCCGGACTGGCGGGTGGTATTCTAAGAATCGTCAATACATTTCTAATTCCCATATACGGAACAAGAAAAGTTATTTCAATCAGTTCACTGATCAAAATAATTCCTCTTTTAATGTTAGGATTTGCTGTGATGAATCCCCAAACATCATTCACTTATTTTATGCTGATAGGATTCTTATTAGGGATTGGAGGTGGAGATTTTTCATCCTTCATGCCGTCTACTTCATTATTTTTCCCTAAAAAGGAGGTAGGAACAGCACTCGGAATCCAGGCAGGTGTCGGTAATTTTGGGGTAAGTCTGGTACAGCTACTCTCTCCTTTGATTATGAGTCTTACACTGTTCTCATTTTTAGGCGGCGGTGAAATCATCGTGGAAACCGGAAAAACGATCTACCTGGAAAATACTGCATTTATCTATGTGATTCCTTTATTGATCGTTGGAATTTGGGCTTGGTTTTCATTAAAAAGTATTCCCGTAAAAGCTTCTTTCAAAGAGCAGCTGGATATTTTCAAAGACCGTCACACCTTGTATTGTACGATGACCTACATAATGACCTTCGGAATTTTTGCAGGATTTTCTGCGGCCTTCCCCCTGATGATAAAAAATCTTTACACGCCTTTGGATAAAAGCATTGACCCTTTGCAGTTCGCTTTCTACGGTCCCCTTATCGGTTCAGCATCCAGAGTTATTTTTGGAAAAGTTGCGGACAAGATCGGTGGAGCATATCTGACCCATTTTACAGGAATATCATTGATAATTTTAATTTCCAGATTGATTCTTGGCGGTTACCTGACCCCAACTTCACCGGATCAATTTCAGGGATTTCTTCTCATAGTATTAGCCATATTTTTCTTCACAGGTATAGGTAATGCAGCGACTTTCAAACAGTTTCCAGTTATTTTTTCAGAATCACCGAGAAAAGCAGCAGGTGTTATCGGCTGGACAGCAGCAGTGGCTGCATTTGGTCCTTTCGTATTTAATATTTTGATCACACAATCCAGAGCATTGACTGGAGATTCCAGATTATTCTTTTGGTTTTTGGTGGTAGGATGTGTTTGTGCAACCGCCGTCAACTGGCATTTCTATACAAAAAAAGGATGTGAAAGACCTTGCTAGTATTTCCTTTAAGCTCGTTTATTAATTTAAAAAATTGTAATGCAAAAGAAAATAACTTCAGTTTTACTGTTGATATCTATCGCTCTGAATGCGGGATTGATCTATCAATTTTTTTACAAGGGTGAAAAGGTAATTGCTGAAAAAGAGGGAAGATATGAAATCAAAATGGCAAAAGAAAACCGGGAGTTTGTTATGGCAGAAATGAGAGGTTTTCTGGAAAGCGTCCAAAAGATCAACGAAGGAATTGCTAAAAATGATCCTGAAATCATTGCAAAAGTCGGACAACAATCCGGAACCTGCAAAGTGGATGCGGTGCCACAAGGTCTTGTAAAATCTTTACCGTTTGAATTTAAACAAATGGGCTTTCAAACTCACGAACTTTTTGATGTGATGGCAAAAATGGCAAAAAAGAAATACGACCGCCAACTAACTCAGGAAAAGCTCAATCAATTGCTCAACAACTGTGTTGCTTGTCATAAAACCTATAAAATAACCACCGAATAATAAGAAGATGTATAAAACTAAAATCGCCATCAGCTTTCTGGTCTTTGCTTTTGGAATCACAAATGCACAAGTCGACAGCCTGAAAATGAACATTGACCTCAGAACAAGAGCCGAACTGGATAACGGAGCAAGAACGCTAATCCCAAAAGGAAAATCAGCAGAAACGACGGTTGTATCAAGAGCTCGTTTCGGAATTAATTATTACTATAAAAATCTGGAAGTTTACATTTCTGCACAAGACGTAAGAACTTGGGGTGAATCCTCTTCTACTGCAAGTAAAAATCAGAATTTTATTCTGAATGAGGCTTGGGCCAATTATCAATTTTCAGAACGATTTGCCTTAAAATTGGGACGGCAAATTCTTTCTTACGACAACGAACGATTAATTGGGGCATTGGATTGGGCAATGCAGGGACGAAGTTTTGATGCTTTAAAAGGTATTTTCAAATTAACTCCGAGTTCAAAATTAGAAACCGTTATTACTTACAATAATGACGACAATGACGCGAATGACCTTCCCGACAAAGAAGTTTATAATATTACAGAAGCCGGAGAAATCACAAAATCTCTACAAATCATCCATTACCAATACACAGGAAAAAACAAGTTACAGTTCTCCGCAATCGCTTTGAACCAGGTTTTACAAAACCCGTCTGGTACACATTACGATATGTTGACCGTAGGAATTAACTCAAAAAAATATTTTGAAAATTTCGGTTTTTTTGGTTCTGCTTATTATCAAACCGGAAAAATACAGCCGCTCAAAGTAAATCTGCTTATCAATTTTCTGTAAATTCAGACTTCATCATCATACCGAAATTTAACGTGGTTTTGGGAACAGAATGGCTTTCCGGAAGAAGTTTTGATACGGAAGCCGGCAAGAATAGATCTTTCAGTCCTCTGTACGGAACTAATCATCTTTATAATGGTTTTATGGATTATTTTTATTTCGGGACAAATCATTTCAACAGTTTTGGCTTGAACGATTATTATCTGAAATCTACTTATAAATTTAACTCAAATTCTAATCTTCAAGCCGATTTTCACGCATTTACATCCAATGGAAAATTGGGCTTAAATAATTTGGGAGAAAAATATTCCAATTATTTAGGAACCGAATTAGATTTGGTTTTCACGCAAAAAGTTGGGAAAGTCATCACAGCTAATCTAGGACATTCGTTTATGTTTTCAGGAGAAAGTATGAAGTTTCTTAAAAATGTTCCGGAACCAAAAAACTTACAAACCTGGACTTGGATCGGTTTGAAGATTGCACCGAATTTCAGGCTGAAATAACCTTTATTACATTCCTTTCTTTCAACAAAAAATCGACCAAAAGTTTTGGTGGATTTTTTTGTTATCTAGTGTATCGATTTAAGATCCGTATATAAATTTACCATCACATTCTTAACATCGAAATTATATGCGGAATTAAAATAATGTTAAACATGCTGAAGATTCGTTCAATTGATTTAAAACTTTACTCACATCTAACAAACAGGAAAATCATAGATAAAGATTTTGTATTTTTACATTCTATTCTGTTCAGAGTAATAAATCCGAGGGTCTAGATTAAATTATTAATTAAAATCAATGTTGATATTTTCCAATACTTGTCAATACGCAATTAAAGCCTGTATAGTTCTTGCAACCGAGAGGAAAAAGATAGGAATTATTGATATTTCAGAACAAATAGGAACGCCCACTTATTTTACTTCAAAAATTTTGCAGCAGCTGACCAAAAAACAATTGATTTCTTCAGGAAAAGGAAAAGGGGGCGGTTTTTTTCTGACTGATGAACAATTTGAAAACCTGACAATCAAAGATATTTATGAAAATTTCGAGGGAAAAGAAGTTCTTACTTCCTGCCTCTTAGGACTTAAACAGTGTAATGGAGATAACCCTTGCCCTATCCACCATCTTGCGGTTGCTGTAAAAGAAAAGGTACTGATTATGTTCAAGTACAAAATCAAAGATTTAAAAGATCTTGGAAGCGTGATGCAGATGATGGGTGTGCCAAGTGATTTATGAATTCAGTTATTATAATTGAGGAATTTTGATTTGATTCAATTTCAGTTTGAAAGATTTTAAGTCAGAAAAAATAGAATCTAATTTTGGTTTGAAATAATTGGTTTCGGCAAAAAGTTCTTCGTAATAAGCAATTCCTTTCAGCAAATTTCCTTTGAAAATCTCCCACTTTTTCACCTGAGATTTGGTGATTTCTTCAGAGAATTCCAGAATTTCATTCTTAAAATAATCGACATATAGTTTCAATTCATTGATGAATAAATGAGGACGTCGATCATCTGATAAAACATTCTCATAACCATAAATATGACGAACCATTTTCGAAAGTGAAACCTCTTTATCAAAAAAACTAAGATTCGGTCCCGGACAAATAACAACAACTTGCTTCTCCCCTTTTACCAGGATATCTAACTCCAAATATGCAGAATTTGCAAGTCCAACACAAAGACAAGATTTTTCTGTAATGTTTTGCTTCTGTTTCTCGTATTGTTTATCAGTCAATTTTAACCTGTTAGTTTTCAATTCACTCAGTTTTATATCCTGATATTTTTTGGAAGCCGTACAAGTTCCTTTAGGTGTAAATTCTTTGCTGAGCGCCAAAAATTTCTTTGGACAAGAACTCCCAAATTTTTGATTTGAAATATTCATATCCTTGATTTCATCATTGCTCGTGCCTCTGATTGTGTTAAACGGAACTCCCAATGGCGACATATTGCTCAGGTAATAATCTTCTTCTTTTGCATTTATCAAAAGGTTCCTGGTCTCCTGATCCACAGAAGTTGCCTCTGGAACCAGCAAAAATGGCGAACCCCAACCCACACTGTCCGCATTATATGTGGTCAAAAGAAACTCGTGTTCTTCAGAAGTTCCAACACCACCTTGCACAGAAATTCCGGTTTCCAAAGGTTCGGAAGTTGTCATTTTCCCTTTCTGCTCCAAGGCTGATTTCCAGAGAGCAAAAGCCGAAGCTTGAAGCTCGTTTTTCTTTTGTTTGAATTCTTCCATAATTGGCCCCATAAGAAGTCCGTCGGTTGCGAAGGCGTGTCCACCGCAGTTTAGTCCAGATTCAATTCTGTATTCTGAAACCCAAAGTCCTTTTTTCGCAAGAAAATTCCCCTGAATCATCGCAGAGCGAAAATCGCTGACTTTAAGAATGATTTTCTTTTTCAATTCGCCATTTTCATTAGGAAAAAAATCTTCAAACTCTTCCAGATAACTATACAATCTTGGATTCATTCCGGCAGAAAAAATGACGGATGACGACAATTTGCTATTGGCAAAACCTCGCAAAGAAGAGTGTGCATCATTATAAATAGTCGAAAGCTGAACATTTTTCACAAAATTATCCTTGTCTACTTTCGTCATAATATTCACATCTATTTCACCTGGATTTAAATGATTATCAACGAAATTTTTGATGCTTTCCGCCAGATTATCTTTTTTGTTGAGGATATTTTGCAAACCATCTCTCAAGCCAGAAGTACTTGGCAACATTCCGATAAACTGTTTGAGACTTTCTGTATTTTTTGAAATTTCATGTTTGAAATCTTTAAATTTTTTGGTCACAATTTCATCCATCATATCCAGATAAGCCGTGATTCTCTCCGCTCTGTGGTCTTCAGATTTAATTGAAATTTCTTTAAAATCGAAATTGAATTTTTTACTGTAAAAATCTCGCATTCTCTCAACAATTTCGTCATCTATAATTGAAACTACAGATGAAATCCCAAATTGAGCAACACGGATTGGACTATCGATTGTGTAAGCGAGTCCCATCACAGGAATATAAAAGTTGTGTGCAGGTTTTTTGTTCATTATTTATAAATTGAATTAATTGTTTGAGTTCCGAGATTTCATAGTAGTTACAAGAGAAAATAACCGTGCTGAAAGTCCTAACAAATTTAAGATTTTCAGAGGTTGTTATGTCAAGAATAGCAACATTTTTTAAGCACGAAAAAAAGGATTTATATCATACTAATTTCACCATCAAAACCATCGATAATTCAATAAAAATAATATGAGAAAATTGACGATAACATCAATGAGAATCAAAAGATTATGAAATTACCAAAAAGTTAGTCTACTTTTAAAGATTTGATAAAAGAACCGATTGAAATCATAATGATAACTGAGGCAAATAGCAACCAATATTTTGCACTCAAAAACGGAATATAAAAGATGGAAAAAATAGCTGCGAATGACAAGATGATTTCATTTAAAACAATACCGAAAACCATTAATAAAATACCACAATTCACTGTTTTATCAAATTTAAAATAGTCCAAATCTACTATTTTCCATATTAGAAAAAGACTAATTCCCAATAGTAAAACCAAATGCAAATACGCAATGACAATATTGATGCTGTTGAATGCATAAATGCCTAAAGACGGGATAGCAGAAGCAATTTGCAAGATAAACTTCATTAAAAAAGAAAATCCGACAACTGCCAATAATAATTTTTGAATGAAATGATTTTCTGAGAATTTCGATCGATTTTTCCAAACAAAACTCCAAAGTTTCCACGCTCCTAAAAGTTGAATGAGTGAAACTATGGTAAAAAATCCATACAACAAATCAGGAATTTCTGTCCATAAAATTGAAAGTCCGTAACCGAAAAAACAACCGATGAATAAAAGGAAAAATATAGTTTTATTCAAGTTTTCTGAGATTTGAATGCCGTACTTTTTTAATGAAATCATAAGCAAACCGACACACGAAAACAGAAAAAATCCATTGTACTGATAATGCAGATAAAAATAAGTTGAGGCTCTAAAAAGCACTTCAAATTCATCTTTTCGGGAAGAAAAATAAGCCAACCCAAAAATTCCAATTGCAGAAATTGTGGTAAAAAAAGCACCTGATTTTAACCAGATTATTTCAGGATTTCTATTTGATTTTGTATCAATTAATAAAAATATAAAATACGCAAATCCCGTAAACAAAGCAATTGACGCAAATATGATTGACAACCAAAAATAGCCTCCATAAAGAAAAGTGAACAACATTCCATACGAACCGATTTGGTTAGCAATCATTAAAAATTGGTATTTTTTGAAGTTTATTTTTTCGGAAATTTCACTCAAATATTTCGTAACAAAAAGATAAATACTTGCTGAAACCCAGCCATAAAAAGCAAAATGCGAGTGCGCTTCCTGCGTAAATTTGTGCGTTAATCCTGGTAAAGAAAAAGCCATATTGTACCTCATCATCACGCCGACAACCGACACAACAAAGAAATTGAAAACGCAAAGTTTTAACCAAATACTAAAATTCTTCATTAATTACTCAGGGATATAAATAATTTCTCCATTTTCCAATTCGTAAGCGATAATGTCCCAATTTTTGTCAGCTTGAACATCGGTAACGGTTACAATTTCATTTTTTGAAAATGAAAAATAAACCCAATTGGTATAAGATCTGGCATCTAAAACCTGATGCGTTTTGATTTCTCCTGCTGATGCAATGTCTTCTTCTCTATCATCACTACTGTTACAAGAACTAAAAATGAATAAGCCCAATACAAGAGCTACAAGTGATTTTACTTTCATAAGTATAAATTTTTTTACAAAGAAATAGTTTTTATTATACTGAATAAAAATAAAGATGTGATAGAAATCAAAAATAAGACATTTTTGTCTTATTTTAATTTTTAACAATTAATTTTGTTAAAATCCTTGGGTTTTTAATGGAATCTAAAGCTGAAAATTATGATTTTAATTAAATGATATTCAAATTGTATGTTGAAAAACTTTCAAATTCCTCTTCACTATGACTGATGACAAATAATGTGGAATTATTGTTTTTATTAAACTCCAATAATTCATTTAACATCACTTTTCGCATCGCAATATCTACTGCAGAAAATGGTTCATCGAGCAAAACAATTTCAGCATTTTGGGCTAAAGTTCTTGCCAATGCAACCCTTTGCTGTTGTCCGCCAGAAAGTTTAGAAGGCGATGTATTCTCGAAGGTTTTGAGGGCAAAATTTTCTAATAATTCATCAACGATATTTTCGTCTTTTTCCGTTTGTGCGAAAGCGATATTTTGTTTCACATTCATATTTGGGAACAAGGCGTAATTCTGAAACATCAGTGAAATATTTCGTTTTTGAGGTGGTAGAAATATTTTATTGGCAGTATCCAGCAAGATTTTATCATTTAATTTAATGAAACCAAAATCCGGATCAATCAATCCCGAAAGTATTTTGAAAAAAGTGGTTTTTCCAATCCCGGAATCGCCTGAAACGTGCACAAAACTTCCTTCTGAAATCCGCTCATTCACCTCAAGAAATTTATTTCCTGACGAAGTAAAAATTTGATGTCTTATCTGAATTTCAATCATCGGAATGTGGTAAAATTAGTTTTTCGGTTAATGCTGTAAATCAACAATAAAATAAGAAAGGAAAGGATGAAAAGCACGAATGCATAACGGTTAGCAGCCTCAAAATTGAGCGCCTGAACCTGGTCGTAAATCGCAACTGAAGCGATCCTGGTTTCTTTGGGAATATTTCCGCCAACCATAATCACGATGCCAAATTCGCCGATACAGTGGGCAAAAGTGAGCGCAATTCCAGTGATAACAGATTTTTTTATATTTGGAATAAGGACTTTGAACAAAGTAACTATTTTCGATTTTCCCATTGTGTAGGAAGCTTGTCGCAAATCATCATTCAAAGCCGAAAACCCGTTCTGCAATGGCTGAATCATAAACGGAAGATTGGCAATGATACTTGCAATCACAATTCCCTGGAACGAAAAAGCGAGCCGAACATCACAATATTTTTGAAGAAAATTCCCGAAAGCATTTTCCGGACTGAAGGCGACCAAAAGATAATATCCCATCACTGTTGGTGGCAAAACCATCGGCATTGAAATTAAAGTTTCTGCAATGAATTTCAGTTTAAACCGAGAATAGGAAAGCCAATACGCAACCGGAATTCCAATGAGAATGAGGATTACCGTGGTAATTAGCGCTAATTTCCCAGTGAGGAGCAAGGTGTAAATGAAGTCTTGGTCAAGCATTTATTTTGAAATTTTGGTTTAATAACCGTAACGTTTCCAAATTTCATTTGCTTTTTCCGAATTGATGAAATCAAAAAAATCTTGAGATTCAGTTTGGCTTTTGCCTTTCAAAACGATTCCGCTTTGGGCAATCGGCGCGCATTCTTTTTCAGATAATTCATAGAAATTTCCTCGCCTCATCATTTCTTTATTTTTAGCATTGGAAAGTGCGATGAAACCTACATCTGCGTTTCCTGTCGACGCAAATTGTGCGACTTGACTGATGTTTTCTGCCCAAACGATTTTGTTTTCAATTTTGGAATATAATCCTGATTTTTTTAAAGCTTCGACTGTATTTTTTCCATATGGAGCGAGCTCAGGATTTGCGATGGCAATTTTATTTATTTCAGGATTTTGCAACAAATCCAAACCTTTAGAAACGTCCTTTTTGAAGCTCCACAAAACGACCTTTCCATAAGCGTAAATTTTAGGATTTCCATAATTTTTCCCAGCACTTTTTAATTTTTCCGGAAATTGAGTATCGGCAGATAAAAACAAATCGAAAGGTGCACCATTTAAGATCTGCTGAACCAGCAAACCAGAAGAACCAAAAGTAATTTCTACTTTTTTATCAGGATTTTCTTTGATGTAAATTTGTTTTAAATCTTCTAAAACGTCCCTAAGATTAGCTGCCGCCGCAACGGAAATGAAAGAATTTTGAGTGGATTTTTCAGATGAATTTGGTTCTTTTTTTTTACAATTCAACATCATAACTGACATTAAAATTGTACAGACTAACAGTTTCAAATATATCCAATTGCTCATAAATTATGCGAAAAGAAAGATTCAAAATAAGACTTTCTTATCCTTTTCAAAGGTATGATTATCGATTGAAAATCCAAAAACAAATGATCGAAAAATGAAGATTTAAACTTGTCTTTCTAAAGTCTTGCATTTTTCTTTGTCACCAGATTTTACGACTGAAACATCAATATATTTTACTTTTCCTTGGCTTGCTTCTTCGAACTGTTTTGCTTTTTTGTCGGCATATTCGTAGGTGTATCCAATTCCCATTACCACTTTGTGCCCGTTGCACTCTCCCATTGCCAGATAAAGATATTCTCCTAAAGTATGATTCATTTCAGTTAAAGTTTTTAATTTAATATCAAAGTTTTTAATTTAATATCAAAGTTATTTTTTTGATTTGTTGTTGAGCAATTGTTCCAGATAGTCTTTCAAAACCAAAGGATGACAATGTTTTTCATCCCTTGCTGCATAAACCAGCGTTATTTTTTCCTGTTGCCCATTTTTTTCCAGGAAAGGTTTTCCGGGATTTTGCTCCAAAAGTTCTTCTTTATATTTCCGGGAAAACTCTTCCCAAAGCAAAGGATCGTGATGAAACCACTCCCGAAGCGCTGTTGATGGTGCAAGATCTTTGTCCCATTCATCCAAAGCGGCTTTTTCTTTTGAGATTCCTCTTGGCCAAATCCGATCTACCAAAACACGGTAACCATCTTCGGGAGAAGCATCTTCGTACACTCTTTTTAATACGATTTCCATTGATTTATTTTTTAAAATTGATAATCATTTCCAAAATTCATCCTCATAATCATCATCTTCTTTGTGATGATGTTGGTTTAATTCTAAACCTATTGTATCCATCTGTTCATCGGAAAGATGTTCTTCAAGATAAGGAAAAACACTTCTTTCCTCAAAACGGATATATTTGTATAAAGCATCAGCAAAATCTGATAGCAACTGTTGGTTATTTGATTGATTGATACTTCCAATTAAACAGCTAATTTCGCGATGTTCTTTCTCCATTTGGTTCTGTAAACCCTCGTTCGACAATTCTGGAAGCACATCATCTTCAGTCTTGAAATGGTTATGAAGATTCTTTTCCCAATAATAATTAATGTAATTCTTGATGCGTTCGTAAGAAACCTCTTTTTTGATGCCCTGGCGGATTTTCCAGCAACAAAGCAAACCAAAATGATGGGTCTCGGGATAAGGGTACGAGATTTTCGTTTCTTTTCATAGGATTGAATTTTTATTGATATTTTATCTTTAAAATTAATGAAAAAGAACCGCCAAAATAAGATGACGGTTCCTGCTTTTAATCATATTTTATCTTTTCTCTTTAAGCGACCAGCCGGTTTTCAGTCCGATAATGAAAATTACCAACAGCATCTCTCCTAGCGCCAGTAAAATGTCACCGGGAACACGTAGCCAACGTAAAGTATGCATCATATCGGTCTGCATAAATTCTGCGGAACGAGCGTACCAATATCCTTCTTTAATAGAGGCTACGGATTGCATAATTCCTATCGGCAACAAACTGATGGTTACCATTACTAACAATCCGATATTTGTTAGCCAAAATGCCCAGCCGATGAGTTTATCATTCCATTCTCTGTCAGGATATAATCCTCTCAACATAAACATCATCAAACCAATTCCCAAGATTCCATACACTCCGAACAGTGCGGCGTGGCCGTGAACTGCGGTTGTATTGAGTCCTTGAATATAGTACAATGCAATCGGTGGATTGATGGCAAACCCGAAAATACCTGCACCAAGGAAATTCCAAAAACACATGGCGATGAAACAGTAGATTGGCCATTTGTATGCTTTGATCCATTTGGTAGATTTACTGATCTGATAATTTTGATAAGCTTCAAACCCAATTAAAACCAAAGGAACAATTTCAAGTGCGCTGAATGTAGCTCCCAAAGCCAAAACTGCTGTTGGCGTCGCACTGAAATACAAGTGGTGGAACGTTCCCAAAATACCTCCCGCTAGGAAAATAATGGTTGAAAATAATACAGCATGAGTTGCTGCCTTTAATCTTAATAATCCCAATCTTGTAAATAAAAAGGCTGCTACAACGGTTGCAAAAACTTCGAAGAATCCTTCTACCCAAAGGTGAACCACCCACCATCTCCAGTATTCTGCAATGGCCATATGGGTTTGTCTTCCGTACATCAATCCGGCTCCATAGAATAGGGCAATTGCTACTGCGGAAAGTGTGAACAATAATAGTAAATGTCTGTCACCATCTTTCTTTTTCAATGCGGGTAAAAGTGCTCTTACCATAAGAATTAACCAAAGAATTAATCCTACTAACAATAAGATCTGCCAAATTCTACCCAGTTCTACATATTCGTAACCGGAATGTCCCCAAAGGAAATTATCTACATAACCTAATTTCTGCATCACGCCAAGCCATTGTCCCGCCAAAGAACCGAAAACCACAATCAGCAACGCTCCGAACAATACATTGACACCTAAAACCTGATATTTCGGTTCGTAACCCGAAACGGCAGGAGCAATATATAAACCAGTAGCGAGCCAGGAAGTTGCAATCCAGAAAATCGCCAACTGAACGTGCCAGCTTCTGGAAATGGATTGCGGAAGAACCTCATCCAACGGAATACCGTAAAAAGCACTGCCTTCTACTCCGTAATGGGCAGTAATAACGCCTGCAAGCATCTGAACCAAAATCAGTAATGCCACTACCCAAATATATTTCAGCGTTGCTCTCATAGAAGGTGTTGGTTTCATATTTCTGAGCGGATCTTCCAAAGGCAGCATCTCGCTTGAATTGATTTCTTCCTCCTTGTTTCGGGCGTGGTAAAATACCAGCAGACCTACACAACCCAGCAACATCAGCACACTGAAACCGGACCAAAGGTGTAACGATGGCGGTGGTACATTGCCAATCAGTTCATCGTGTGGCCAGTTGTTGGTGTACGTTACATCGTCACCAGGACGATCCGTGATGCAAACCCAGGCTGCCCAAGAGAAAAAGGCATTCATTTTTGCCATTCTTTCCGGAGTTTTTACCGTATTTTTCGGGATGGCGTACTGATCTCTCAGTTTTGCCATTTCCGGAGCATTCATAAATATTTTAGCGTAATAATCTGCCAGTTCTGCCTGTACTTTTGCTCTTTCAGGAGAAATCACAATTGTATTGGTGGCTTCGTCTAAGGTATTTTTACGAAGTTCTTTTTTCAGTAATACCTGATATTTTGCCTGCTCGTCATCCGGTAAATCTTTATAGACTTTCCCCTCTTTTTTAGCCAGTTCTTCCAGAAGAAGCAAAGATTCACGATGGAGATAATCGGCACTCCAATCGGGTGCAATATAGGCTCCGTGTCCCCAAATACTACCGACAGTCTGCCCGCCGATAGATTGCCAAACATTCTGACCGTCTTTGATGTCTTGTCCGGTAGCTATCACTTTACCATCGGTGGTCACCACATTATCGGGAACGGGCGGAATTTTCCTGTAAATCTCCACGCCGAAGAAAATGAGGACAGCAAAGGAACCAATAATAACGGCTGCAAGCCACGTCCATAACTTTTTAGGTGTCATATATTTTTGTTTTGATGCTTAATGTTCCACTGAAAACTCTTTCTCCAACTCGATAGATTTTGGGAAAAGGATATTATTTTCCAGATGGATATGTTGGTGTAAATCGTTCTCGAAATCCTGAAGCATTGCAAATGTCACTTTGTAGGTGTTGCAGGCATCGGCTGGCGGCGTATATTCGTTTGTGAGTTCTGCAATTTGTCGTAGGCGTTCCCCTTCCACGGTATGTTCGTGCTTCATCATATTTACCGGATTTTCTACTGTTCCGAAAGGCGGCTGCGGAATAGCACTGCCATCAATCTTGGCTTTCACCATATTTTTGATGAATGGGAAAAGCATCAGTTCCTCTTTTTTCAGATGTGCGCCCAGATCCTGTGCAGAAGCATCAAACAATTCTTTAATTTCGAATAATTCCGGATGACGACCGCCGTGCACTTTACAAAGTTTGTCTAAGAAAGCCTGTAAAATAGGCGTTTTTTCATACACGTAGCGGTGATGGATTTTCTCTACATAATCTGCCAGCAAGTCCAGTGGCCAGCTTTTAAAATCGATGGAGCCACCATTATCCTGAGGAAGATTTTCAATCTCTGCATAAATTGAATTGGCATCCAGCATTTTGTTTTCGCAGGCAACCTCTATGGTTCTTCCGCCTTTGCAGCAAAAATCGATACCATTTTTTTTGAAAATAGCTGCCGTTCTGAAATCTTCAGCTACAATCTCTCCTATAAAATCTGTCTTGATATTCATAATTAAATACTTTTTTATCTTTTATTATTTTAAAATTTTTTTATTTTGATTTTCTGGTTTTTAGTTTTCTGATTGGATATAGTTCATTATCAATAAATCTCCTATTTTACTATAAACAACTCTGCTTTTTAGTTTGTTCAAGCCTATTATTTGTCATTCCGAAGGAATCCATTCAGAATAAGTCCTTAATTCCTCATCAGTAAATTGAGATTCCTACGGAATGACAAAATAGTATTGAATAAGTTGTTAATCTATTTTTTAAGTGAAAGGATATATTTTACCATTTTCTGAGCGTTCTCTTTGCTGAGTCCGGCGTGCGGTGTCATCGGGATATCGCCCCAAACACCTTTTCCGCCATCAATCACTTTTTGTGCAAGATGGTCGATATCGGCTTCGGTATATTTTGCTGCTACGTCCTGATAAGCCGGTCCCACCAATTTAGAATCTACCTTGTGACAAGACAGGCAGTCTGCGCCTTCTACAAGAGCTTTGCCTTCGTCTTCGGGCTTTGCTGCGGCTGTTGTTGAAGCAGTATCAGCAGATGCTGCAGGTTTTGGTTCCTCCATCATTGTATTGGATTCTGTTGTGGGCTGCTGTTCTGCTACTTGTTCTTTTTTTTCTGAGCAAGAAGTGATGGTAAGAGAGAGCAAAATTGCTGTAAAAAATAAGTTTTTCATTACTAAAGATTTTTATGGATTATAATTCTATTTGTTTTTTAATTTCTTTTACAAGGTCATCATCGCCGGAGTCCAAACCTTCTTTTTGATAAGCTAAAGTTCCTTTTTTGGAATAGACACTGATGATATTGGAGTGGGAAAACTCTATCGGGGAGATTTCTTTGTATTTAACAGCCATTACGTTGGCGAGTTCCCGCGTATCATCTTCATTGCTGCGGATAAATGTCCATTGTTTTTCATCGAATTTATTGGTATCCAGATAAGCTTTCATTACCTGCGGTGTATCGTTTTTCGGATCAATGGAAATCAAAACATACTGGATGTCTTCCGGATTGGTTTTTCCTACTTTTTGGGAGATGGTTCTCATCTCGGCAGTGAGTCTCGGGCAAGCGGTTTTACACGATGTAAAAATCATTGCAGTAACCAGAACTTTCCCTTTCATATCAGAAAACGTAATGGTTTTACCGTCCTGTTTCTCCCATTTGGAACTGACATTATAAATGGAATCCGGACTTATTTCTTCGTTTTTTTTGCTGCAGGACAAACTTGCCATTGCCAACAAAATATAAAGTAAGTTTTTCATTTTTTTTAATTTTTAAAATCTCTTGCACATCGGAAACCGAGATTGTTGAGACAGTTGTTAGCTTTGATACTTCCGCGAAGTGCATAACGCACAAAGGCAGCATAATTTCTAAGATCCGAAGCGGTAATGGCGCCACCGGCACAAAACAAAGACTCGTTGGTGGTATTGTCTTTTCTGGATTCTCCGCTCATCATCACCGAGTTGAAATCGTACGTCCATTCCCAAACCATTCCGTACATATCGTAAACGCCGTAAAAATTGGGTTCACCTTGTCTTACAACTTTATTCATATTGCTTTTCCGCTGTTGGTATTCTCTAAGTATAAAATCTGTAAAATGAGGTTTATCAGAAGCATTTTTAGAACTGCGGTCTGCAAGTCCTACATATTCCCATTCTTCTATTGTTGGAAGCCTTTTGCCCACACTTTTGGCATACGCTTCTGCGGCAAACCAGGAAACATTGGTTACGGGAGCGTCGGGATTTATTTTTTCCGGAAGCTGATAATCGCCTTTCCAATGTTTGAGGTAAGTGCTGTCTGCGTATAACCGAAGCACTTTGCTTCTGGTCCATTGAGGATTAGCTTTCAGAAATGTGAGATATTCTGCATTGGTCACCGGGCTGTTATCAATATAAAAAGATTTTACTTTAATAATATTGTTAGAATCTTTTCCGATAAAAGCTCTGTACGATCCGCTGTCTATTTTCATCATTTTTTTTGAACTGGAAATGAATTCTAACTGATGATCTGCTATAGACGTACTCTGATGACTTTTGGGAGTTTGTGAACAGGAAGCTAAACCCAAATTCAGGATGACTGCACAAATGATGATAAAAACTCTCATTGCTTTGTATTTGCTAAACCTCAATGAAACAAGAAAAAAAATTATGGATTCTTTTTATAAACTGCAGGATTATCCGGTCCTGTAACTTTAATTTTGCCTAAAGCTCCTTTGTTGAAAGCTCTGAAAATTGCGTGGTCAACAATCACATATTCACCGGGAACGGTTGCTTTGAACTCTACAATAGACGCTCCACCAGGAGGAATAACCGTGGTCTGTACATTTTCATTGATTTTGCTGCCGCCTTCCATATACACTCTGTCGAAGATTTCCCCGATCACGTGGAAAGAAGACGTAAGGTTCGGACCACCGTTTCCTACGAAAAAACGTACAGTTTCACCTACTTTTGCCTGCAATTCGCCATCGCCCAAAAGAGCTCCGGTTTTTCCGTTAAATACAACATATTCCGGATGTTCTGAAATGGCTTTATCCATATCGAATTCCTGAAGACCTTTGTCACCAAATTTCCCTTTGGTGTAGAAATCGCCCTGCATAATGTAGTATTCTTTGTCCACTTTTGGCAGTCCGCCTTCCGGTTCGATAAGGATGAGACCGTACATTCCGTTGGCAATGTGCATTCCTACAGGAGCTGTGGCACAATGGTAAACATAAAGTCCGGGATTCAGTGCTTTAAAATTGAAAACTTTTTCCGTTCCCGGCGCTACGAAAGTGG
Organism: Chryseobacterium gleum; assembly: GCF_900636535.1. Classification (NCBI taxonomy): domain Bacteria; kingdom Pseudomonadati; phylum Bacteroidota; class Flavobacteriia; order Flavobacteriales; family Weeksellaceae; genus Chryseobacterium; species Chryseobacterium gleum. The sequence goes on from NZ_LR134289.1 coordinate 1,347,798, forward strand.
CTTCTGCACCGCCACCGGGACCATTAACAGCGTGGAGGTCGATGTTGTGAGGGAATGTATTGTTTTCATTATTTTTTAAGTGAAGTTCGATTTCATCGCCTACCCTTGCACGGATAAAACTTCCCGGAACCGTTCCGTTGAAAGTCCAGAAATTATATTGCGTACCGTCTGCCAATTCGCCGGTCTTCTCGATAGTTTCCAGACGAACGACAACTTTCTTTGCTACACGATCTCCAACGGGAGCCGGCACGTTGGGCGGTGCTACAGATTTTTGCTGTTCTACGGAACCGTCTGTTTTAATTTTTTCTGTATCTGAATTATTTTCAGAGCTTGTAGAATTGTTTTGTTTACAGGAATTCAGACTGATGAAAGCTGATAAAACTGTTGCGATGATGAATGTCTTTTTCATAACTGAAATATTTGAGTAACATTTAGTACCAATAAATTAAAAAGATAAAAACACCTTTTAGTATTTTATTGTAATAATTTTTTTTATTGTTTTAGGAATGTCAGTTTTAAATCCAGATTTTCTACAAAAAGTTGAATTCTAGATTCTTCCAACATTGTTTTTATTTCCTGTCGTATGTGTTTAAAATCATTATGGATAGGACAAGGGTGATCTTCCGAACATTCTTTAAGACCAAGACCGCAACCCGAAAATAGTTTGTCACCATCTATTTCTCTCACAATATCAGCTACAGACTGTTCAAGATTGGCATCATCCATATAGAAACCACCGTTGGGTCCTTTTGCCGATTGCACAAAACCTTTTCTACTGAGATCCTGAAGTATTTTTGCAATGAAATATTCCGGAGAATCTATACCCGATGAAATATCTTTGATGCCTATCCGACTTCCATCTTTCGATTTCTGCGCAATAAAGATCAAGGCTCGTATGGCGTATTCACAGGTTTTAGAAAACATTTGTTATTTTTATAAAACAAAGATAAAAATATTAAGACAAATAAAAGACAAATTAGTATTTTATTTAATTGATATTTATCATTCCCATTCCAACAGTCTCCTTTCGCCTTCTATTTTTTTCGTTTCAGAAATATCCTGAGACATTTCAATTACACCCCGGTAATTTTTCTGAGCATCCCGAACAGCAAAATATCGAACATAAATCAACTTCTCTTTATAGTTAAACCAAAATGATGCTTCATTTTGTTCTCCTTTCCGAAATGCCTCTACTATTTTCAATACTGTATCAACACTTTTTGGAGGATGGCAGAATTTTACCTCCCTTCCGATGATCCCCGCACTTCTGGGGAAAACACGTTCTTCTCCTCGATTATAGAAGATCACTCTGTCATTTTCATCGACATAGGTCAAATCTAAAGGTAAAGTTCTAAATAATAGATTCACTTGTTCAATTGTCATATATCCTTCGTCGAAATGTGATGCATTTTCATCAAAAACGACATCGGTTCTTACGACTGTATCTTCTGATGGATGTACATATTGATTGTCTTCAGGATATTTTGCGGGAGGCTTGCTAAGCATCCAGCCGATCTCATCTTCTCCTTCACGCATTTTGATCCATTCATCCTCTGTAAGAATATCCAAAGCGTTAGGAAACAAAACTGTTTTCTCAACCGCTATTAGATTCCTCAAATTCTGTCCTGCATACTCTGTATTTTCCATCGCAGAATCCAGATCTTTTTCATCGATATTTTTTCTGATGATCCTGAAAATTTCCCTTATTGTATCGTGGAAAGACCACATATTTCTGGAAGGCCCTGTCCATCCTTTCTGCTCTAAAAACGGAAACAGTTGATTTTCTTTTCTTTCAAATCGTCTTTCAACGGTTGCCAGTTGATTGAAAAGATTGTAAAACTTCTGAAATTCTTCGTTTGCATTTGTATTGTTCAGTTCTTCTAACAAAGAAATAATTATTTCTTCTTCGATCAAATAAGTTTGAACAGGATGTCCTGATTTAAATTGATTTTTATCCATTTATTTTTTAATAAAATATTAATATCTTTTTATCTTCTATTTAAAAATAAAAAAACTTTTCTAACTAGGCGTTTTGTTCTTTAATAATAGAATTACGACAAATTTAAGATTAGAATTTCAAATAAAAGAGTGTTTTGTCTTTTATTATTCTGATTTATGTCATTTGATTTAATGCTTGCCTCCATTTATTATTTTATAGATATGTAAAATTCCAGGAAATATCGCATCCATTGACTCCTCCGCTCCTTTTGTAGAACCAGGAAGTGCAATGACCAATGTCTCACCAATCATTCCGGCAATACTTCTGGAAAGCATTGAATAAGGAGTTCGTAATTGTCCGTAATTTCTAATGGCTTCTGCAACTCCGGGAATTTCTCTTTCTAAAAGCGGACGAACTGCTTCCGGTGTTACATCTCTTTTCGAAAGTCCTGTTCCTCCAGTGATCATTACAAGGGAAATTCCGTTTTGGACGTAAAAGTTTATTTTGCTTTGAATTTCCACAATCTCGTCAGGAATAATGATATAATCATCAATACTCACGAGGTTTTTCTCCAATGCTGAAATAATCGCCTTTCCTGCTTTATCTTCTTTTTTCCCTGCAAAAATACTGTCTGAACAAACTATTACGGAAGCGTTAATTCCCACTCCAGAATCCTTGAGGTCTGATTTACCACCTTTTTTCTCGATCAGTCTGATATTTCTGATTTCTATATTTTTATCAATCGGTTTCAGCATATCATACATTGTGAGTGCCACAACAGAAGCTGAATGCATCGCCTCGACTTCTACCCCGGTTTTATAAATTGTATGAATTTCAGATGTGATATAAATTTCCAAATCTCTGATCTCAAATTGTATGGAAGTATATTCTATCGGAATAGGATGACAATCAGGAATAACATCACTGGTTTTTTTGGCAGCAAATAATCCCGCCGTTTTTGACATCTCAAAAACATTGCCCTTCGGAACAGAATTGTTGACAATCGCATCAATCGTTTCTTGTGAACTAACGCTCAGGACAGCCTCAGCCATAGCTTTTCTGAGGGTATTATTTTTATGAGTAATATTAACCATATACTTATTGCTTATTTTCTTTCCAAGTGTGAGAGTTATCTTCCAGTATTTCTTTGCCCCATAAAGGAACTTCTTTCTTAATCCTATCAACCATTTCATCACAGGCGTTGATGGCTTCCTTACGATGCGCAGCTGAAGTGAAAACGAAGAGGCAGATTTCACCCACCTTGATTTCCCCCAACGAATGGTAAATATGTGCACAGGTTAACCCATATTTTGCAATAATCTCTTCACGGATCTCATGTGCCTTTTCAAGAGCCATTTCTTTGTAAGCTGTAAAATGTATTGCTTGAACTTTTTTCTTGTCAATCATATCTTCGCGGATCTGACCAAGAAAAATACTGTGTCCGCCAATCGTGGTTTTGACCGTATGCTTGGTAATGCTTTCAGCAACGAATATTGGATTGATAGGACCTTCGATAAAAATATCTTTGATTTTTTTCATTGTAAAATTGATTTTATGCCTGATTTAAAATGTTTTATTTCTTTATCCGGAAAATGACTTTTTAAAAGTTTTACCGCTTTCTGACTCCTGATTCCTGAAACACATACAAAACAGATCGATGTATAGCCATTCAATCTTTCCAAATTTTCTTCAAGTGTGCCAAATGGAAGTTCTAAAATCTTCATTGCTGAAATTTTAGGCTGTTCGTCCTCTTCTCTTACATCGATCAAAATGCTTTTGTCATGATTTAAAAACGATTGAAGTTCTGAAAATGAATTTATTTCATCATTTTTATTAAGACTACAGAATTCTTCATAATCAAAATTTTGAAATTCTTCGATGGTTTTTGGTCCCGCTTTTTCTTGATTTTCATTAAATTTAATTTTCATTGATTGATAATTTTTGGTATTAAAAATCAGTAACTGATGAATCAAAGTCTCGGCTGAACCGCTTAATAACTTGATGACTTCATTCGCCTGAAAAGTTCCGATAACAGCCGAATGCGTAGGCAAAACTCCCGCTTCATTACAATTTGGAACTTCACTCTGATTGGGCGGAACCGGAAATAAATCTCTATAATTGGTCATTTGATCTTCCTTCTCCACATTGAAGACCGAAACCTGACCTTCATCTCGAAAAAGAGATGCATAGACCAAAGGTTTTTTCATCAGATAGCAGGCGTCGTTCAATAAATACCTTGTGGCAAAATTATCTGTACAGTCTACCACTACATCAAAATTATGGATGATCGACAAAACATTTTTATTTGTTATCATTTCCTGAAATGCTATAATATCGATCTCAGAGTTGATTTTACTTAAATGTTCTACAGCAGCAATAACCTTAGGCACTCCTACATCCTGTTCACTATATAAATACTGACGATGAAGATTCTCAAATTCTATGGTGTCAAAATCCGCTACTCCAACCACTCCTACTCCCGTAGATACCAAAATCTGCATCACAGGACATCCCAGGCCACCCGCTCCGACCACCAAAACCGAAGATCTTGAAAGTTTTTCCTGTGTAGAAATTCCGAAACCCGGAAGTATGATCTGTCTGTTATATCTTTTTATATTCATTTTAATTAAATTTTAACCACCTGAATACGGCGGTAATAATGCGATTTCAGATGTATCAGATATCAGTTGGTTATTATCTGCTTTTAATCCGTCAACAGCAACCAAAAAAGTAGTTTCTTTTAATCTTGGAAATTCTTTATCAAGCATCAATTTCAGCTCAGCGATGGATATATTGTTTTCCAAAGAAAAATTATATTCATCGGTATTAAAGATCTCCGTAAGTTTTCCAAATATTTTTAGTTTCATTTTAATTAAATTTAAAAATGATAATTCACTGCTGTAATGAAGTTTCTGCCCTCTTTTGGATAGCCATAAGAAAGGTAATAATTTCGATCGAATAAATTTCTAACACCAAAATCGAAGTTGACTTCTTTGACAATATTTACCGATAATTTTGCATTAAGCGTGTATCCGAATTTTGCACTCAATCTCACATCCATAGATTCAGAATTCACTCTTTCTAATGATGGTTGCAACTGTGTTCTGTCAAATTTTCTTGAAATCAGATAATTATCAACTTTCAATAAAGAAGCAGAACCCATTATGTAAAATTTATCTTGTCTGGTTCCGATGTTGAGCGCCGTAAAATAAGAATTCACACCCGTTCCGTCTGCAAAACCAACGCCCGATTGACCATCAATATCCAAAGCTTTGATAGGTTTTCTGGATACTATGTTCACAGCTCCACCCATCGTATTTGATCCGTATTGCACGCAAACCAAACCTTTTTTCCACAGAAATACTGTTAATGTCAAAAGTCGTAAAACGGCTCAAATCAAAATTGCCATCATAAGGCGTGTAAATAGGAATGCCATCAAAAAAAACAGGCGTTCTTAGCGAGTTGAATCCCCTAACCAAAATACTTCCCTCGTTTCTTGCATCCATTTGCGTAATGCTTACTCCGGGTAAAAGATTGACCGCATCTACAACATTCGTTTTATTAAAATCCTGAATCAACTGCGTATCAATCTTATGAATTGGGCCTTCATTTTTCTCTTTTCCAAAGATATTCACTTCCTGGATTTCGTAATAATTCTTTACAGAATCTACCTTTGTTTTTTCCTGTGCGAACACGTTCAATGATAGCAGAATTGCTCCTGCCACTGCATAATTCTTATTCATTGCTATAAATTTTTGTTGAATATAATTTCTGCATTCCGGAAGTTTTCGGGCGTATTTATATTTAAAAGTTGATGCTCAAAACTGTCTTCGAAATCTATGTAATGAGCGTTTTGTTGTTCCAGAAAGCTCGTCATTCTGAGGTTTCCGTTGTCGATGGTTTTCTTTAAATCATTCAGAATAGAAAAAGGATAAATGCCCAAAACCGGATATATTTTTTCGCCAAAACGCACGACATTAATTCTGTATTCTACTTTTTTTTGAAGAATATTTTCAATCAAATCCGAAGAAACGAAGGGCATATCGCAACTGCAAACAAAAATATCTTCCTGGCAAAATTCTAAGGCGGAGCGAATTCCACCCATCGGACCTTTTTGTGTTGTAACATCTTTAATAATGCCCTTCGAAATTGGATAATTTGAATGATTTCCTGAAATAAAAATCTCATCAAAAACAAAAGACAAATTATCGATAATGTGCTGTATCAAGGTTTTTCTGCCCAAAATCATCGAGGCTTTATCTTGTCCCATTCTGGAGCTTTTGCCTCCTGCTATAATGATGGCTTTCATTTTTTTGATTTTATTTAAAATTTTTAAACATCAAAAAATCTCATCTTCAGAAAATTTCATAAAATATTCCTCGGCTGTTTTGAATTTTTCCACAATTTTTTTTCCGTAATCTGTGAGTGAACTTTTTCCACCGGATTTCCCACCCGCTTCTTTGATGACGATTTCTTTGGACGAATTGGCGTTGATGTCCCGCACAATTCCCCACGCCTTTCGATACGGAATTTACAAAATTTTTGAGGCTTCTGTGATAGAACCCAACTCGTCAATTTGTTCTAAAAGTCGGGCTCTTCCGATGCCGATATTCAGTCCGGATTCGGTTTCAATCCAGATTCTGCCTTTGATTTTCAGACTTTCCATATTTTGACTTTTTCTCCGATGTTGATTTCAGTTGCGCCGTCGGGAAACTCCACCAAACAGTTGGCTTGTGCTACAGAATCCATTTTATAAGATTCCTGTGCGTTGAGAATGAGCACTTTTCCTTTTGTGTAAAATGCTTTCAGAAACTGGGTTTGATCCTTGTTTTTCTTCTTTGCAAAAGATTCCGAAATGGCAAAATCTTGTTCTTCATCAAACTCTTTTCGTCCAAAACAACCGAGCAAAAACGGCTTCACATATTGATGATAGCAGGAGAAAACAGAAGCGGGATTTCCGGGCAACGCAAAAACAAATTTCTCTTCAAGTTTTCCGAAGTACAAAGGTTTTCCGGGTTTCTGTCTTATTTTATAAAATAATTCTGAAACACCTATTTTTTCCAAAGCCGGTTTCACATAATCATAATCTCCGACAGAAATCCCACCGGTAATTAATAAAATATCCACCGTTTCTAAGCCATTTTTTATAGCAGAAAAAGTTGCTTCTTCAGTATCTCCTACGTGATAGACGAACGAAAACTGATGATTGATTTCAGATAAAGCTGATTGAAGTGTGTACGTATTAGAATTGTAAATTTCGCCATCCAGAAGTGGTTTTCCTATTTCTACTAACTCATTTCCGGTATACAAAAGTCCTATATTTAATTTTTTGTAAACTCCTATTTTCTCAATTCCAAATCCTGCCAAAAACCCGATGACTGCGTGATTGACCAACGTATTTTCTTCAATTATTTTTGTTCCGACTTTGGTTTGAGAACCTTTCAAACGAATATTTTCACCTTTTGAAATTTCATCATCATTAAATTGAATTCGGTCGACAATTCTGGTCGTTTTTTCCTGCATAATCACGGTATCGACACCATCAGGAATTTTTGCTCCCGTAAAAATGCGCACGGCTTCTCCTCTATTCAAAACAAAATCGATTTTTGAAATCCCAGCTGGAATAATTTCAGTGACATTTAATTCTGAAAAATCTGCCAAATCATCAAATCGAAATCCATAACCATCCATCGCAGAATTGTCGAAAGACGGAACATCTAATGTTGCAAAAATCGGTTCTGAGGTGTAAGAACCTTGTGCTTCTAAAATTGAGAGCGTCACTTTTTCTGTACGAAAAATTTGTGTTTCGATTATTTTTTTAGCTTCAGAAACGGAGATGAAATGGTTCATTTTTGATGAATGTTGAATGTTTGATGATGGAAGATGGAAGTCTTTAAGGTAATTTCTTACACAATTTCGACTTATTTCACTCGGGTTACTTCGATGCTTTTCAGCCATTTTACGTGGCGCGAACCGGTTTTCGTATCAGTCATACTTACTAAAATCATTTCTCCTTTTTCTTTCAGCGGTTTTCCGTTTTGCTCAAACAATACGAATACTTTTTCGCCAGTCGGATTGTTGAATAATTCTGCCCAGGAAAAGGTGGCTTTGTAATCGTCTGAAGCTCTTGCAACGATGTAGAAATTGCGGTCTTTATGCTCTTGTTGTGCGATTTTTGCTTTTTCCAAAATGTCGGTTAGCAAAACTCCTTTTGTAGATTCTACGCTATCTTTGGTCAATCCTGTCTGGCAAACAATTTTGAAATCGTTGAGTTCTACGACTTTCATTTTTTTCAAAGAATCGACCGTTAAAGTCAATGGTGTTACGACATCCCCTGTTACTTTTATTTCTTTACTCACATATTTTAAATCATCTTTCTCGTCGTGTTTGTGGTTTTCTTTTTCTTCAGAATGTTTTTGAGAAGTTTTTGCAGAATTATCCGTCGCTGGATTGGTTGCTTCAGATTTTTTGCATTGTACCATTGTGACTGCAATCATCACAATCGTAATCAAATTGGATAATATTTTCATTGGTAATTATTTACGAATTGTCTGAAATCTTATCGTTATGTTTTTTTTATCCTATCGGTTGGCAAAATTTTTATCCGCCAATTTTTATCATACTTCTGTTGATGATTTTTTGGTTGTTTACATTTTCCATTTCGGAGAATTGTCCGCCTTTTTCTTTATGTTTTTTGATGATTCCCAATTTGATCAGTTCAGTTAAACTTTCATTATTTCTGAAAGATTTTAACAAATCAAATTCATCTGCGCCGAAAAGACAATTTTTCATTTTTCCGTCGGATGTGATGCGGATTCGGTTACAACCAGCACAAAATGAGTTGCTCATTGTGGAAATCAAACCAAAAACGCCCTTACTTTCTGCATCAATTCTGTATTTTCTTGACGTATCATTTTTATGGTCTTCCACCTTTTCGAAAGTGAAATGTTCTGAAACCAAAGTGAGCATTTCGGAAATCGGAATGACTTTATTTTTCTCCCAAGAATTCCCTGTGAAAGGCATAAATTCTATAAACCTCAACTCAATCGGATAATGATGAGAAAGTGCGATAAATTCTGGGATTTCGTCTTCATTAAAACCTCGCATTACAACAACATTTAGTTTTACATTGAACCCACGTTTTATGCTTTCTTTAATATTGTCCCAAACCGTTTGAAAAAGATCTCTTTTTGTAATATATTTAAACTTTTCCCGGTCGAGCGAATCGATACTGATATTGAGATTTTTGATGTTACATTCAGCAAGCAAATCAAAATATTTATGAAGCAGCACACCATTGGTTGTAATCCCAATATTCGCTCCCAATGTAGAAAGTTGTTTAATAATGGTCTCAAAATCATTTCTTACCAAAGGTTCACCACCTGTAATTCTGATCTTATTGATATTAAATTGTTGTACAAAAATTTTAGAAATTTCGAAAATTTCCTGACTGTTCATCAACTCGATGGATGGTGTGCTTTTGAACGGTTCATCGGGCATACAATACAGACATCGGAAATTGCAACTATCGGTAATCGAGAGTCGGAGATAATCATGTTTTCGTCCGAAGGAATCGAGTAAATCAGTAGGCTTTGTCATCGTTTTCAGCTTCTGAATTTTTGATTTGTCCAGTCGGAATATCGGGTACATATCTCAAAAAGAAAATAGTACACAGAAATATAACAACAGAACCGATTGCGGAATACCAAGCAAAATCGATATGTTCTTTGTCTAAAGCTTTGTTAATGGTTCCGAACAAAAGCCACATCTGCATACTGACCAACAAGATGTAAATGCTGATGATGGCAACCAACATCTCGTTGACGCGGAATGTTACTTTTTTGATGGGTTTCTTTCGTATTGACATTTTGTTATTTTTTAATTTATTTTGAACCGTCGAATTGTTGCAACCCGGCTTAACGGTAATCCTTTTTTCGTTGAGAAAAGCCTATGCAAAAAAGATTGACTTCCTCGAACCACTTTCGTAGGTCTGGGAGTGAAATACGGAAATTGTTGCCTAAATAATCATCGTTCTATCCGTGACCGTGCGTTTCCTTGGCTTCTTTGATGAAATCTGTCACGAAAATTTTATCATCTTTGATGACAACCGTTAATTGTGGAAGAGGTCTTGGTGGCGGGCCTTGAATGACAGAACCATCGTCGGGATTGAAAAAACCGTGATGACAAGGACATTCTATTACTTTTTCATCGTGATTGTATAGAACGGAACACGAAAGATGCGTGCATTTTTGCTCGAAAACCTTCCATTTGTCTTCGGCTAATCTGATAAGCATGTAAGGATTTCTGTGATCTTCGTTGATGTAGAAAGTCCGCATTCCTCCAATATTAAGGTCGGTGGTCAATCCCACGAAATATTCGCCGAGTTTTTCTTCTTTTTTGAAATAATTAAACACCGGAATCGCCACATTTGCTAATGCTAAAGTCCCAGAAAAAAAGGTAATGAGTTTGATGAATTCTTTGCGGGAAACGTAAGCTGCCTCTCGTTTTTTGATGGGGAAATCGGCTTTCCAGGCGGGGATTTTTTTATTATCTTCTGACATAGTACTATGATTAAAAAACTTTTAATTCTTCGCTGCCTTTCGGCATCATTATATTCACTTTGGTATTCACGACTTCTTTCCCGAAAATAAAGCGGTTGACTGGCGAACTGTTTGGTCTTTTCTTCGCAACATTTTCTCTGGTATCAAAGGTTAATGCGCCACTCGGACAAACTGTTGCACACATTGGCTTGAGTCCAGTACTTGTTCTGTCGTAGCACATGTTGCATTTCATCATCAGCATTGCGCTTTGGTCCGGAATCTGTGGAACTCCGAACGGACAACCGATGACACAATTGGCACAACCGATGCATTTGGAAGTATCTGCCGTGTGTACGATTCCATATTCGTCTTTTGTGATTGCGTCTGCCGGACAAACGTTTGCGCAAATCGGGTCTTCGCAGTGCATACAAACCTGAACTGTGGTCTGAATCGTCTCTGCTCTGTCAACATAATGAATATGAATCATCGAGGTTTCTCCGTTGGTTTCACACTCCGCACAAGCCATCTCGCACGAGTGACAGCCGATGCATCGCTGCATATCCACGAAAAACTCCATATCATTAAATTTTTCAAATTGCTCCGCCATAATTTTTTAAAATTTAATATTGAATATCTCTACTTTGGTTGGCAAATTCTTTTGAATTTTCACCTTTTTTTCGTCCTGTTTTTTCCACTTTGCAGGCACAAACTTTAAACTCGGGAATTTTTGAAACCGGGTCCAAAGCATCGACCGTTAATTGGTTTGCAGAATTGACTCCGCCCCAATGATAAGGAATGAAAACAGTGTCTTGTCTGATGGTCTCCACCACATTTGCAGGAAATAATGCGCTTCCTCGTCTTGTAGAAACTTTAATTAAATCATTTTCTTCGATGCCATATTTCGCTGCCAGTTTTGGATGGATTTCCAATAATGGTTCGGGATACAAATCAACTAATTTCCCAATTCTTCTTGTCTGAGAACCGCTTAAATATTGGCTTACAACTCTACCCGTTGTCAACACAATCGGATAATCTTCGTCTGGTTCTTCGGTTGGTTTTTTATAAGGCGTTGGGTTGAAATGCGCTTTTTTATCATTGGTATTGAAAACCTTGTCTTCCCAAAGTCTCGGTGTTCCGGGATGATCTTCGGTAGGACAAGGCCAGAAAATTCCGAGATTTTTTTCTACTCTTTCGTAAGTAATTCCGTAATAATCTGCGGCGCTTCCCCTGGATGCAACTCTTAATTCATTAAAAGTTTCTTCGCTGTTTTTATAATTAAATTTATCTCCTTCGCCTAATCTTCTGGCGAGTTCCATTAAAATTTCGCTGTCCCGTTTTGCTTTTCCGGGTGGATCAACTACTGCACGGATTCTGATAACGCGACCTTCTGCAGAAGTTGTTGTTCCTTCTTCCTCTTCCTGCAATGAACCAGCGAGAATAATGTTGGCGTGGCGCAAAGTTTCTGATAAAAAGAAATCAATTCCGGCGTAAAACTCTAATTTTTCTAATGCTGCACGAACGTTACTGTTATTTGGCAAAGAAACCAAAGGATTAAAACAAATTGAAAGTAAACCTTTAATCTCGCCTCGGTTGATAGCTTCAATAATTTCATAAGCACTTAAACCTTTTCCGGGCATATCTTCTTCTTTGATTCCCCAGACATTGGCAACAAATTTTCGATGTTCGGGATTTTCGATGTCTCTGTTTCCTGGAAGTTGGTCGCATTTGTGACCGTGTTCACGACCGCCTTGTCCGTTCCCTTGCCCTGTAATCGTCCCGTAACCGCAATAAGGTTTCCCGATTCTACCGGTTGCTAAAACTAAATTGATACAGCTTGAAACATTTTGAACGCCTTTAGAATGATGTTCGATTCCACGAGCGTGCATCAGAAAACTTGTTTTGGCTTTACCCCACATTTCTGCGGCTTTATAAATTAATTCTTTCGGAATTCCGGTTACTTCTTCTCCCCATTCCAAAGTGCAATCTTTTACAGCTTCGGCAGTTTCTTCAAATCCTGAAGTGTAATTATGAATAAAATCGTTATCCAGCCAATTATTATCAATTAAAACTTTCAACATTGTATTCGTCAATGCAGAATCGGTTCCGGGTCTCAATGGCAGATGAATATCGGCAGTTCTGGCAATCGGAATCTGACGTGGGTCGATGACAATCAATTTGGCTCCGTTATCACGAGCTTCCCAGATTTTATGGGTTAAAACTGGGAAACATTCGCTCACATTTGCTCCGGTAATGATGATGACTTCTGCGTGCGCCAAATCTGCCCAACTGTTGGAAGACCTGTCCATTCCAAAGGCTTTTTTGTTTCCTGCACCTGCACTCACCATACAAAGACGACCGTTGTAATCGAGGTTTGCGGTTTTCAAAGCAACTCGGGCAAATTTCCCGATCATATAACTTTTCTCATTGGTAAGAGAAACGCCGGACAACATTGCGAAAGAATTTTTTCCGTATTTTTCCTGTATTCTTTTAATTTCATTAATCACAACATCGTACGCTTCATCCCATTCTATCGGCACAAAACCTTTACCTTCTACTCTTTTGTATGGCGAAAGCAAACGGTCCGGATGATTATCCTGCATATAGCGCTGAACACCTTTTGGACAAAGTCTACCCTCATTAAAAGGGAAATCGTTCCAAGGTTCAAAACCTACGACTTTTTTGTCTTTTACTTTTAATTGAATGCCACATTGCAAACCACAAAAACAGCAATGCGTTTTTACCAAAGCATCAGGATTTTGAGGATTAGACCTCACTGTACCTTTGTTTGGATAATGTTTGTGCGGTCCGAAAACATTGATGATTTCGTCGGCTGTTACAGGTAATTTTGCCATTTTATTTTAAATTTTAACCAAAATAAGTTCCAGATTCTTGTCGTGCTTTTAGATGTGCTTTTGCAAGCATTGCCCGTTTTCCTTCCGGGCTGAAATCTAAATAACTTTTCCCCTCTTCATTTTCTAAATCGAATCCCATTTCCTGGGTTATTTCTTTTAAATCTTCGATGTGCATTGAAGTTGTGTATTCGTCGCCTGTGTGTGGACAAGTTTGCATTCCACGGCGCTTTCCTTCTATTTTATAGATATTTGCACCAACTTGTGCCGGTCTTTGAAAAATGTGAAAAAACTTCCCGAACGGAATCCACATCAGAAACATTGCAACCGTAATTGCGTGTGTGATTGCCATAAACTGGCTCATTTTTCCTTCGAGATAAGAGTAATCAAACCAAATTCCCAAACCAGTGACGGAAACTGCAACGAGTAAAATCAATGGAAGCCAATCTCTTTCGAACCATTGTGTTGCGATTAATCCCTCGTCTACAAATCTTCTGTGCATCATAATTAAGCAACCTATTATCACCATAATAGCAGTCCAAACCAAAATATGGAAAAGGATAAGTGCCATCACAGTATTAAGTGGAAAAGTCATTACTGTAATCCCCATCATATGGGTTTCATACATATCCGTTGTTCCAGCTTTTAACGTAAAGTGCATCCAGCCAAAGGTGAGCCCGAAAGTAACTCCGAAAGAAATTAAACATCCCGTTGCTAAAAGAAAGTGACCTAGCCATCGCATTCTTCCTCTTGGCATAATAAACCTTTGAAAGAGAATGTTGCGTACAGAAAGACGAATCACCTCTTTCATATAGATTGGATAATCTTTACTGAAGATAAATTCCCAGGTGCGTTTCCAATACTTTTGTGTAGCCGGACGCTGCTTCCAAACAGAATGATGGTAAACTACGCCAAAGGTCATACTTATTGTTCCGAAAAAGTATATGATCAAGGCTGCGTCAAAATTCTGTAAATTCAGAGAGCCTATCACTGTGATAGCAATTACAACGAACGTTGCAATAATAGCATTGAAAAATGCTTTCTTATTTATATTTGTAAAAATACTGAACATGTGCAAAGTTTTAAATGATAACTCACTTACAATCAAGAACCACTTTTTTTTCTTAAACAAAGATACAATAACCAATTTTTAAATAAGATACAGATGTCTTATTTAAAATCATTCAAAATAAATGATGTAAATAATATAAAATACCTAATTGATTAACAATAACTTGTATTTAATATGATTTACATCATATTTTAAAAATGAGTTGAAATTTCCCTTTTAATCTAGTTCCTATAAAAAAAACACCTCAAAAAAGGTGTTAAATGATGATAATATAAAAGTTAAACAAAATCTAACTTCAATTTCTCTAAGTCTGCAATCTTTATTCGTTTTCCTGAAAATATGAGGATATTTTCGTTTACCATTTCTGAAATTACCCGGTGCATAGTTTCATAGGTTGTTCCTATATATGCCGCCAAATCTGTCTTGGTTAGTTCAGCTTTTAAAACATTGTCTTTATCAAGTCCTAAATGATCAATAAGATATAAAAGGTTAATGATAAAACGTTTCTTTACAGACAACTGAAATAAACTTGCCATCTTTTGTTCAGACCAGTGCAGTTCCTCTGCGTAAAACATCATCAATTCATAAGCAAAGTATTATTGGTTTTCAACAAGGTTTTAAAAAAATCCAGTTCTACAAAGCAGAGAACAGAATCTATCATTGCCGTGGCAGAAATTGGAGAAAGTAAATTAGCCGTCGAAATTCCGCGGTGTCCGACTATATCGCCTTTTTTACCAAATCTCACAATCATTTCACGCTCTTCCCAATGCTTATGAACTTTTACAAAACCATCCTGTATAAAGTAAACTCCTGACATCTCATTCCCTTCCTCTATGAATTTTTGCCCCTTTTTAACCTTGATCAAAAACCTTTTTAGGTCAATCATCTGCCACCAATCCTGCGTTATGTTTTGACACATAAAACACGTATGACTACATTCACTTAATTTTTTATTCATAGTTGAAAACTGAAGGATGTACTGCAAATGTAGATGAATACACTTTGAATAACAAATAAACACATTAAAATGCGTCTTGGCTTAAAAGATTAGTGAAGAAAATATTTGTTTAATATTTCTCCAGATCTTAAATCTTTTAATATTTGATTCGTTTTTAACTTATCGAGTCCACCTAAACTTGAAATCCATTTTCCAGTTTTAATGAAATCTAGAATATTTAATGATTCAGGGTATTTTCTTTGGATTTGTTTTTCATTCAAACCCGTGTACAAAGCGACTTTTAAACGAAATTTTTTTTACGATATTTATTAAAATTAGCAATTCCAAACAACTCCATTCTCCACCCATAAAAATTACACATGTAATTGTTTCACTATATTTTAAAAGTAATTTTTCAAACGTCTCGGGATTTAGTATTTTTCCATTTTCTGGATTCCAGAGATGCTCAGAATGACAAAGAGGAAAGAAAAATGTTTATTATTACTACCATTGTAATTCCAAATGTGGTTACAGGCATAGTTCCAGTAAAGTAAACTTGGCATTTGAAAATGAACTCCCTAAATACGAATATCATGATGGAATTAATAAATTACTAAAAGAAGTCATCTTAACAAATTTTAAATACATACAGAAAAATATTGATCTTCAGAAAAAAGAAATTTCTGAGCAGATTGTTAATTTGAATAATCGTTTAGATAGCGCAAGAGAAAAATATTTACAAGATCGATTAGATTTTGATGATTATCAGATTATCAAAAATGAAAGTAAGCAGAAAATTGATAATTTAGAAATGGCCTTGCAAAATCAAAAACTTTCAAGTAAAAATACTGATATAAAAGTTAAACTTGAACAAGTACTGGATATTTTGCCAAACCTTTCTCAACTGTATATAAAAGGCGATAATTATACAAAAAGTTCGATATTGTGTTCGATATTGGCTGAAAAATTGGAATTTCAAGAAACAGCATTTCGAACACCTAAATTGAATTCAGCATTAGCTCAAATACTATTGATTAGCAATCAATTACGAAGTAAAAAAAAAGGAAAAACCACTCCTAAAAGTAATTTTTCCCGCCAAGTGACTCAAAGGTACATTTTCCAAAAAATTTTGTAGAAGATTTAAATGAAATTGCGAAACTCGTAGTACTCTTGCCATATTAAATCTACAATGAGCAAAGTAACAAAAAGAACAAAGTTAAAAATTATATTATTTCTACTCTGCATAATCTAACTAGGGAGCGAAGCGATTTTCTGAAAAAACTAATTAAGCAGACAAAAAATACAATTCTTAGCTAGTTCCGTTAAAAGTTCAATGATGAATAAATTTAAAATTAAGAAATTAATCTTTATCTAATAAAAAATCTCTAATTGTAATTTTTGCAAGTGCATGAAGAAATTCTAAAATTTCAGAAGCCTCGTCTTTTGAGACACTTATCCCAGAATCTTTAAGTATTTTAATTGCTTGATCCAAGGATATTTCACGAAACTTCATAAATGATGACAGATCAGATTTGTTTGAACTGTCGATAAATAATTGTTTATTTATTTTGCCGTTAGACACTATTGATTATTATTTATTTAAAAGAAAGAGACTTACTTTCCATCAATTATAAAAGTTGTTGATAAAAGCTTACAATTCTCTTTTAATTCTCAATAAAAATCGACAATAAATCCGAAAGAAAATACTATCATTAAGATCAAAATATTATTCAAGATTCATATGGTATAACAATGTCTTGATAGAGATGATTTTGGTATAAAGAATAATATTCTAGATATAGAAAGACTAAGATTATGGCTACAAAAAATCCTCTAAAGCTATCGTTGTTATAGGATTAATATTGTCAAAACGTCGCCAAAATGATGTAGCATTTTATCTAATTGCACGTCCCATTACCAATATTGTTAAAAATTGTAAATACGCTGGAATATTTTATGCAGAATTGCTGGCACTTGATATATTTTAACTCCTAGCCTGTAATAGCCAAAATATCTAAGTATTTTATGCATTTTCAAATATAGAAACAGTTTAAGCCTTTCCTCTAAGCTTGAAAAAGTCATCCGGCATGGCTTTGATATCTTCATTATCATCAAAGTTTGTAGACTTTAAAAATTGGGTAATAAAATCTCCATTCTTTACTACATCAGTTTTGACAAAAGTATCTCTAAAAGAAGGATAATTAGGAACGATAACATTCTCGTTAAATTTGCTTTTTTTTCAAGGCATATTCTTTAAGGCATTTAACTAAATCAAACTGGTTATTATAATATATTAATTCAACCAAAGAATTTAAGTCAAGCATTGTTAAATTATGAACTTTCTTAAAGCCAGTGTCTAATTCTTTCATTTTTTCAGACATTTTAATTCCTAAATAATGTTCTAATGAAGGGATATTATAAAACGCATTTGAAACAACCAAAACTGGGTATATTTCAATAGTATGGGTTTTAATTTTTTTATTGATGATAAATTCATCAAAATAGCTATTACCTTTGAGTCTTTTAATCATTGAAATTAATTGAGAAACACCTTTCTTTTCAACAAAATTTTTATCTAATATTTTCTCAACCTCATCGTAGTTATAAATGGAATCCAATTTATTGATACTTTCATAATCCTTAAATTCAAATAAGAAAATATGCCTATTATTAAATATCATACCATCTATCAATGACTTATCAGTATCATTAAATATAATTTTGTAATATTTATTTTTTAAAGACTGTTGAATAAGGTTTCTGAATAATATCTCTTCTCCACCCTTTTCAGCATATTCGGAGGAGAAATCATTATAAGAATTAAAAGCATTATATTCTTCAGTCAAAAACTGGAAAGCTTTGAACTTAATCTTATGATAAAAGTATAGAAACAAGTAGGCTTTATTTAATACGAAATAACCATTCTGATCATCAGAGTCTTTAAGCAATGGAAAATATTTGAGCTCAATTTTATTCTTATTGAATAAGCTGTTTATACATAGCTCTTCACAAAATTCTTTTATTTGAATTTCATTTGAGTTTTCTGGATTAAGACGTATATAGTTTTTATCGTCTAGATAGTTTAATAAAGATAGCTGGTCAAAAATGTATTTATCTAGACCATTAATATTATATTTTTCTTCAAACTTCTGTAGAAAGCCTGAGTAATTTCTGCACAAGTATTCAAATAAAGATCGTAACCTAGCAAAGATAAAGAGCTGATGGTATACAAAATCGAAATCTATGGTTTTTGCAGTAATAATAAATTGAGATAAACTTTTAAAATACGCTGGTGGAATATCATCCATAAATTTGTTTCCAGGATAAACTTCTGTATTAAAAAGTAAATACGCTTTAATAAAAGGAAATGACTCAAAGTCAGGGTCTGCTTTTTCTTTCAGATAAACATAATTTTCAACAATTTTTTTGATTAACAAACTATTTGCTTTCGTATTAAAAATACATTTTTCTTCATTAATACTGGAGTCAGAGTTCTTTTTATCTAAGATACTTAATATCCTACTGATTTCGTGCCTATATTTCTTTTTCTCAGCATTTGATAATGACTGTATTAGGTTATCTTCAAAAGACTCTCCCTCATCAAGAGATTGATTTATAGCACAAACAGTTATTAGTAAAACATCAGGATCTATTCCTGTTAAAAAGTCTAAGACATTTCTTTTTTCGATTTTTTCTGGAAAAATATCTTTCCAACCAAGAGCAACAACTAATTTTAAGTATCTTCGACTTTTCAATTTTCTCATTTTTGATTTCAGTGGTAACAACAATAAATTAAGTATATTAAGTCTTTAGACATCAAAAATATTAATACTTTAACTATTGAGATTTTAAGATTATTATTGATAAGCAAAATTATGGCTACTTACTAACGTAAAATCTTTGCCACTTCTCTTAACGCAGTTTTCAAATCTCCTTTTTGAGACTGGGATAAATAAAATTGATGCTCTAACCTCTCAATGAATGGATAGAAAAAATTAATATGTTCAATTTTTCCTTGGTTTTCTACTATAAATAAATTTAAGGCTTCTGTTACTTTGTATAACCCCTCCTCACTTTCACTAGCCATATTTGTGAGCACCTCAGTAACATAGTTTTCAAGACGGTCAAATTCATCCCTGTCTTTTTGGGTTTTAGATATTTTTAGTAAGTCCATCATTTTTGGCAAATAAACCAAATCCCTAATATTTTTCAGATATGCTGCATCGTAATAAAAATCAAATTCATCTTCGCTATCGTCATCACTATGGTTTAACATATAGTTTAGATAATACAATGTCCCATCAAAATCTCCAACTCTTGTTAGCTGTTGTGAAGCACGATATTTCTCTTGTTCAGGTTCTTCATCATTGTCAATTATGTTCGTAAGAAATGCTGTGATTTCATTTTTGCAGCTTTCTTTTAAAAGAATTAAATTTATAATTTCCCATCTAATTGTATCATTTGCTACAACATATAGCAGCGTTAGCAAATCTTTAGGATCATCTACAAATTTATCAAAAGTCCGCAGAACCTCATTTTTAGCATACTCATCATATGTAGTACCAGCCAAAGCAGCAAAAATAAATTGGTAAGCGCCCTCCAATCCATTTTCAATAGCATAAATAGCATTATTTTTCCAAGAAGCATCATAATCAATATCTTTCTCAAGATTTTCAATGACTCTTTTGGCTACTTCTTCCTTTCCTACTTGTTTTTCTATCACATTAAAGTCTAGTGAATCAGAATTTCTATTTAAATCATAGTGGGTTGTAAAATCAAGAATTTTTTCTTTACCTATTTTTATTTCAAACCTAGAAATATAATACCATAGATTTTGAACTTGTCTATCAAATGTTGCTCTTTGTCTGCCAGAACTACTAACAGTAATTGCATTTTTTATATCAGCTTTAGAAACCCTATCCCTTACCCATCAGCAAGCTGATTTATCTGCATCTCGTTTAATTCTATGTTAGGATCACCTGTCAATTTGTCTTTCAGACTTGTGAAAAGATAATCTTCAAATTTATCCGTTTGCTCAACAAAAGCTAAAACCTGTTCAACAGTGACCTCATTATTTCCTCTGGTAAAATCTGCAAGAAGCTCGAATGGTCCATTAAGAATATCTGTTTCATCATACTTTCTATGCTGATATAGCAAATCCCAATCTAGCTTTTCAATATTATGCTGATCAAAAAAGTGAATTAATTCCTGTTTGAATAGCTCTTTTGAGAAGAAAACATCAGTGTTCTTCTGCGCCCACTCATTATTTTGTTGTACAATAGTAGGTTCACTTACATTGTCCAATACCTTTGAATTTTCCCTGATCTGTTGTTCCAGATAGTTAAATTCTTCCTTAATTTGTTGGCTTCCATACCACTTCACTTCTTTGTAAAATGATAACAGGTCTTCATTTGTTAAATTATGCTCTTTATACAATCCAATAACATAATCTATAGCATCTTTATTTACAAGTCTTTTGTAAAGATGGGCTCTTTCATATGATAAAATTGCACTATTGCCAAAAATCTCTTTAAATATTCTTAACGAAGTTTCGGTTTTGTTAAAAAAGCTACTTAAAATATCTAAACTTTTTTCATCACCTAAACGAATATTATGTTTGTACGCTTTATTAATAAGATCATATAAATCAGGGTATTGATTATATAGTTCTGCTGATTGATCGATAATACTTTTAAGTACTTTTTCTCGATTATCTAGCCTAAACAACACTCTACTATTAGTATCGTCAGAAAGATATTTTAGTATTTTTTTAAGGGCTTCAATTCCAAAATTGGCAGAAAAAACTTCAGTAAGCTGCATCTCTTCATCTAATAAGTTGACCTTATCCCTATCTTTATCTTGTTCCGAAATATCCAGTCCTTGTATTAAATAATCAACATATTCACTCTCGAGCTGGGCTTTATGTATCAGCCTGTACATAGCCGAACGGATATATTGATTATTTCTTTTTCCATAAACTTTCATCAATTCATCAATTACAGCTCGGTTTGCATACCCAAGTGTTCCTAGTGCATAGGCTGCCGCATTAAAATAATGAACATCAGTAGTTTCTTCAAGTATAAAAGATAAAAGAGCTTCTTTTGTTTTTACATTTTCTTGAGCTCCAAGATGCTGATCATCGATCAGATGAAGCGCATTCAATCTCGTATATCTGCTATTATTTTTATCTAAGAGCTCTTTAAGGAGAAATTCATTAGCAGATTCCATTGGCGCAAAACGTGCAAGTTCTATTGCAGTGAACTTGTTTGATCTTAGCCATACCCCTTGTTTTTTATAATGATTGAAGATATTTTTAAAAATTTCAAATCTTATCTGCGGATCTATTTTATCTGGTTCTATCTTGACCAAAATTTCCGGTTCTATCTTCAGTATCCATTCGATTAATCCTTTTCTTTTGTTATCATCAATTATGCTCATCAAAAAGAACAAAGTATTTACCCAACTGGGTTTAATAATCTTACCTTTAAAAGAAATTGTTTCCTTTATTTCTTCAATTGACATTTCATGTAATGAGCTTGCTGCTAAAAATTCCTGAATATTATTATGTTCAAAACCCCACACTGCAGGATCATCATCAAAATTTTTAAACGTGGTAGAATATCTTATTAAATCTAGATCAGCAGGATCAGGTAAAATTTGGCTTAGTTGATCAAAAGAAACATAATTTTTACCCATAAATTCCATAGTTAGGGCAACTTTTCGCAATAATTCCATCACCCTATTCTTCTGCAACTTTAAGTTAGTTGTCCCATTAAAATGTATTTGATCAAAGTCGAACCTTTTCTCAATGAATTCATTTAGTAAATCGGCCTTACTAATTTCTAAGTCTGCATTTAATTTATATTTTTCCAGCAAAATCTGAAGGAAAAAGGGCTGTATGATAAGATCTTTGAAACCTTTATTATAGGCTTCTTTTATAAATTCACCCCCGTTAATTTGATATTCTTCATGCGCATATGTTCGAATGTCCTTAACATCGATATCATCAAATAAGTAGACATCAAAATCGGAAAGTGTACCTCCTGAAATGTCTGATGGAAATTCATAAAAATTAGTTCGACAAGAGATAACAATATGAATGCTTGGAAACTTACTTGAAAAAGAACTTATCTTTCTTACCGCAGTATTAAAATTTACAGGCTCAATCTCATCCAGACCATCCAGAATTACTAAACAAATATTTTCGGGTATTTTGTTCCAATCTCTTGGTAGAAAATCTTCTATATTTTCATTTACGTAGGTGTTCATCTTTTGAAAAACAGGAACAAATGGGGAATTTGGAACTGAATAGTGTGCTACCAGATTAGATAATTCGGTAGACTTTCCGGATCCTGCACCACCTAACACTACTATCCTTGTTTCTTCTGCAGCTAATTCAGCTAATGTTTTTCTATTTGATGTATCAAAAAAACTATCTATAGAATCAGCATTTGAATCATACGGACTTAAAGTACGATGTATAACTTTTTTGTAGGGCACTATACCAATAATAAAATTGGAAAAATCAATAGATTCCGCAGTTGCTGTGGTTACTTGGTTTTCTTTAAAAAATTCATTTTTTTCTTCTACTCTCTTTTTTTGTTCTACCTCCCATACCCAATCATTAAGCACTTGATGGATTTTATTGACAAAACTAGTCTTATCCGCCAAATCAGGAAACGTATGTACCCAACCACTATCTTGAATTTCTGTCTTAAATTTCTGGACCTTGAGCAAATCCTCCGTTTCTTTAATACTGGTGGATTTCCTTGGCTCTTTGAAGAAAAAATAAATGGCAATCTTTTGGCCATCTTTAAACTTTTGGACAGCTAACCGAAACTCCTCTTCTGTACCAGATCCATATGGTTTTCCGGTTGCCGGATCATCTGCTCCAGAAGCTGTACCATACTTCATCCACAATAATCCTATATAAATGTCATACCCTGAAAATCTAAAGTTAATTTCCTCTTGTGATCTGTTTCCCCAGGGAGCCACAATATCTTTAAAGTCTAAAACTTCAAAAAAAATCCCTCGATCTTTTATAGAGAGTTGATGGTTTAAAGATTTACAAACCTCTTTTATAATATTTTTTTCATCATTTACATCTCCAGGACAGGAAACAAAAACTCGTATCTGTGTACTATTTAACATGAAAATCTGTTTGTGTAAATTTAGCAAATCTTAAAATTAAAGCAAGACATACTAACTATTATTCATAAGAATAAAGCAATCCGATTAATAAAATATTTTTTTTTGAAAATTCAAAAAAAAATCAAGAACTAGGATCCATCCTACGTAATTTATGCAAGCGAGTTCCTTAACGTTAACCAATCAAAAAAGTTAGGATCATCTGATATTTCAGCTTTAAACTTTTCTTCAGGTTGTATTCCAAAGTCAGCAAATGAAAGAGGTAAATTAGTCAACAAGTGATAATCTTTAATATAATCATTTGTAATCCAAGCACTACCAAGAACACATATTGAGTTATAATATAAAATTACTTGTTCAAAATTTGATAGCTGCGCACGCACCATTTTTACATAATCATATTTTACATCATCAGTAAATAATTCATTTTCTTGAGAATGTACATACTTCACTGTTTGAAATAAGTGTCGATAATAATGACCTATCTTGGTACCATGCCCTGTAAAAGGCTCATAGTATTGTATAAAAACAGCGTTTTTCCCCTTATGTGTAATTTCAAGATTTTTCAGCTTTAAAACTTTGTAGCCCGTTTGATTTTCGTATTTTTTCTTATCATTTAAAAAATGAGCGTATGTGAGTTTTTCACTTTCTAATCTCTTGAGAGTATTTTTAAAAAATTCAGTAGAATTAATTTTTGGCGCAATATGAGAAAAGACACCATCACTCGCATGCCCAATTCCGTAGAAAAAAATCAAATATGCTAAATTGGTTAATTGTTCTTTATCTAGTACAATACTTTTATCCGATTTATCATAATTGTGTTCAAGCACAAAATAAATATATCTTAACTCAAAATAATAGGTTGTAAAAGCTTTTCTACCAATAACAACATTTTGTATATTTTGCTCTTCAACATTTTCTCGGTGAATTCTTATTAACTCAAAGAACCTGTTTTCAAACCTTTCTATCACGGTATCATCGGCTTGCTTTGCAAACTGGTCTCTTTGTTCTTTATTTGCCTCATACTGTATGTAAAAAGCCATAAAAGTTAAAATAGATGCAATCCACGCTATTATCGGTCCAGCAGTACCTCCGAATGCATCACCAATTGCACCTCTATCTCCCACATTTCCTTTATCGAAGTATCTCGATTGAATTAATTCGGGTCCGTTTTTGTATAGAAATATTGCTACAATTACCCCGATTAAACCTAATATTAATAAGCG
Source organism: Chryseobacterium gleum (assembly GCF_900636535.1). Classification (NCBI taxonomy): domain Bacteria; kingdom Pseudomonadati; phylum Bacteroidota; class Flavobacteriia; order Flavobacteriales; family Weeksellaceae; genus Chryseobacterium; species Chryseobacterium gleum. The sequence continues at coordinate 1,372,509 of NZ_LR134289.1, forward strand.
ATCTTTTGTTTTCTGTTCCAAAATTTAATACATAATTAGTTCTCGATATGATTAAGTTATTAGTCCCAATGCAATCTACATCTACCAAATAATATCCCCGTTACTTAATATATTCTTTGCATTGACTCTATTTTTAACTTTTGCGAGAGTTATAACTTCAGGATGATTCCTTACATATTCCTTTTCGTAATAAGATTCCTCAACTTCAAATTCAGTAATTTGAAATAATCCAAATTTACTTTCAACAGAATCAGGATGTACAGCCAAATTATCCGTCCCAAAATCATTTCCAACACTTGGATAAATAATACAATCAAAATTAAAAGAAGGATTTGGGTCAGTCCTCGTTCTAAGAATTCTTTCAGAAAAGATAGCACTAATTAAATATTCATAATGATGGGAAACAGGTTTTGTAAATTCTCTACCTAACAATTTAAAATAATGTCTTGACCATTCAACTAAAAGTTTGGAATGACTATCTCCATACTTTTCGAATGCTGCAGTTGCCTTCTGCACTCCTGGATTGACATACATTGCTCTATCGCTATGAGAAATTGGATAAGAAACAAGTTCTTTTTGTTCTTTAGGCTTCCATAATCCAACTGTAATCAATTTATTAATGGGAGGCTTTATTTCTTTTAAAGCTGAATCAATATTCTCGGTTGTATATAATACAGTCGTATTAGGAGTATTTGCTCTATTATATTTATTTATACTCTTTACAATGTCTATCGGTGGATATTTTAAAAAACTTATATTATTGAGTCTTTCATTTTTTTTTGAAACCCATTCATTAACCACCAATCTATATGTGTGAATTACTGATAACTTATTAGACATTAAGGGAATATAATTAAATGCGTAATCTATATAACTTTTGAAGTTGTCGAATTCGTTAGCATCAAATGATGAATAGTCCAATTTTTGGAGAGCAATATCAAGATCTTCGTAAAATTTAAAAAGACTTATAAAGTCATTTCGTTCATCATTTGAGATTTCCTGATGCTGTAATAATCTAAATGAAATATTTTGTTCTTTTGTGTAATGAGCTCCATCTATCCATCTTTTCAAAGGGGGAATTTCAGGTAAATCTCTGAATTTTAATTGCCAATTTGGTTTGATCATTAGTTTTATAGTTTGCAATTCTCAAATATACAAAATGGACATTAAAAAAAATATTGATATTACGAGATGCAAAATATTGCTAATATCCAGGGCAAGAGGTGACTGTTATCTTATTAGGAAAACTTATATCTTACATATTCAATAGGTAGTTTTGACCTTTCGTTACTTTTTCTCGCTATCTATATATTCAATTACTTTTTTTGTCTCCGTGCCAACTCATTCTTTTATCAGTTGTTGAGTATTGTGGTTAGTACTGTTATGCATAAGAGGTAAAATTAAACAGAAAACTAAGGAGCGCACAGCATCGTAATGCTAGCAAAATAGGTTTTTTAATGGCGTTGTTTTTATACTACTAAATTTACGAAAATTTTGAATTAAAAATCCAAAAAATAATCTGGAGAACGGAAAGCATTGTTTGATTTCCTATTAACAATTTTTTTGGCAATGTTTCAGCAGATTTCTGCACAAAGCGATTATTATTTGGGTTTGTGGAACTGCCAATTCACCAGTCTGGAATACGAAAATGTAAAAGAATTTATCGATACAGTATCTAAGGAAGTGTTTATTAATGGTGGTTTACACAATACGAGGTGTACAAAAGTGGTACACGATTAAGATGCTGCAACATCTTTTTTTTTTACTTTTCCGCACGAATCTCGTCACGTTAAATGCTTGTAATCCAGTAATTTAAAATAAATAACGATAAATTTAAAAATACATTTGTACTACTTCCGTACACCTCCAACCTTATAAATTACTGTAAATTAAACAATTAACATTTCCCGAATGCGACAGTTATAATTGATACATTTCAGCTGTACATCTCAATTTCATATAATTTTAGGGCTAAACAAGACATACTTCTAAATAAGTCAGCTCAAATTTCATCTATTTCTAGTTGGTAAAAATAAGGACATAACTTAGCAAAATTTAATATTTATTTAGAGGTGTTTATGTTGGTAAATGTAAAATTTTGCTTTTTAATCTCATCACTAAATCTGATACATCTGTTATGATCATCAATTATTTGCGATATATTTTTTTTCAAAAATAAACAAGAGCATGGTGATACTGTTCTCATTTTAAAATTTTACATTTTATTTTAATTGATTTTCAATAAATTGACATCAAAAATTATAATCATCACTAATTTTGGAACATTACCTACAGTAGCTGTAATTACAGTGAATACATTAATTTCGCCATTTATTCATAATGATTTAAAGTAAATTAGTAACTCCACATCTGAACCATTACCCGCAATTGAAATTCAATGGACAGAGGATTATTGATAAGCAGCAAAAGAAGTAAAAATCGCTCAGAGCTGATTTTAAATTAAATATGAACTTGCTGGTACAGAACCCGAACTTTTTATTGGAAGATTTGAAGAAGTTAGTGTTGGTAATCACAAATAACATAGATAAGTCACTGACAATCACAAGCCAACGGCAAACAAATAGAAAAAGGCTTTGAATGAAACTTCAGTAGAGGGGAGTTGCAAGTGTCAAACCTTTTTGAAGATGTAACTGCAATATTGGCCATGGAAAACTTATTGGTCATTTCGCTAAGCTATTTATTGAAGTTACTCAAAACGTTGACAGGATGAACAACACAGCAACACATACACTATAAATTGATTGATAAAGCAAAGAAAAATTATCCCCGACAGACAAGACAATTAGTGAAATCATCTACGAGTTGAGCTTTGAGCATTTGCAGTCATTCAGCAAACTTTTTCAAGACGAAGACAAACGTTTCGTCTTTGGAGTTTAGACAGTCGTTTAACTAATGAAGTCGTATTTTTCGTTAAGTTTGTAATATTTTTATATGTAAAATATGCCAAATGCCAATATAAAATACCGTCTTATCAAACCCGAAGAAACGCTTGCGGATTTTGTCTATTGTTTTTCAGCTTTACAGGACGTGTCGCATATAGAGGAAGGCATTATTATTCCGAATGGAAAAGTTGATTTGATTTTTACCGTTACAGATAACGGTCAATTGCGTACTGCATTATTAGGATTAGAAACCAAGCCTAAAATAACAAATGTAAAAGTCTCAGCTTTTTTAGCAGTGAATTTCAATCCGCTTGCTGTAGAGTATGTTTTGCAGGATTCCATTGCCGATATAAGGAACAGCGGAAAAGGACTCCCCAACCATTTTTGGGATTTTACGGTGAATGATTTACACGATTTTGATGCCTTCTGCGAAAAAGCCACGCACAAAATCCTATCTGTGTTACCTGATAAAATTGATGAACGCAAACGCCAATTATTCAAACTGATTTTTGCTGCCAACGGAGAAATTTCGGTAAAAGAACTTTCCGAAAAGGTGCATTGGAGCGAGCGGCAAATTAACCGTTATTTCAATCAACAATTCGGACTTTCTTTAAAAGCGTATTGCAATATTCTCCGTTTTCAGGCTTCGCTTACCCATATTAAGAAAGGCGAATTATATCCACAACTCAATTTTACCGACCAATCCCATTTCATCAAAGAAATTAAAAAACTTTCGGGCGTTTCGCCCAAAGAACTTCACAAAAATGAAAACGACCGTTTTTTACAATTTTTAGTTCCGGCAGCAAAATAATTTTGCAGCATTAATTTTAATCACAAAAATTATGTTGTTACAAGATAAAAAAGTCGCTGTTATTGGTGCAGGTCCTGTTGGATTAACCTTTGCAAGATTGCTGCAACAGGAAGGAGTAAACGTAAGTGTTTATGAACGCGACATAAATCAATACGCCCGGATAAAAGGCGGTACGCTTGACTTGCTTAAAGATATGGGACAGGCTGTTTTTGAAAAAGCGGGATTATTAGCTGCTTATTTTGATAACGCAAGGCCAACAGCACGAAGAATTGCAGACATCCACGGGAACGTAGTTCAAACGCTTCCTATATCTGACAATCCGGAAATTGACAGAAACGATTTGAGAAGGATACTGCTTGAAAGCCTGCATCCTCAAACGGTCATTTGGGACAGAAAGTTTATCTCCATTGAAAAAAAAGAAGGAACATTCCTGCTGCATTTTGAAAATGACATCACAGAAACCGCAGATTTGGTAGTTGGCGCAAACGGCATTATGAGCAGGTTGAGAAAAGAAATGACCGAAGTGCCTGCAAGATATACAGGAACCATTACTATCACGGGCGAGGTGCTTGACTATGCATCCCAATGCCCCAATTTTAAAAATATATGTGCTGACGATAAAATAATAGCTAAGGATGACCGCATCTTTTTTCTTTCCCAACCCAAAACAAACGGTGAGCTATATTATTATGTTTGCTTTCGCCAACCTGAGAGTTGGTTAAAAAGTCATAACCTCAACCTCAATGATAATCAGCAAATAGCTGCTTTTTTAAGTAGCCTGTGCTATGAATGGGATGGTGCTTACAAAGAACTTTTTGCAGCAACAAGTGAGTTTACTTTATTGCCGATGTATCAGGTTCCCTTGGAAAATTGGCACAACCATAGCCATATCACTTTAATGGGCGATGCGGCGCACGGAATGCCGCCCTATGCAGGCGTAGGCGTAAATACAGGTTTATTGGACGCTTTGCATCTGGCAGAAAATTTGACCAATAGGGAATTTGAAAGTATCCAGGCTGCAATTGATGATTATGAAAGACAGATGTTTGCTTATGCTTCGGAGGCACAACAACAAACCGCATCCAACGAAGCTGCACTTTTTCCAAAAGAGTAGTGCATTTTAATATCCCTTATACAACAAATGAAGTCGAAGAAATATAATCTATGGATTATAGTCGGAATTGTGTTGTTAAACTCCATTGGACTTTCGATTGTAATTCCGTTGTTGCCCTTTTTGATTGGAAACTATTTGCCGCAACAACAAATAGTTGTAGGAATTAGTTTGCTGATGTCGATATACGCCGCCTGTACATTTTTTGCTGCACCTGTGTTTGGTGCGCTGAGCGACAGGTACGGAAGAAAAAAACTCCTGCTGATCAGTTTAGTCGGTTCGGTATTTGGCTATGTATTGTTTGGTATCGGTGGTGCATTATGGATTCTTTTTGTCGGAAGAATTATTGACGGGCTTACCGCAGGTAACATTACTATTTTATTACATAGCCGACTCCACAGAAGCTGATGAAAGAGCAAAATGGTACGGCTATATAGGTGCGGTTATGGGAATAGGAAAAATCGGCGGACCGGCACTCGGCGGTTTATTGGGAAGCATTTCAATAGGGCTCACTTTTTTTATAACAGCCGCTTTGATTTTTCTTTCAGCCGTTGCGGTTTATTTTCTGCTCCCCGAATCTTTACCAAAGGAAAAGCGAACAACACATTTATCGCTTAACAGCTTCAATACCTTTTCGCACTTCAAAGATATTTTTCTGTTAGAGGCTTGAAATTTTTTGTTTTGATAGGTCTGTTGTTTTATGTGGGGATAAATGTTTTTCAGTTCAACTTCACACTTTTTTTAAAAGATATTTATCATGGGACGCCTGTACTTATCGGCAGCATCTTAACTTTTGTGGGTATTTGCGAAATTATTACAAGAGCCATTTTACTGCCGTGGTTATTGAAGCTGTTTTCGGATAAAAATATTGGAACAGCAGGATTAATTATCGTGGGTATCGGCCTAGGTTTAATTCTCACGAGTATTTATGTAAATTCAGCCGTCGTTATTTCCCTTGCGGTAATTGCCATCATTTCAGGCGAAGGTTTATTCGACCCCATTTACAACGGAATACTATCGAAATCAGTCGAGGAAAACGAACAAGGAAAGTTGCAAGGCTTAAATCAAAGCCTGCAATCGGCAAACAATGTGCTGGTTCCGTTGGGCGTGGCTGCCATTTATTTTTACAGTCCTACCATTTTATATGCAACAGTAATGTTCATAGCCTTTGGTGCTGCTGTGATGTTTACCAATTATAATTCTTCGAATCAACAGCGGAAATAAATATAATTTGGACGAGACTATTTGCACAAACTGCGATAGCTTGATCCCTCCAATTGACCACCTTTAATCTATTGATCAGGTAACTCCAAAATTGGCAAAGATGGGTCAATTCAAATGGCTTATCAATTAACCAGCGGACAGCAGATTACGATATCCATCATTCACCTCACAAAAATGTTAAAAATGGCAAGAAAGCTTTGATATATGAACTCTGGAACTATTACAATTTTCTTATATCTTAGAAATGACTTTTCACAAACAAAAGTTGATCTAAAGCAATTACTTATATATTTTGCTTTAAAACAGATGTCTGATAAAACAAATTGGGAATTTGGACAACTTTACAACCCAAGAAGTGGACTAGCTTTTAAATTTGAACTTAAAGAACTTATTTCTAAAATATCTGGTGGAAAATCACAAAGCGAAGCATTTGAAAGTCTTTTAAATGGACTAGTGAGGAAGGTTCAAATAGATAGTAATTTTTAAAAATTTTAATATGGAAATACAAAGAACAATTCATAATGTAAGTCATAATTTCCACATATTATTTGATGTAAAAGATCATCGAAATGTTATTGGAAATATTGAGGTTAATAAAAATGTTGAAAACTTTAGGAGACTAGAAAATAGCTCTGAAATTTTAAAGAGCATTTTACATAAAGCATTGTACGAAAATTTTCAAGCAAGATGATACAGTATCTAAAGAAGTCTTTATTGATGGCTGTTTACATAGATCGAAGTGTACAAAAGTGGTGCACGATCAAGATGTTGCAACATCTTTTTTTCTACATTTCCGCAAGAATCCCGCCATATTAAACACTTACAGATCAGTGTTTTATATTTTTTTACAGATAAATTTAAAAATGCAATTGTACTATTTTACTACACCTCCAACCTTATAAATTACTGTAAATTGAAAAATTAACATTTTCGAATGCAACAGTGATAAATGATACATTTGGCCTGTATACCTCAATTTTCATTTATTTTAGGACAAAATAATTTAAAATGCTAACAAGTATCGTTTAAGCTTTTATTAAAATGTCTTAATTAATCTACCTATTAATTCTCTGTTGGATTTATTGACTCCAAAATCTTTTGATAGTCTTGACCATTTACTAATTGCTGATGTTGTTTGCTCAATAACATTCTCTATGAATTCTATTGATAGTTTAGCCTCCTTTCCTAATTTAACAAGATGTTTTGTTGTTACATTTTTGCCTTCTCCTAAAATCATGGTACTCTGCTCTCCGCCAGGACCTGCCGAAAATGTTAAATCGTAGGCAGGAGAAAGTTTCCAGTTGCCGTTTTCGTCCATTAAAAAGCTAAAGTTCTTTGCGTGGTCATCCCTGTTATGAGCCATTACATTGAAGACCGCCAGTCGATACATTTTTTCGACTTCACGAATATCCTTGGTCAGGGTTGCGGTCAAGTTCAGTAAATCTTCATAATCAAGCGAAGGTAGCCTGAAATTGCTATGCAGCAAACCACTTACAGTGTGCATATGTAATCTTCTATTTCCATCCCTATCGAATCTTTTTACTCCAAAATAACCGTTCCCATTTTGAGAGGGAAATAAATGCACGTCCGGCATTGAGATACCAGCTTCTGCAGCCATCAGCGCATAGACATATTCAATGGCTCCTGAACCGGGACCGTCCTGTGAATTAGAAAACTTAACCAACCAATGTTCAAAATTTTCGTCTAAGTTTTGAGCTCCGTATAAAATATTTTTACGTTCGCTATCTACGCCAATAAGTGCTTTTGGTCTGGCACCTGCCGAAGAACCATTTAAAGCTAACAGCTCAGTAATTACCTCTTCCGAACTTCCTTCCAGGACTTTTTCAGTTTGTACAGCCAGCAAATCCAGGTCGACTTTATCTTGCGGCACTTCAGGACTATTATCCGGCTCATAGACCAATGCTCCCATTCCGTGCATACCTACGTGAGCAAGGCGGTCCAGTGGTGAAACATCTGATGGCATCAATCCAAAGGTTCTGATCATCCTGTCAAATAGCAATCTTCCCCAGCCATCCGGCAAGCTGTCGCTGAATACCCCGGCCAATCCGTCAAATGGATGCAGAGGCAATTCACTAAGGCCTCTTTTCAAGGGCAGTCTGAAAGGAGATATTTCAATTCCTGCGTCGAGAAAATTGTCATCATATTGGAAATAGATGACACCGTTACGTATAGCAAGACGTCCAACATGCTGGACTGCCATGCCAAAATCTAACCCTACTTTTATTTCTGAAACAGGCTTAATCATTTTCTTCGACCTCTTTTTTTAATTATAGTATCATCTTGTTTCAAAACATCGTCTATTGAAGTAAAAGCTGGCTTATCTGGCTTAAGAGCATCAAGCATTTCTTCCAATCCTCCAACCACCATCAAGATCTTTAGAAAAGAGTCCAGCGAAATCAATCCTTTTTGCTCAAACTTCCTAAGGGTGGAAAGTGCTACACCTGAACGTTCAGCCAGACCTTCCTGAGTAAGCTCCATCAGAAGCCTCCGGTCACGAACGTGAGTAGCAATCATCTTTTGTGCCTTAGACATTGATATAAATAACATAACTGTATTATTTAACTATAATTACAAGCAATAATTATCATTATTGTATAACAAATATAAAAAATTGTAAGCTATAAAATCAACTAAAATATATTATCTTTTTATTTTGTTTTCGATCTGCTCATTAGTTTCATTTTGATAATTCATTCCAGACGTCAAAATTTTTATTAAATTCTGTTGTGAATGGTGTTTACTCTGCGCAGCTCGCTTTCGGAAATATACGAGAACTTCGCGGCAAGATCCTACATAATATCTTAAGAAAAACCTATGTTATATTAAATCCTTCTAAATTTACAATGGTAATTTCTCAGTCTTTGTTATCGAATTTTGAAAGGTCATAATCCTTTCCCAAATTTCCAAGAACATTGACTTTAGCATCGGGAATGGTTTAAATGATGGTTTCTACCTACAACAATCAGTTGCCTACTGAAGTTTCCCCGTTCCATCGATTCGTGCATCGATACCGTCCAAATAAGACGACAAAAACAACAAACCTAAACTGCGTCTTCTTTGGTAAAGAGATTGATGAAATCACAAGTCTTTTTTGATATCTGCTTTTCTTATCCCTGTTCCATACCACTTAATCATTATTAATACTTAATTTCAAAATTTCATCTACAATTATTACTTTAAGAAACCGTCACCCCGAAAAGATGTCCAATCAAAGCGGTAATTCCCATGGCAACCGTTCCCCAGAAACAGATTCTTAAAACAGCAATTCCGATTTTTGAACCGCCTGTTTTTGCTGAAATGGCTCCTAAAATCATTAAGAAAATGATAGAAAATCCATACTGAAAATAAACCATCTGTTTAATCGGAGCTAAAAGTGAAACCGCAAAAGGCAGCAATGCGCCCAAAGCAAACGAACCGAATGATGCAAACGCAGCCTGCAAAGGTTTTGCCTGTGTTATTTCATTGATTCCCAATTCGTCATGAGCGTGAGCAGCCAAAGCATCGTGCTCTGTGAGTTCGGTGGCAACTTTCAAAGCGGTTTCTTTACTTACACCGCGTCTCTCGTAGATCTTTGCCAATTCTCTCAACTCCACTTCCGGCATTTCTTCAAGCTCGCGTTTTTCTCTTAAAAGATCAGCTTTCTCGGTGTCTTCCTGCGAACTTACCGACACGTATTCTCCTGCTGCCATAGACATCGCTCCGGCGATCATTCCGGCTAAAGCGGCAAGAATAATGGTATTTCTGTCGGGATTGGCTGCAGCAACACCAATGACTATGCTTGTGGTAGACAATAATCCGTCATTTGCACCTAAAACCGCTGCACGAAGCCAGCCGACCCTATTCACATAATGTTTTTCCAATTGATGATGCATAAGCTTTATTTTTTTGTTTAAAAAATGACTTGCCAAACATCTTTAGCAAGTCAAATTTAAAATGATTTTATTTAAATCTCAAATTCAGGGAAATAATATCAGATTTCAATCCCACAGATTTCGTATAATGTCCGTATCTGATTTCCAGCATATTCAGCCTTTCGACACCAAATAAACCATTCTTCGGACTGATCCTGATTCCTGCCCCGTAAAAATTACTGCTGAATTTTGAAAGGTCATAATTACTTGTATAAAAGTCATCAAAAGCCGTATGCTCTTGATAAGGCGCAAAATATTTAGCCGCAGTCTGAGAATAATACCTGTAAAACGGACTTACCGAAACAAAAGGCGAAATTTTCACCGGCGTTTCCAGGCTGAAAGTATTAGATTTTAAGCCCCAATCGTCGGTATAATAACGATAATACGCTCTCAGAATCACTTTGTCCCCGAGGAAATAATTAGCTCTTACTCCCAAAGGAATTTTAAACCTTTTATCCGGCAAAGCTTCCTGATGAACTGAATTATCTTTGAAATAAACCCTGTGGAAAGGCAAACTTAAATATCCTGTCTGCTGAACACCGTCCGCCAAAAATTCAACCTGAAAATTCTGATTGATGATTTGCGAATAGGATAGAGACAGTGCATAAGTATTTCTTCCGCTGGTTCCGTAGTTTTCGTGTTCTCCTCCGGTGCTTCCGTTTGTTCTGAGCTCAATCGGAGCAATCAGTTTTACCTGATCCAGATAAGCCTGAAATTTTGCGGTAAACTCTCCCATTCTGTTTTTGGTCTTTTGCGAAAACCCGATGTTTGCACCGTAAGATGCATAATCGAATTCAAAAGAGGTAGAAATGCCCGCCATTAAAGTCGTTCCTTTTTCAGTGTTCTCACGGCTCCAGCTTAATGCAGGATAAATTCTGTTGTCTGCGTGGGAAGCGGATGAATTGGCTTTCAGATCGATCATATCCGACGAAGCGGAAGTATAATGATCGATCCCGACACTGAGATCGAATTTGTTTTTCCTGTCTTTCTTGTCGTATTTTACCATAGTTACATCGATGGTATTGGAAATGTCGGTCAGTTTTTCCGTCCCGATTCCTCCCGTCACTGCAGAATTGTTTCCGTTTTGTTTATAATAGCTTGAAACTAAATTAGCTTCATCAAAAGTCAGTTTTTTAGGCTGTTCATTATTTGTGTTTTCCTGTGCTTTTGCGTTGAAAATTCCGAAAAGAGCAATAACACTTACGATCAATTTTTTCATTTTTGAATCACAATTAAATTTTACGATTACTCTTTTTAGTTACATCCGCAACCACCGCCAACTTTTCCGGCATTTGCGCCCGAAGATCCTTCTCTGTAAGATTGAAAGCTGAGTTCAGTCTTTTCAATCGTTCTGTTTCCCAGAACCATTTCGGCGTCGTTCAGTTTATTTTTTTCGTACTCTTTTACAGTTGTACACGAGTTCAATAATGGAATTGTCAGTATCAAAAGAACAGCAATTGATCTGTAATTCAAAGCGTTGAATCTTCGCAGCCCGGCTTGAACGGAGCTCTTTTTGTGAGGAACGAACAAAAAAGCGGGAGTGGAAGACGGATAAAGCTGCCCAAACAAATATTCGACAAGCTTTTGACTGTTTTTTATAAGGTTTTTCATTTTAAATTAATGTTTTGAGATGAATAAATTTTGTCATGGTCATCAATAATGATGCATTCCAGATGATTGATCTGGTTGATCATATTGAGCGCCGCATCGATTCCCATAATGCTTACGGGAGTCGCCATTGCATCGGCAATTTCTGCGTTGGGACAAAAAATAGTAACACTTTTCACGCCCGAAACAGGCATTCCTGTTTTAGGATTAATGGTATGAGAATATTTTTTACCGTTAATCATAACGAATTTTTCATAATTCCCGGAAGTTGCAACCGCCATATTGGTGATATTCATGTAGGAAAACGGCTGTTTTGCGTTGTCTGGATCGGCAATTCCGACAGTCCAGGGTTTTCCGTCTGCTTGATTTCCCCAGGTCGTTAAATCACCCGAAGCATTCACAATTCCGGAAGTTACACCTCTGTTTTGAAGCATTTGTTTTGCCATTTCTGCAGCGTAGCCCTTCCCGATTCCTCCGAAACCGATCCGCATTCCTTTTTCTTTGAGGAAAACGGTTTGATTTTCGCGATCAAGAATAATGTTCTGATAATTAACGAGTTTCAGATGTTCTTTAATCAGTTCAGGATTGGGAAGCTGTTGCATCTGCCGGTCAAAATTCCAGAAGCTTTTGTCGATTCCACCGTAAGAAATATCAAAATATCCGTCTGTAACTTTACTGATTCTCAAACTTCTTTCAATTAAACCAAAGATTTCCCCATCCACTTTCACAGGTTTTATGCCTGCGTTTTTATTGATGAGATTGGTCTGGCTTTCCTCACTGAAAGTCGTCAAAAGCTTTTCGATCCTCCTGATTTCGTCAATCGCTGCATCAATATGCTGATTTGCAGAATTTTCATCATTGCTTACAACGGTAATTTCAAAAGCATTCCCCATTAATTTCTGAGGTCTTTTGAACTCTCTCAACATATGATCTTATTTATTTTGGTTTTCTTTAATATCCCGTACTTCTTTGGTGAAAGCTAAAGCATTTTCAGATGGAAGTCCCTCCCAGCTTTTCAGGATTTTGCCTTCCGAATTCAGCAACAATGTGTAAGGAAATAATCCTTTTTTATTGTACTGATCAGCAAGCGCTGCATTTTCTTTTTTCAATTCCGGAGAAAGCTGATTCTTTTTGTTTCTTGGAAAATCTGCATTGATGTAAACAGCGATATTTTCTATTTCCAGCTTTTTAAATTCATCGGTTTCGATGATAATCTTATGAAGTTTGATGCATGGAATACACCAATCTGAACCTGAAAAGTTCAGTAAAATAAGTTCTTTATTTTGGGACGCCATTTTTTTGGCACTTTCCCAACGGCTCTGCGCATGAATGCCAACAGCGAATACAACCATTAATATGGCTGAAAATAGTGTTTTCATTAATTTTTATAATGTTTTTAGAGAATAATGATGTTGTTTGATTGCAGATCAATCAAATTAAATAGATTATATGGACAAAGATTTCGGTGGTTCCCAGACGGATCCTGTAAATCCTTTGTAACAAAAATCTTCATCTTTTGAAGGAACTTTATGAGATTGTAATGGTCTGAAGCTTTCAGCTTTTGCTTCAAAATAAAAGCTTGGGTGAATCGTGAATATCAAAGTTAATGGGGCAGAATGAATTACAAACGGCAGTTTCTGATCTTTACCATAATCTCCGTCTTTAACGGGATTTTCATAATGGGTTTTCAGAAACGCTGTAAGAGACATTTCCGGATTCAACTTTTTGTGTTCCCAATAATGTTCTATCAAAGTCGGAATTTTCAACAGCTGATATACTTCAGTTGTTGAAATTAAATACAGTGACAATAACAGTATGGAAATCAATTTTTTCACAAATCAAAATTATAAAATATTTTATTAAGAATGATTATTTTTTATTTCCTTTCCAAAAGCCTTTTTAGAAGCTTATAGATCTCAAACCACAGCACAGAAACTGCAGCAGTAAGGAATGTAAATCCTAATTCTTTTACTGTAAGAGGCGCTACACTAAAGAATCCTGATACCGGCTTTACGTATAGAATAACAAACAATAATACAAGAACCAACGCGGAAATCCCTACTAATAAATAATTGCGATTTTTAAAACTTTCAAAAATACTGTAATGGAAAGATCGATTTACCAAACTCAGTAAAATATTCGCAAATATTAAAGTGCTGAACACCAAAGCTCTTGTTGTAGGCTCATCATTCCCCAGGTGAACAGAATATTGATACATCCATAATATTCCTGCTGTGATAACCAATCCCTGAATAATACTTACCATAAGCTCTCCCCAGTTCAGAAATGTATCTGTAAGCACTCTTGGAGGTCTTTGCATTGCATCTTTTTCAATAGGCTCATTTTCATATACAATAGAACAGGTAGGTCCCATTACCAGTTCAAGAAAAATAACGTGAACCGGGGTAAATATGTGAGGGAATATCCATCCCAGGAATAAAGGCAAAGAAACCGTAAGGATAATGGGAATATGAATAGAAATAATATACTGAACAGCTTTTTTGATATTGGCATAAATTCTACGCCCCGCAGCAATTCCTACTACCAGCTTTTCAAGATCATCATTCGTAATGACGAGCGCTGCCGCTGATTTGGCAATTTCGGTTCCTTTATTTCCCATTGCGACTCCTATATGAGCCGCTTTTAATGCAGGTCCGTCATTCACTCCATCTCCCAACATGGCCACTACGTTCCCTTGTGCTTTCAGTGCATTCACCACTTCAAGCTTTGCTTCAGGAAACATTCTTGTAAACAGAGTCGTTTTTTCAGAAAGCTTCATTAAATCATCTTCTGAACTTGCGGTGACCTCACTTCCATTAACGGCAGGAGCATTATTGATAATCCCGGCCTGCAATGCAATAGCCTTTGTGGTATCCGCATTATCCCCCGTAATTACCTTTACCTTAATCCCCGCATTATAAATATGCTGAAGCACTTCTTTTATTTCTTTTTTAGGAGGGTCATAAAATGCGGTCAATCCTAAAAATTCAAAATTAAAATCCTGCTGGTTTTCAGGGAAATTATTTCCTTCGAAATGAGATTTGGCAACTCCAAGAACCCGATATCCCTTTTCACCAAATTCTTTTACGATATTTCTGATTTTATTTTTTTCATCTTCTGAAAGTTCAGAAACAGTAAGGATTGCTTCAGGCGCACCTTTTGCCGCAATAATTCTCTCTTTTTGTTCATTTTCAAAAAGATGGGTCATCATAGGAGGTTTTCCTTCCAACGGATATTCATGAAATAACTTATAATTTTTTCTGTCGTCAGAATCCTGAGTCTGCTCATACACCTTATGTAAGGTTATTTCCATCGGATCAAACGGAACTGGCTCACTGCTCCACATCGCATAATCAATAAGTTCATCCAGCTCTTTTGTCTTGAAATTCTCCTGTTCATAAATCGTATCAGACTTATAATCATAAAGATGCTTTAGCTGCATTGAATTTTCGGTAATTGTTCCCGTTTTATCTGTACATATCACTGTAACACTTCCCAACGTTTCGACAATACTGCTTCGTTTGATAATAATTCCTTCCCGCATCAGCTTCCAGGCTCCCAAAGCCATAAAGGTGGTAAAAGCCACAGGAATTTCCTCGGGAAGTACAGACATCGCCAAAGTCAAACCGCTTAATAAGCTGGTCACAAAGTCTTCCGTTTTAATATAACTAAAAATACATACCGCCAAAAAAATTATCAGTCCAATAATCGCCATGCCTTTTACAAAATTCCGGATCTGAAGCTGTAAAGGAGATATTTCTTCTTTTATTCCCAGTATAGACTGCCCTATTTTTCCTACTTTGGTTTCTTTTCCTATTTGTTCTACCTCAAAAACTGCAAGTCCGGAAACAGTAATTGTTCCGCTATATACTTTATTATCTTCTGATTTGCTGTCTTTAAAAACAGAGAAGCTCTCCCCTGTAAGTGAAGACTGATTAACGGAAAAATCATTGCTATGTACAATGGTACCATCTGCATTGATCAGATTTCCTTCTTCGGTAATACAGAGATCTCCCACAGTAATTTCAAAAGTGGGTATTTTAATAATCTTTGAATTTCTTATGACCGTGCTTAAAGGCTCGTTCAATTTTTCAAGTTCTTCCAGGGCCTTTTTACTTCGGTTATCCTGATAGAAAGAAATAGCCGTAACTCCTATTATCGCGACCAACATAAATAATGCCTCACCATAGTCACCTATGATTACATAGATAAGGGAAACACATATCAATAAAATAAGCATGGGTTCTTTCAGAATATCAATAAGCATATCTGCCCATGTTTCTTTTTTAACCGCTTCCAGCCGGTTATATCCGTACTTTTTTCGGGAAGCTTCCACTTCCGCTTCTGTAAGACCTTTGAGATTTTCAGGGATATTGTAATTCATGTGAAATGGATGTAGTATTAAAATTACTGAATGTTTTTGTCATAACAGAATAATATTGATGATTTTAATCCTTAATTGATCTTCTTTTTAACCTGAACCACCCATTTTTCTATTTCCGATTTATCCCTAGAAGATAATTTTGCATCATGATGGATTATTGTATACGAGCTAAGCGGCATTTCTCCCTCTTTAACGGTTTCGGCAATTTCATCTAATTTCTTCAATTTTTTTTCTTTAGTATAGGTATTAAATTCATCAAAATTCAAATGTCTTTTTCCTGAATTGACATGATCTGCCAACCACCATTTTACCGGCTGTATATTACTATACCAGGGATAAGCTGTATTATTAGAATGACAATCGTAACAGCTTGTTTTTAATAAGCCCTGTACGTGGGATGACACCTGATAATGTTTTTCAATTGCATTTTCAGAAGGAGTGGCTGATATATTTTTATCAGTATCAAAAAATTGGATAACGATGAGAAACAGAACTATAAAGCCTGCTCCTATTTTTATTAAAGATGATGTTTTCATAATTTGTATTTATCTATAAGTTCTTTTATTATTCATCTGCAGTGTTCTTAAGTTTCATGAGAAGGGTATAAGCATTCTTGGTGACAATTTTCTTATTTTTAAAATCATCGGTATTAAGTATCTGTATGAACCCGTTCTCTGTTTCACCCAATGTTACAGGAGTCAGGCGGTAGGTACGTGTTTTCTCTTCCACAAAAACAAAGTCTTTCCCTTCAAAATTGATAATGCTTTCTTCAGGAACTGCATTGGAAAAAGAGGTACTTGTTTCTATTTCTGCATTCATATACATTCCAGGAACAAGGCTCTGGTCATATTTTTCAAAATGACAGTGTACTTCAGCCATACCTCCCGGGTTAACATCCTTACTGATCAGAATGATCTCTCCATAATATTTTTTATCAGGAGCCGCATTCGTGTAGGCCGTAAACCGTTGTCCCATTTTGAGGTTTCCAAGATCTTTTTCGTATACTTTAAGGTTAAGATGTATATCATCCGGATTGATGAGTTCAAAAAGGACATCCGAAGGATTTACATATTTTCCGATATTCACATTTACCTTACTCACAAACCCATTGATACTGCTGTAAACCGGAACGCTTTTTTTAATATTCCCGGAATTCAGCGATGCTGGGTTAATATTGATAAGGCGGAGCTGCTGGGCCAGAGAGTTCATCAGAATTTTCTGGCTGTTCATTTCAGACTGGGCCTGCTGCATGACTTTATCACTGGTAGCCTGACTTTGATTAAGGGTTTTCTGACGGTTATAGTCCAGTTCTGCAAAATGCATTTTGGACCTTGCCATTAAATAATCCTGCTGAAGCTGTATAAACTGCGGGTTTTCAATAACGGCAATCACCTGCCCTTTTGAAACCGGCTTTCCCGGCAACAGGCTGCTGGATTTGAGATATCCGCCCAGTGGAATACTTACCGAAACCAGGTTTTGCGGAGGAACATCAATCATTCCATTAAGCTTTAAAAGCGACGATATCTTCTGTAAAGAAAGGGTTGTAGTCGCTATAGGAGCATTTTTTAATTGGGCTTCAGTAAGCGTTACTACGTTTTCATCTTTGGAAGAGACCACTGCTGGTACCGGCTCCGTTTTTCCATGGTCTTTACACTCATAAAACATGAGCAATCCTATTATTTGCAGAGAATATGATATGATTTTAAATTTACGTTTCATTATTATGGGTTTAAAGTAAGATATTCCAATTCTATAGCACTCTGATTCAGTTTCCAGACTGCATCGGTATAACTGTTTTTTAAGGTGACTGCCTGATTGACCAATATTACAAATTCGAGGTAATTGATCTCTCCGGCAAGAAACTGTTTTTTAGCTGTTTCAGTGATAACATCGGCGTTTTTAAGTTCTGTGCTTTCATAGCGGGAAACAATGTCAAGATTAGTCTGATAAATCCCGGATGCTTTTTTACGCTGATTCTGCAGGTTGAATTCCATATTGGCAATATCATTTTCAGCAACTGATTCTGCAATTTTAGCAGCCTGAATTCTGGCTTTCTGTCCGCCTGAAAAAACAGGAACCGAAACACCCAGCTGTACGGAATGAAATTGTGGTGCAGAGCCGTACACTTTGTCATCAGCCCCCGTTCCTTTAAAACTGTTAAGATTGTAAGCAAGCTGCAATCCCGGAAGCAGCTTAGCTTTTTCAAGAGCTGTCTGCTGTTCGGAAACTTTTTTCAGCTGCTGCAATACCTGGATCACAGGATGTGAACTCAGCTCTTCTTTAAGTCCTCTGCTAAATAACTTCTTATCTTCAGGAACAAAATCTGTTTCAGTATTCAAAAGCCATTGCAGCTGATATTTCAAAACTGAAAGCTCCTGATTCAGCTGCTTCAGCTGTATTTCAATAGCAGATTTCTGGTTGGAAGCAGTTGTTTTTTCCAAAATATTACTTTCTCCTGCTTTCAGACGAATGCTTGCTTTATCCAGAAAGTCGGTATACAGCTTTAATGTTTCCTGCAGAAGCTTTTCTTTTTCTTTCCAATAGAGAATATTATAAAAAGTAAGGCTTACGGCTTTCTTTAGCTCATATTCTTTAAGGGAAACATTAAGCAGAGACTTTTTCCATTCTTCCGTATAAAGATTCTTCTGTTTTTTATATACAGTAGGAAATGCTATATTCTGAGAAATACCGAATTTCATATCTGTCAGGGCACTGTTGATTTGCCCATAGTCCATCGTAACTCCTGTCTGAGGAATATCTGATGCTGATCTGACAAGTGCCTTTGAATACTCGGATTTTAATTTTTCATTTTTAATAATCCTATTATTTTTCAAAGCGACATCAACAGCTTCCTCCAAAGTAACAGGGGTTTGGGATTTTACTTCAAGACCAATAAAACAGAATAAAAATACCAATACGGAAGCTATATTTCTGTTTTTCATTTTTTTCATTTTGATTCCTTTTTCAATATTTACATAAAGCAATGGTAAAACAAACAGAGTAAGGAAGGTTGCCACTATTAATCCTCCGATAACAACTGTAGCCAGTGGCCGCTGTACTTCGGCTCCGGCCCCGTTACTCAATGCCATCGGGATAAAGCCCAGCGAGGCAACAAAGGCGGTCATAAGGACCGGGCGGAGACGTGATTCTCCTCCGTCAATAACAATTCTTACAATATTTCTCATTCCGCTTTTGTAAAGACGGTTAAACTCAGATATTAAAACAATTCCGTTCAGCACAGCTACTCCAAAAAGTGCAATAAACCCTACTCCGGCACTGATACTGAAAGGCATTCCTCTCAGGGCCAGAAAAAATACTCCTCCGATGATGGAAAGAGGAATTGCAGTATAAATAAGTAAGCTTTCTTTTACAGATTTAAATGCAAAAAACAACATTACAAAAATAAGGGCAAGTGCAATAGGAACCGCAATCATGAGGCGCTGTTTGGCATTGTTGAGGTTCTCAAAAGACCCTCCATAGGTCATATAGTAACCCGTAGGGAGCTTTATTTTCTGATCTACTTTTCCCTGCAGCTCTTCAACAATGCTTTGTACATCCCTGTCCTTTATATTAAAACCTACGACAATTCTTCTTTGGGCATTTTCTCTCTGAATCTGGTTGGGACCATTCTTCACTTCCACTTTGGCAAGCTGAGACAGCGGAATCTGATTTCCAAAAGGTGTGGGAACCAAAAGATTCTTAATATCGGTAACATTTTTCCGGTATTTGGTATCGAGGCGTACTACCATATCGAAGCGTTTTTCACCTTCAAAAACCAGCCCTGTACTTTGTCCGGCAAATGCCGTATTGACAATTCTGTTAATATCTGCAACAGATAGGTGGTACTGGGCAATTAAAGGGCGGTTGTATTCTATAATTACCTGAGGCATCCCGGAAATAGGTTCGATGTAAAGATTCTGTGTTCCTTCAACAGTTTCTATAATTTTACCAAGTTTCTGAGCATTCCGGGAAAGAACATCCAGATCATCACCAAAAATTTTCACTACTACATCCTGTCTTGCTCCGGTCATCAATTCATTAAAACGCATCTGCACAGGATATTGAAAGCTGGCTGTAATTCCGGGTACTTCCTGAAGCTGTTTCCCCATTTTATCCGCTAATTCGGGAAAAGTAGAGGCAGAGGTCCATTCTTTTTTATCTTTCAGGATAACCATCATATCAGAAGCATCCATCGGCATTGGGTCTGTAGGTACTTCCCCGCTCCCGATCTTTGTAACGACCTTCTGCACCTCGGGAAATCTTGATTTGAGAATATGTGCTGCTTTTTGGGTACTTTCAATTGTTGTGGTCAAATTACTTCCCGGAAGCACTCTTGTGTCTACGGCAAAATCTCCTTCTTCAAGGGAAGGAATAAATTCGCCCCCCATTTTGGATAAAATGAAAACGGCTGTTATAAATAAGACTGCCACTACCCCAAAAACTATTTTGGGTACTCTGAGAAGTTTGAGCAAAACTTCAAGATAGATCTTCTCTACCTTTTTCATCATGCTGTCTGATAAAGTAGGTTTATTACTTCTTTTTCTCAGCAATACCGCACTCATCATCGGAATATAGGTCAGTGAAAGTAAAAATGCTCCTAGCAGCGCAAAAGCTACGGTCTGTGCCATGGGTTTGAACATTTTCCCTTCAATTCCCTGCAGGGTAAGAATTGGCAGATAAACAATCAGAATAATAATCTGTCCAAAAACAGCACTGTTCATCATCTTTCCGGCAGAATCAATAACTACAGCATCCATTTCTGATTTGCCTACAGAAAACATTCTTTTGAATTTTGAATTATGGGTCAACTGATGCAGAACAGATTCCACAATAATAACTGCCCCATCAATAATAAGCCCGAAATCCAAAGCCCCAAGGCTCATAAGGTTCCCGCTGACTCCAAAAAGGTTCATCATACAAATTGCAAATAACATAGCAAGAGGAATCACTGAAGCCACCAATAAACCGGCTCTTATATTCCCAAGGAATAATACAAGAACAAAAACCACAATCAATGCTCCTTCTGTAAGATTTTTTTCAACAGTACCAATAGCATTATTCACCATTTTGGTTCGATCCAGGAAAGGCTCTATCACGACTCCTTTTGGAAGCGTCTTCTGAACCTGAGCGATTTTCTCTTTTACATTTTTAATCACCTGGTTACTGTTTTCACCCTTAAGCATCATAACGACCGCTCCTGAGACTTCTCCTTCATCATTAAAGGTCATGGCTCCGTATCGGGTCGCAAAACCCGGCTTTACTTCTGCAATATCTCTTATAGACAGCGGGACATCGTTTGTTTTTGTAGCAATAGAAATATTTTTAATTTCTTCAATGTTTCCGACCAAACCTTCACTTCTAATGTATAAAACCGTAGGCCCCTTTTCAATATAAGCACCTCCTGTATTTTGATTATTAGCTTGTAGCGCATCGAAAACATCATTAATGGTAATTCCATAAGCATTCAACCTATCCGGATTGACTGCAATCTCATATTGTTTTAGCTTTCCTCCAAAGCTACTGACTTCTGCAACCCCTTTTACACCTAACAGCTGCCTCCTTACAATCCAATCCTGAATTGTACGAAGCTCCGTGATATTGTATTTTTTTTCATATCCTTTTTCAGGTCTTATTACATACTGAAAGATTTCACCTAGTCCCGTAGAAATAGGTCCTAGTTGGGGATTTCCTATTCCCTGCGGGATAACAGCCTGTACCTGCTGGAGCCTTTCAGCAACCTGCTGTCTGGCCCAGTAGATGTCAACATCATCTTCAAAGACAATGGTAACCAGCGATAGTCCAAATCTGGAAAAGCTTCTGATTTCCTTTAATCCTGAAATATTATTGTTGGCCTGTTCTATAGGAAAGGTAACAAGCCGTTCTATATCTGTTGCACCAAAAGAAGGTGCCATCGTAATGACTTGTACCTGATTATTGGTAATGTCGGGTACCGCATCTATCGGTAATTTAGTGACCTGATAGGAACCAATTCCCATAAGCCCTAATACCAACAATGCAATAATGAGTTTATTCTTTACAGAAAACTCAATGATTTTTGTAAGCATAAATGATTGATTATTAATCTTAATTATTGAGATAAGTTATAGGTATTCTGAAGCACACTATGAATACATCTGCATCTTTTGCAGATACTTTATGGCAAAGCGGAATACTCTCAATCAGAGAATGATTGAGAAAAATAGATTAAGATTGATAAAATTTTGGAGGCTCCCAGATAGAATTTAAAATTTCCTTATTGTAAAGCGCACTTTTGTAAAAGGTCTTTTTGATCTCAATAGAATTGTACACCTTCTCGGTAAAATGAAGATCTAAAATTGGATTAACGGTAAATGCAACAGAAAGAGGACTTGCGTGTGAAACAAAAGGTAGCTTTTGATCCTGATCATAATCATTATCTTTAACCGGATGATCATAATGCATTTTCAGAAATGCAGTAAACGACATTTCAGAATTAAGGTTTTTGTGCTGAAAATAATGCTCAATGAGAAGCGGCATTTTCAAAAGCTGATATAGTTCGGTTGTAGAAACCAAATAAAGGGATAACAACAATATGGAAATCAGCTTTTTCACTATAACAAAATTATGAAATATTTCATTAAGAACGATTTTAAATAAGCCCAATCATTGGTTTTTCATTATTATATTTTCTTAATAATACTCTTTCTAATCAGCAAATTGATAAAGTCTCTATAATCTATTTCATACCTATAAAGTCAATGAATAAGAATTGCGTTTGAACAATGTTGGCAATTCCCCAATATATGTGATATTCTAAGTCTATTGCTACCCATGAATCTTTACGATAAGGTCTTCAGAATTTATTATTTCACCACCAACTTTTACCGCTTCAACCATTTATTATATCATCGGTTTTAATATTTTGCTTTCTTTGTATTAATGAATGAGAATGAAAGAAAAATATATCTTTACAGTGCCTTTTTGATCACACTAATGGTCAATTCTGCAAAACTGATGGCCCTTAACAGTGATGGGATTATCGCCCGTTACTGGCAGTTCAATATTGGGGAATATGGCTACCAGTTTTTGTATAATATGGCATTCTGCCTTTTGTTACTGTATCTTAACCTGTCCCAGGGTAAGTTTCTGAGTGTCTTTAGAGAAAACAAACAATACTGGAGACTCTATATATTCAATGTCTTGGTGTTGGTGGCAGCAATTATACTGGGAAGTATGATCCATTCTTTGCTCTTTGGGACTCCCCAACTTACGGGAGGAAGAATTAGAGGATATTTTGTCCGGTTTTTGCTCAGCAGTATCATGATTGCAGTCGTTATCCGACTTATTCTTCTGATGCGTGAAAGCAGAAATAAGGACCTTATCAACGAGCAGCTCAATTCCGCTTACCTTAAGGCACAACTGCAATTGCTCCAGGAACAGCTTAACCCGCACTTTCTATTCAATACATTGAGCAGCCTTTCTGCCATAGTAAGGGAAAATCCAAATCTGGCTCAAAACTATATTCTCCATCTTTCCAAAATCTTCAGATATACGCTGGTTCGTTCAGGTAACAATCTGGTAAGTCTTGAGAAAGAGCTTGAGCACCTGAAATCCTATATACAGCTGGTAAAAATGCGGCTGGAAAATGCATTTCAGATTCATATCAATATCAGCGAAGATTGTATAAACAAACAAATTCTTCATTTATCACTGCAACCCCTGGTGGAAAATGCTGTTAAACATAACAAAGCCACCCTTTCACATCCTTTAACTGTAGAGATTTATGAAGAAGACAAATGGCTTATTATCCGAAATAATCTCCAGCCCTCCATCAGTGAGACAGAAGGCACTGGGCTTGGTCTTACCAACCTGAATGAGAGATACAAACTGCAACTCCATAAAGAAATAGAGATTTTCCAGACAAAAGAATATTTCATCGTAAAGCTTCCCTTCTTATGAAAAAAAATTTACATATCGTCATTATCGAAGATGAAGCTGCAACCGCAAGAAATCTTGAATATATCCTGAAAGAAATCAACCCGGCAATCCAAATTGTGAAGACTTTACCAAGTATAGCAGAAGCAATGGATTGGTTCAGATTAAACGATAGTGATTATAATCTTATATTTTCGGACATAAAGCTTTCTGATGGGTTATCATTTGAAATCTTCAGACAGGTAAACATAAGAAAGCCCGTTATTTTTGTTACGGCATATAATGATTATGCTATCGAGGCCTTTCGTAACAACGGCATTGATTATGTTTTAAAACCTTTTGACACAGAAGAAATACAGCGGACTTTACTTAAATACAATACCCTTATTGCTGATGATTCAAAAAATAGACAGGACAAAACAGAATCTCTGCTAAAGAAGCTACAACATACAACAAAGCAATATAAAAAATCCTTCCTTATTCATTACTGTGGCAGGCTTATCCCTGTTGACGCGGCTAAAATCAATTGGTTCCATACCGCAAATGAAATCGTATACGCACATATGGCCGATGGCAGACAATATGTAGTGGAATTTACCCTGGAACAGCTGGAACATGAGCTCGATCCTACTCTATTTTTCAGGGCTAACCGCCAATTCATTATCAACAAGAATGCTGTAGATGCCGTAGAATATTTCTTTAATGGCAGACTGCTGGTCAAAATACATCCGCTACCTCAGGAACAAATCCTTGTCAGTAAAGCAAAAGCGATGCATTTCAGAAAGTGGCTGGATCAATAATGAATTCACCCCGGAATTTAGCAGCTTCATCCTTTTTTATCTTAAAGGAAATAATCGTTCTTGATACATTTGTTTCACCAAAAATTAAAATTTCCAAGATGATTTTAAAACAAAAACAATGGCCCATTCTTGTGACAGCATTTCTATGTATGACATTTGCAAATGTAACGGCACAGGCAAAAAAGTTAAAGGACAGTACTCCCGAACAGCGCGCAAAGATGATGACGGAGTGGATGACAAGTAAATTAGCATTAAATACTAAGCAGGTTGAGCAGGTCTCTGCTCTTAATCTTCAGTATGCCCAAAAGAACGACCCGATTCTGCAAAGTAATGAAGGTAAACTCGCTAAATTCAAAAAACTGAAAGCTTTACAGAAAGAAAAATCCAATGCCCTGAGCCAAATTCTGGATGCAGGACAATACAAAAAATATGAGGAAATTAAAGATCAGATGGTTCAACATATTAAAGACAAAAGAAAATGAAAAAACTATTCTATCCATGGGTAATGATTTTGTTTATTACCACTTCTGCATGCTCTCAAAGCACTAACGACACTGACGAAGCTGATCCTATTCAGCCAAAACTTGGCAACAGCTTTCAGGGACCTATTCAGAAACCGGCATCAGGATATGGTGCAGACGGAAATTTTGAAGTGGCTGAAATTGATTTTAATAACCCCCAGTACGCTGGAACACAGGTTTCAATTTTCTATCCTAAAGGAATTACTTCTCCCAGACCTACTATATTTTTTTCACATCCCTTTGGTGGTGAGGATAAAGAATACAATATAGAGCTGTATAACTTTATTGCCAAGAAAGGTTATGTGGTAGTATTTGTGCCTTATCGCACCATAGATATCAGTGTTGATCACCGTTACCAAACCCTGTGGGAAGGCTTCGTAAAAGCTGCCACAGATTATCCTAATATTATTGATACTCAGAAAGTAGGATTTATGGGACATTCTTTCGGCGGTGGGGCAACTATTGATCTTGCCTATAAAGCATTTACGGAAAAAGGTTGGGGACAAAACGGACGTTTTCTTTTCACCATGGCTCCGTGGTATTCCTTTAATTGGAACAGTTCATTAACTACCCAACAGCAATTACAGAGTTTTCCTTCCAATACCAAAATGATCACCCAGGTCTATGATGAGGACGATGTCAACGATCACAGAATGGCAATTGATATTTTTAAAAACATTAATATTTCTAACTCTGAAAAAGATTTTATTTACTTTAAATCATCTACCATTAATGGATACAATTATGTAACTGATCACGCAATGCCAAGTTCCCGAAAAGCCTTTGATGCATTAGATTATTATGGTGTATATCGTCTTTTAGATGCCATGATTGATTACAGCTTCAACGGAAACAGCAATGCCAAAAATGTTGCTTTAGGTAATGGTTCCGCGGCTCAGGTTACCATGCCTTCTTATAACGGACAATCGATGGTTCCATTGGAAGTTACAGATAATCCCACTCCTAAATATCCGCAAGGCAAATATCAGTTTCAATGCGGAGACAATACCAATCCACGAATTTCTTTCTGTAATTAATATGAAAGACAGCTTTCTTTGAATAAAACACATTTAAAATAATAATTAAAAAGGGTTTCCCGCTATGTGGAAGGTCTTTTTAATTATCAAAAACTATTTATTTTAGCAGCTCTAAATATAATCAATTAATAGTATATTGTGGTCAAAAACAATTAACAATGTCTGTCAAACATCAGGTCGAAAATCAAACAAAAAAAATCAAAAAATTCTTTGGTCTTTTAGGTCCCGGACTGACAACGGGAGCGGCTGATGACGATCCTTCAGGCATTGCTACCTATTCTCAGACAGGAGCTCAGTTTGGCTATGGTCAATTATGGACAGCCCTCTATATGCTCCCATTTATGACTGCCGTGCAGGAAGCCTGTGCAAGAATAGGAATGGTTACTGGTAAAGGACTTACCGGAGTTATCAAAGAGCATTACACCAAAAAAATACTCTATAGCTCTGTCGGATTGGTTGTCATTGCCAATACGATCAATATCGGAGCGGATATTGGAGCCATGGCAGCTGCCGCACAATTAATTATTCCTGCTGATATTGTTATACTTATGCTGTTTTTTACGGTTAGTATACTTACATTAGAGGTCTTCACCAGTTATCGGGTATATTCAAAAGTTCTTAAATGGCTGGCATTATCACTTCTTGCCTACCCTCTTACAGCTTTTATTATTGATCAGCCGTGGAAAGAAATACTAAAAGCCTCTATTGTTCCTCATTTTGAATTTTCTTTCAATTTTCTTTTTATAATCACCGGAGTATTTGGGACAACGATTACACCTTATATGTTCTTTTGGCAGGCTTCCCAGGAAGTGGAAGAAGAAAATGAAAGAGGTCTTATCCAAGACGGAAAGCCCAACATCGGATGGCGCCATATTCATGCAATGAGAAAAGATAATAGTATAGGAATGGTCATCTCTGAATTTACAACATGGTGTATTATATTGGTTGGAGGAACGGTTCTGCATAGCGCTCATATAACAGATATTAATACTGCGGCTGATGCAGCAAAAGCTTTAGAACCCCTGGTACAATCATTTCCAAATTCAGGTTTGATATCAAAAATCATATTTGCTACAGGAATCATTGGGTTGGGATTACTTGCCGTACCCGTTCTTTCAGGATCGGCATCATATGCGGTTTCCGAAGCCCTCAACTGGAATGCAAGTTTAAACCTTAAATTTGCAAGAGCAAAAGGATTTTATATGGTTATTATTATCTCTACACTTATTGGTCTGTGTATGAATTTTATTGGGATTAATCCTGTGAAGGCTCTTGTTTACACAGCTGTTCTCAATGGCGTAGCTGCTGTGCCTCTCTTGTTTCTTATCATCAGAATATCTGCAAGTGAAAGTATTATGGGAGAATTCAAAAGCAGGTGGCTTTCAAAAAGTTTATTATGGGTAACTTTTATATTTATGGCTACAGCGTCAATTGCAATGTTTTTTACGATCTAAAATAAATCCGAAAATAATACAGACTGTGTCGTATATGTTAATATTGCCGCTTTCAGGATTATCAAAAAACAAAACATCTGCAATATTACTCTAATGAATATTTGGAACTTTTGTAAGAATATTTTAAAATTACATTAATGTTTAAGTACGTATCTTCCTTTTGCCTTTCCTGTGAGAATCTCATCTAGTTTGTCAGGCAATTCCTCTAATCCGATTTCTGTAATAATATTTCTAAATTTGAAAGTTTCCATTCATTAGACAATTTTCCCCAAATTAAGTTTCTTACTGATAAAGATGCTTCAACAGAATCAATTCCTGCCAAATAAACCCCTCTTAAAATAAATGGAAATATAGACGTATTCACTTCTGTAGATCCTGTCATTCCACAACAAGTAACAATACCTCCATACTGAGTAGATTTTACCATCCCCGAAAGAATCGCTCCGCCAACGGTATCAATTCCTGCAACAAATGTAGGTTTAGCAAGTGGTTTGCTATCATACATTTCAATGAAATCATTTCTGTTGATCACTTCTTTCGCTCCTAAAGAGTTGATTAAATACTCATTTTTCTTTTTTTCCCGAAACTGCAAGTACGTCAAACCCTATTTTCGCCAAGATAGACACCGCAATACTTCCAACTCCTCCAGTAGCTCCGCTCACAACAACTTTTCCATTTTCTGAATTAACAGTGCTCGACTGCAATATTTGACAAACGGATAATCCTGCTGTCAAACCTGCTGTTCCATAACTCATTGCCTCTTTCTCTGTTAGTTCGGCAGGTAAATGAACTGCCCATTTTTCGGGAATACTGATATATTCACCAAATCCACCCCAGGTGTTCATCCCTAAATCAAAACCTGTAACCAAAACCTTACTTCCAATTGGAAATTTTTTTGAATTAGATTCAGCAACAGTTCCCACAGCATCAATACCCGGAATATGCGGAAACTTACGAGTTACTCCTTTATTACCTGAAGCTGACAATGCGTCTTTAAAGTTAATCGATGAATAACTCACTTTTATCAAAAGGTCATTTTTAGGAAGCTCTGACAAGTTTTTTTCCTTAATTTCTTTTGTAAACCCAATTGTACTTTCATTTATAACTAATGCTTTAAACGTATTATCCATTACTTTTTTGAGTAAATTTATTTAACTTTACATTGTAAAACAAGTACTTACATTCAATTCAGCTACTGAAACAAAGTACAGTTTTACTGACTATCAGAAGAAAAAATGTATGGAATTGCAAAAAATTGAAATAGACGAAATCGGAGAAACAGAAAATAAATGTCCATCCGATGTATTTTTACAAATAATAAAAGGTAAATGCAAAACAACCTTAATTGTTCTCATAAAAAAAGGCAGAAACAGGTTCGGAGAATTAAAGCGAACTCTTCCCACAATCAGTGAAAGAATGCTGGCTCGGCAATTAGAAGAATTAGTAAAAGACGGAATTCTTACACGAAAATCATTTGGAGAGGTTCCTCCAAGAGTGGAATATTATTTAACCGATTATGGCGAAACCATTTATCCAATTATCAAAGAGATGAGGAAATGGGGATATAAACACATAGAGGGATCAATCAATCTTTAAATTGATGTGGATTACATATTATTATATTTAAAGCATGATCTAATTCAAATAAGACAAGCTCTTAGACTCCTTATTTTCAGTGAGAGAAATTCCCCAAAAATAAATCCTCAATATAGCATCTGTATATTTATCCCTTTGAGCTTTATTAATACTCTTCCTTCCTAATCGCTTTATATGAGTTCGTAGATCAAGGAACTTCCGCTCAATATGATTGGTCTCTCTTCGTTTTGTGCTGTGAAGATGCTTAGGAATTAATTTAGGATAGATATTCAAACGATCACTATATATCTTTTTTGGATTTGCATAAAGTAAAGTATCTATAATACATTGTAGCGTCTTGGTCGTTCTTCTCCCAAGTTTATAGTCAATTACTTTCTTTGTCTCTCTACAATACGCTGCAACTACCCACCGCTCATTGGTTTTACTTTGAGTGTATGTTTTTAATTCATCAATTTCGATTGTAATATTCTGAGGGATTGGTGGCTTAACAACTTTAGAAGCGATTTTTAAAATCTTTTTTAGTACAGTCGTCTTACTGACATTAAGTAATCTGCTAATACCTCTAATACCAACTCCTTCTTTTATCAGCTGTTGAATATTATGATTAGTACTTTTCTGATATGCACGATAAGAATATTTCCCAATGAACTTCTTTTTGCATTTTTTGCACTGATAGCGCTGCTTATTTTGTGATGTTATTCCTGCCTTGATACAGTAGCTGTAATTACAGTGAATACATCGATTTCGCCGTTTATTCATAATGATTTAAAGTAAATTAGTAACTCCACATCTGAACCATCAGCGTTTTTGCAGGTTTAAGACCATTAGCCGCTCCCGAAAAAGAGGGACAAAGCACCAAGGAAGTATCCCGAAGCCATAAAATAATGATATCTGATTCAGGACTTGTGACCGTTATTGGCGGAAAATGGACCACATATAGAGAGATGGCGGAAGAAATTGTTGATGAAGCGTCAAAAGTTGCAGACCTGCCAGAAGTAAGTTGTAAAACGCATCATTTTTCTATTCACGGAAATATTCCAGCTTCTCACGCAGATCAGAGCGACCACCTTTACATCTATGGATCTGACATCCCTGAAATAAAAAAACTACAGCAAAGCGATGCTGCACTGAAACAAAAAATACATCCGAAATATGACGCTACTTATGCAGAAGTACTATGGGCAATAGAATGCGAAATGGCGGAAACCCTAGAGGATGTACTGGCCAGAAGAATCCGTTTCTTGTTTACGGATGCCCGTGCAGCCATTGATATTGCAGAAGATGTTGCCCAATTTATGGCGCAGAGATTAGGAAAATCCGAAGAATGGGCAGTACTGGAAACTAAAAATTTTATTGAGCTTGCAAAAGGCTACTTACTGGAAGATCATTCCCCAAAAAAAGAAACTCAAATTATCAATTAAACTTTAATAGAATCAAATTATGGCACCAGCGGAAAAACTAAACAAACTTATTTTGGCCCTTGACCAAGGGACAACCTCATCAAGAGCCATTCTTTTTAATCAAAATGGAGAAATTGAAGAATTATCGCAGAAATCATTCACCCAAATATTTCCAAAAGGAGGCTGGGTAGAGCACGATCCCAATGAAATATGGTCTTCACAGATATCCGTTGCGGCAGAAGTCATTGCAAAAGCAGGAGTATCAGGTAGAGAAATCGCAGCGATAGGTATTACAAACCAAAGAGAAACCACTGTTGTTTGGGATCGCGAAACATCAGAGCCTATCTACAATGCCATTGTCTGGCAAGACAGAAGAACAGCAAAATACTGTGATGAGCTGAAGCAAAAAGAAGGGTACATAGAAACTATCAAGGAAAAGACTGGACTAATCCTTGATGCCTATTTCTCAGGAACAAAATTGAAATGGATTCTTGATAATGTAGAGGGTGCAAGAGAAAAAGCGGAGCAGGGAAAACTTTGTTTCGGCACTATAGATACTTGGCTGGTTTGGAAATTGACCAGAGGAAAAATGTTCGTCACAGATGTAACCAATGCCTCCAGAACACTACTTCTTAACATCCATACCCAGCAATGGGACGACGACCTGTTACAACTTTTCGATATTCCAAGAGCTATACTTCCTGAAGTTAAGCAAAGTTCCGAGATCTACGGAGAAACATCTACAACACTATTTGCATCAAAAATTCCTATTGCAGGTATTGCTGGCGATCAACAAGCTGCACTTTTCGGACAAATGTGCACCTCGGAAGGGATGGTGAAAAACACTTATGGAACAGGATGTTTTCTTCTGATGAATACAGGAGATAAAGCGGTTTATTCGAAAAATAACCTGCTGACCACTATCGCATGGAAAATCAATGGGAAAGTAACCTATGCACTTGAAGGCTCTGTTTTTGTCGGAGGCGCAGCAATACAATGGCTCAGAGACGGGCTAAAACTCATCAGAACAGCACCTGATATTAGTAATCTCGCCAATCTTGTAAAAGAAACAGAAGGTGTATATTTCGTTCCCGCCTTAACAGGTTTGGGCGCACCTTATTGGGATCCGTATGCTCGTGGCGCTATTGTGGGAATTACCCGAGGAACAACCGATGCGCATATCGCAAGAGCAACCTTGGAAGGTATCGCTTACCAGGTATATGATATTGTAAAAGCAATGGAAGCAGATTCCGGAATGCAGTCCATGGAACTGAGAGTCGATGGTGGTGCTACCGCATCTGACCTATTAATGCAAATACAAGCTGATTTGTTTGGTTTTTCTATTACAAGACCAAAAACATTGGAAACAACAGCTCTTGGAGCGGCATATCTTGCCGGACTTGCTGTTGGATTCTGGGATAATATTGACGATATCAAATCACAATGGAGCGTAGATAAAAAATTTGACCCTAAAATGGAGCGTGAAAAAGCGGACGAAATGATTAAAGGATGGCATAAGGCAGTAGGAAGATCCAAAAACTGGGAAGAATAAAAACAAAAATCTCCAACAAAACTGAGCTATTATTAAACAGCCCATTAAATAACTAAGAAAATTAAACTATTATATCATTATTTATTATGTCAACTATTTTTATTGCAGAGATGATGGGAACGATGTTCCTTATTCTCTTAGGAAACGGGGTCGTAGCCAATATCCTTCTCAAAAAAACAGGAGGTAATGGCGGAGGTATCATTTCCATTACAGCTGCCTGGGGATTTGCAGTATTCGCCGGAGGTTTAGTTGCTGTCAATCTAGGCAGTGCTGGAGAACTAAATCCAGCCACTGTAATTGCAGGCTGGATAAACGGAGCTTATACTACCAGCCAATTATTGCCTTACATCGGAGGCGAATTGACAGGAGCTATGCTAGGAGCATTTTTGGTATGGTTACTATATAAAGACCATTTTGATGAGACATCTGCAGAACCACACTCACAGCTTGCTTGTTTTTCTACATCCCCATCAATCAAGAACACTCCCCTCAATTTCTTTTCTGAAGTATTGGGAACATTTGTTTTGCTCTATGTTGCTATGAGTTTCCAAGGATCTGCCGTAAACTTGGGAAGCACAGGAAGATGGCCAATAACCACACTTATTTGGGCAATCGGATTATCGCTTGGAGGAACAACAGGATACGCCATCAATCCTGCAAGAGACCTCGGTCCGAGAATCATGCATGCCATTTTACCCATAAAAGGAAAAAGTTCCAGTAACTGGAGTTATGCCTGGATACCAATAATAGGACCTGTTATAGGAGCTTTAATATCAATTCTTATATTCAATCTATTACATTAAATCTATTCCATCAAATTTACCATGAAAAAAATATCAACATTGCTGACGAGCTTGTTTGCAATAACACTATTACTGGCACAGACATCTGAAGATGATGGGGCTTCTGCTGAAAATGACAACCTCCACCTTTCTGCGGGGATAAAAACAAACCATTTGTGGAGAGGACTTATTATTACGGACAAACCAATCGTTTCCGGACAACTGTGGTACGACCTCAACAAATCGAAAACATTACAGTTAGGAGTCTGGGGTGCATCTGCTATCTCCAATGACAGTGATGAAACCCATTACAAAGAAATTAATTATTATATCCAATATGCAGATAAAGGATTTTCTATAGGAATCTGGGATTTGTTCAACTCCAGGAATATCAATGAACTTATTGCATCAGACGATATTTTTAATTACTCTAAGGACAAAACAACGCATATCATTGATTTAAGAACATCTTATCAGTTTCCTGAAAAATTCCCTTTAA
Source organism: Chryseobacterium gleum (assembly GCF_900636535.1). Taxonomy (NCBI): domain Bacteria; kingdom Pseudomonadati; phylum Bacteroidota; class Flavobacteriia; order Flavobacteriales; family Weeksellaceae; genus Chryseobacterium; species Chryseobacterium gleum. The sequence goes on from NZ_LR134289.1 coordinate 1,406,037, forward strand.
GAGTTGAAGCAGATGTCATGCTTTATGGAGGAGCCAATGCAGGAGAAGTAAAATTGAATGAAAATAGCGAATACGACAGCAACAAATATTCCACCTATATAGAGATAAGTTATCCATTGATTTCAAAAGGTTCTGTTAAGCTTAATGGATTTCTGGGTGGAGGTTTTGCTTTCAATCCCGGAAAAAGAAGTCTTGGACAAGGTACTTTTCTATATGGGAACGGCAAAAACGATTTCGATATTGTGAATATCGGATTCTCTGCAAGTAAAAACATCAAAGTTTTTTCTGCCCATATTCCATTATCTTTTACCACTATGTGGAATCCTTCCAACAAATATGCAAGAATACAGTTTGCAACGACTTTATTTTGACAAATATTTTTCTTTAAGAAATTAATCCCCAAAAAGCTGTCCGAAATTCCGAACAGCTTTTATTTATTTTTAACCATTGTTTATTTTCAATAATCACAAATTATCTTAACAATAATCAAATCAAAAGCTTATGTCATCTCAATGATATTAAGATTAAAAAAAATTTAACATAAATAGTTGTTATTACAACTATTGTTTAATTAACTTTGTTCAATAATAATTTTTATATGAAAGCTGAAAAAATATTAACTGAACAAGATCGATACAATCTGCTTACCGGCAATGTACCTCTACTGTTCAACCGTTTTTTGGTTCAGCAATTCAAATTGAATAATATTAACTTGACCCGGGAACAATGGTCGGTGCTAGTACCTTTATGGAAACAACAGGGATGTTCACAGCAGGCAATAGTAGATTTTACCCACAGGGATAAACCCAGCATAACTAGACTTATTGATCAATTGGAAAAAGAAGGTTACGTAGAAAGAAGGTCCCACCCTACTGACAGAAGGCAAAATCTAATATATTTAACAAATAAAGGAAAGGAGATAGAGGAAAAAGTAATGTATATTGTGAACAATGTAACCGAAAGAGCAACCAGAGGACTTTCAGAAAATCAAATTATGGAGATAAAAAACTTCTTTCAGCATATTCAAAACAACATTCAAAACGAAATGGTATGAAAAAAATAAACTTAGCCATTACATTGATCCTATTCGGCACTATCATCAACGCACAGATTCTTGTAAGTAAGGATTTGGATTATGCTATCGGAAAGGCATTGCAAAAAAAACACTGAAATAAGGAATCAAGATCTTGAATTACAAAAATTAGAATTAGAACGCAAAAGCATATTGGCCAAATATATCCCGAAGGTCGAGGCGTCAGGTTTATATTCTTACATCAGCAGTGATGCAAAATTAGATCTAGCTACCCTGAATTTACCCATCACAGGATATCCTGTTTTTGGGGGATCTTCCGATTTCAGCACAAATGCGAATATCCTTTATGGAGGTATTACCGCAAAAGCGGTATTGTTCAGTGGCGGACAAATCCTAAATGGAGCCAAGGCTCTCAAAGAAAAAAATACAGGCACAGCGTTTATGATGGAAAATCAGAAAGATGAGGTGATAAAAGATATCATAGGGAGCTTTGACCGTCTCAAACTTCTGGAAACCGCCGAAAAACTCATCGATAACAGCGAAAAAAGATTAAATAAGGAAAAAGAAAGAGTAGAAAGGGCGATATCCGAAGGGTTGGCAATTCCTTATGACCGCGATAAAATCAAACTCTCCACTCTGGAATTGGCTTCCAAACGTGCAGATGTTCAAAATAAAAGAAAACTTCTGATACTCAAGATAAAACAGTCCACCAATCTTTCAGAAGAAGAAATTCTTAAAACCAATCATCAGTTGGAGCCCATCATTATTTTGGACAGCCTGAGCACAGCCGAACGAAATGAGGTAAAAGCACTGGAATCTTTCAAAAAAGCCTCCGAATATGCCCTTAAAAAAGAAAAAGGAAGCCTTCTTCCCACAGTTGGGGCTTTTGCGGGATATAGCTATGCATCATTATATAATGCCAATACAAAAGTGCCGATTGAACAATTAAATACGACCGCCAATTTGAAACTAAATGAATTGACACTACATCCGAACTGGATGTTGGGCGTGGCCGTGAAATGGGAACTCTTCAGCGGATTTGAACGTAAACATAAAATAGACGAAGCCAAAATAGGACTCGCCCAGGTTGAAAATAAACTGGCTGACACCAAAGAAAAAGTAGACCTGGAATTGGAAAAAAACAAGGTAGAATACAATACCACGTTACATAAGGTAGATATTGCGATCCAAAGGGAAAAAATAGCACAAAATAATAATGAGATAGCATCAAAGCAATACAGATTAGGACTTATTAACGTCACTGAACGCCTGGGAGCGGAAAATGATATATACAAAGAATCCTTAAACAAAGTAGAAACCATGATTGAACAGCGGAATGCTGCTATTGAAGTTTACCGTGCATCGGGAAAATTATCAAACTTTATTAAAATCCAAAACTAAGCAAAATGAAAAAAATTATTTACATACTAAGCATTGCAGGCATTTTAGCTTCTTGTGAGAATAAACCGAAAGTATCACAAACCATCCAGGGAAAAACCGAGCGGGAAGAGATTGCAGTAGTAGGCAAAATAGCAGGCAGAATAGATAAAATTCTGATCAGCGAGGGAGCTCTTGTTAAAAAGGGAGATACATTGGCGATATTGGAAATCCCAGAAGTAGACGCAAAAAAATCACAGGCACAGGGAGCGGTAAAATCTGCTCAGGCACAATATGAGATGAGTGTACACGGTGCTACTGCCAATCAGTTGGCACAGCTCTATGCCAAGAAATCCGCTTTGGTAGAGCAATATGAGTTTGCAAAAAAATCCCTGGCAAGAATGAACGCAATGGTAAAGGATTCATTGGTTCCGCAACAGCAATATGATGAAGTATTCGCAAAGTATCAGGGAGCCAAATCACAAATGATAGCCGTAGATGCAGAAATTGCCGATGTTAAAAACGGGGTCCGCATAGAACAGCAAACAATGGCGTTGGGACAAAAAGACCGTGCTCAAGGAGCTTTGGAAGAAGTACAGGTTGCCGAAAAAGAAAGGTATATCATTGCACCACAGGATATGAAAATAGAATCGATCACATTGAAGCTGGGGGAACTGGCACTACCAGGATATACGCTTTTCAAAGGTTCTCTTAATAATTCCATATATTTCCGCTTTACTATTCCTGAAAGCCAATTGGCAAATTATGCACAAGGAAAAGAAATCAATGTGCATATACCTTACAAAAATCGGGATATCAAAGGGAAAATCAGAAATATAAAACAAATAGGCGCCTATGCTAATATTGCTACAGCATATCCTGATTATGAAGTGCAGGACGCTTTGTATGAAATATTGATAGACCCTATTAACATCCAACAAGCAAACGATATCCTAAGCAAAACAACAGTAACGCTAAAACCTTAATAATGAAAACATTTCTCAATCTGATCAAACGGGAGTTCGGTTTGTTCTGGAGCAACAAGGTTCTCAGAATTTTGTTTATTGGGGCTCCTTTGATGTACGGTGTTTTGTTGGGATATGTTTACAGCAAAGGGAAAGTGACAGATTTACCAATCATCGTGGTAGATTATGACCAAAGCTCACTCAGCCGGAAAGCAATCGAAATGATGAATGACAACGAAGTTTTGTCTGTTGCAAGGCTGCAGTTTGACGAGACAAACCTCAATCGTTTGATGATTGAGAAAGATGCAACCTGCGTCGTTATTATCCCAAAAGATTTTGAGAAAGATGTGCTGACAAAACGTTATCCTGAAGTCACTACCATAATCAATACAGCAAATGTATTGACCGCAAATTATTCTTCATCAGCACTTCAGCTGGTCTTAGGAACCCTCAAAGCAGGAACACAGGTCGAAACCTTACGTAAACAAGGAGTTCCGGAAAATTTGCTAATGAGTCAGTATGAGCCATTTAAAACCACGTTTATAAAAAAGAACAACAGAAGCACCAACTATATGTATTTTTTGTGGCCTGGTGTTTTGGCTACTGTGCTTCAGCAGGTATTGTTATTGGGGCTTGCTCTTTCTTTTGCTTCCGAGTTTGAAAACGGCACTTTCAAATATCTGGTACAAAAAAGCCGTTCTGCATTTATGCTGATATTGGTTAAAATCGTGCCTTATCTCATAATGAGCTTCGGGATATGGCTGATGTACTGGGGTTTTACCAAGTGGTTCAGAATTCCTTTTTATGAAAACATTTTTCCGCTTACTCTAATAGCGGGTGTTTTTGTAATCTCGGTCTGCTTTATAGGAATTTTGGTAAGTATCCTTGTCCCGAACCAACTGAAAGCTACGGAAATCCTTATGGTTATTGCCACACCCAGCTTTATCCTGTCAGGATTTACCTGGCCGCTCAGCCAAATGCCAGTTTGGGTTCAGCACATTGCAAATATCATCCCGCTTACACATTTCCTGCCTGCCTTTAGAATACTTATCATAGAAAAAGGCGCTGTAGACCTCACCTATCCTTATGTTATAAAAATGATAATCATAGGAACAGTAAGCGCCATTGCCAGCTATAGCGTTTTATGGTACAAAGTCCGAAAAATTAAAAAGGATAAACTGTAGTGAGCTAAATCATAAGCTAAAAATTATATATGCCCATATAAATCCATTAAATAAGAAACCATGAAAGCTTACGAAAGTATTAAAGAAATATTATCTTTTTATCAGGTACACTGTGATGAACCTTACTATATATCTTCAGGAAAACTCATTTTTGAATTCCCAAAAAGACTGTTCCGCATGGATTTTTATGCATTCTGCATCTGTGTTTCCGGTAGTATTGATTTAGAAATTGATAATCACCATTACAATATATCCCAAAACGGATTCCTGATATCTGCTCCGTCAACAATTATAAAATTTGTAAATACCAGCAAAGATTTCCGCATGAAGGTTCTATTCTTTGAAAAGAATTTCCTGCTTAAGAACATTTCTAATCCATTTTTTATCGAGAATCTGTCTCTATTCAATAAAACTACCTTTAATGTAGTTATTTCCAACGAAGCAAGTAGTAAACACTTAATCAATTTGTTGGAATATCTTCAGCAGCAGACCACGAGGAATGGTCGTTTTACAGAAGATATTCTTCGTACTATTATTATTAATATTTTGTTGGAAGTTGCAGTCCTAATTGATGAAGACAGAAAAGACAACGCATATCTAACTCCAAAAGATAATAATAATATTTTTTTTAAATTCAACGAATTGGTAAAAGAAAATATTTTGCAGCATAAGGACGTACAATACTATGCAGACAAGCTATTCATTACCAACAAATATCTTATTCTGATTGTAAAAAAAGCTACTGGCAAAACTCCACATCAGATTATTGATGAGGCCTTATTAAAAGAAGCATGCGTTCTGCTCGGCTATCCAGAAAAAAATATCTCTCAGATTGCATTTGAAACAGGCTTTAATTCTACCTCTGCATTCGGTCGTTTTTTTAAAAAGCATGCGTCAATATCGCCCCAAAGGTACCGAAGACAACAGCATTTTTAAAAAAGAAATTCCGTATATGATTTTCGAATTTAGGGATACTAAGGAATTAAGGTATATCAATACCTTTATCATATAAAAATAACCTAAAAAAAATATCATATGAGCAATTCGAACAAACATGCATATTTCATCGGAGGTGGATTGGCAAGTCTTGCCGGTGCCGTATATCTGTTAGAAGACGGAGACTTTAAAGGCGAAAACATTCACATCATTGAAGCCCTGCCGATTTTGGGTGGTAGCAACGATGGTGCGGGAACTAAAGAAAAAGGATTTATTTGTCGTGGCGGGCGTATGCTCAACGAAGAAACCTATGAAAACTTTTGGGAATTAACATCCCGTATTCCTTCTCTGGATGTCCCGAACATTTCCGTAAAAGACGAAATTCTGGCATTTGACCACGCGAATCCGACAAATGCAAAAGCGCGGTTGATTGACAAGAACGGAAACATTTTACCCGTAACGGATATGGGTTTCAACACTCAGGACCGGATGAAATTTGTGAAATTGTTTTTTGCCGATGAAAATGATTTAGACAACATTACCATTCGTGATTGGTTTGACGACCATTTTTTTACGACCAACTTCTGGTATATGTGGCAAACCACTTTCGCCTGGCAGGAATGGAGCAGCATTTTTGAATTTCAACGCTATATGAAACGTATGCTGTTGGAATTTTCAAGAATCGAAACACTCGAAGGGGTTACCAGAACACCATACAACCAATATGAATCCGTTATCTTACCGGTGAAGGCATTTTTGGATCAGCACAAAGTGGACTTTTCATTAAGAAAAACCGTTACCGATTTGGATTTTGCCGATGATGATGGCATTACCGTAACGGGAATAGAATGCATCAATGCAGAAGGAAAAACAGAGAAAATAACTGTGAAGGAAGGCGATTTGGTATTCTTTACCAACGGATGTATTACAGACAATTCTAATAACGGCGATTATAATACGCCTGCAAAATATTTGCCGTTAAATCCGCCAAGTTTTGCACTATGGCGTAAAATTGCCAACAAGAAACCCGGCAAATTGGGTAACCCAGACCCGTTCTTTACAAAACCGGACGAGACAAAATGGTATTCTTTCACACCAACATTCAAAGGAAATAAATTTCTGAAACTTATTGAAGAATACACTGGCAACAAGCCGGGCAGCGGAGCTTTGATGACATTTAAAGATTCATCGTGGCGAATGTCAATTGTGGTGGCTGCACAACCGCATTTCAAAGCGCAAGGCGATGATACTACCATTCTTTGGGGCTACGGATTATATCCAGATGCAGTGGGAGATTATGTGAAAAAGCCGATGATTGATTGCACGGGTGAAGAAATTTTGACAGAGTTGATTCATCATTTGCATTTTGAAAAACACGAACAGGAAATAAAAGATAGCGTTATCAATGTTATTCCGTGTATGATGCCTTACATCGATGCGTTGTTTCAACCAAGAGCTAAAAAAGACCGCCCTGCAGTTGTTCCTGAAGGCAGCACCAACCTAGCAATGATTAGTCAGTTTGTAGAAATACCGGAAGATATGGTATTCACAGAAGAATATTCGGTTCGTGCAGCACGCATCGCGGTATATACCCTACTCGGTCTCGATAAAAAAGTAACTCCAGTAACGGAACACTGGAAAAAACCAGACGTGTTGGCAAAAGCCATCCACACCTCTTACAGAAATTAAAAATAAAAAAAGAGCTGCCTTTACACTTTATCGAAGTTCTTTATTGCTAAAGGCATATCTCTCTTTAATCTATAAAAGATTGTCTATAATAACCAATTTATCTAACTTTATTCTGCTCTTGCTTTTGTCAAGGGCAGAATATTTATTTTTAAACAAAACCAACCGACTCTATGGCAAAACAAACATCAGGATATATAAACAGGAAGAAAATTGCCAACTCAGGTACGCACAATCTTTTTTATGAATTATTCGAACCAATAAATGAACCTCCAAAGGCTACACTCCTTATACTACACGGGATGCAGGAGCATAGCGGTCGTTATAAAAATTTTGCGGAATATCTGGCGAAGAACGGTTTTGCAGTTCTATTATATGACCATCTCGGACACGGAAAAACGGCGGAAAATCGGGAAGAACTTGGCTATTTTCAAAAAGAAAATCCCAAGCAGCAACTGATAGACGATGCCGCAACGATGGCAGCATTTTTAGAAAACAACTACCCTAACATTTCTCACTTTTTACTGGGGCATTCTATGGGGTCTTTCATTGCAAGATGCTTACTTCAGAATCAGAAAGATGTTTTTAAAGGAGCGGTCATCGTAGGAACGGGCGGAAAAATCAACGGAATCGGTTTGGCTAAATTTTTCCTGTCCATCAACAATATTATTACTCCAAAACACCGGAGCAAATTCATCAACAGAACTTTTTCAAAAATTATTAATCAACATTTTAAAGGCGAGAAAGATGGCGACCTTACCAGTTGGCTGAGCCTCAGCAAATCCAACCGGGAATCATTTTGCAGGGACAGCCTATGCGGAGTACCTTTTACCAATAATGGTTTTTACGCATTAGTTTCTCTAAATCAACAGGCAACGGAAAGAAAATGGGCAGAAAGAATACCAAAAGAATTTCCCTTTCTTTTTGTAAGCGGAGCTGATGATCCGATAGGAGACTTCGGAAAAGGTGTGGAAAAAACGGTAGCGCAAATGCAAGAAGATGGTTTTACAGATGTTAAAACAAAAATCTATCTTGACATGCGGCACGAAATACTTAATGAGGATATTAAAGAATATGTATATGAAGATATAAGGGATTGGCTCAATAAAAAAATACAGCAATTGGAAAAGTAGACTAAAAATATTTTAATTTTAAAAAATAATTTATTAATGATTAAAATACGTAGTTTTTTACAGGAAACAGGCAATATCGCGCAGTTTACCAAAAATTACTTTTTATTAGGCTTCCGCCCGCCATATGAAATAAAGGAACTGCTTGCACAATGCTATCTCATAGGTTACAAATCTTTGGGGCTTATTTCCATGACAGGCTTTATTATCGGTTTGGTCCTTACGATGCAGTTGCGGCCAAGCCTCGTACGCTATGGTGTGGAATCCCAGCTGCCTGTAATGGTAGGTATCGCCATAATCCGTGAAATAGCACCTGTAATCGCCGCTCTCATCTTTGCAGGTAAAATTGCAAGTAGCATCGGGGCAGAGCTGGGCTCTATGCGGGTTACCGAACAGATAGATGCGATGGAAGTAAGCGGTACGCACCCTTTTAAATACCTTGTTGCCACACGTGTCCTGGCGACAACATTTATGCTCCCCGTACTTATCATTCTGGCGGATGCCATTTCACTATATGGTGCCTGGATAGGTGTTAACATTGGCGGGACGACAAGCCTGTCGCTTTTCTATTCACAGGTTTTTGACTCCTTGGATTTCAGTGACATCATCCCTGCTTTCATCAAAAGCTTTTTTTTCGGTTTTGCAGTGGGAATCGTGGGTGCCTATAAAGGCTATAATGCAGTAAAAGGAACACGGGGCGTGGGGAACGCCGCCAATTCAGCGGTCGTACTCTCCTCTATCCTTATCTTCGTCTTGGACCTGATTGCGGTACAGATAACAGGCATTCTCGGGTATAATTAAATCATCATTATGGCGGAAACAAAAACAGCAGCAAACTACAATAATGACAATGGACCGGCCATCGTCATTGAAGATATTTATAAAAGCTTTGGTGAAAAAAAAGTGCTTAATGGTTTTAACCTAACGGTCAATAAGAACGAAAATGTTGTAGTTCTCGGAAAATCAGGCACGGGAAAATCTGTTCTTATCAAATGTATCGTCAGGCTTTTAACACCAGATAGCGGTAGGATAATGATTTCCGGACAGGATATTGTGCAATTGGAAAATCAAGAGCTGGATAAGGCACGCTCAAAAATAGGTTTTCTTTTTCAGGGAAATGCCATCTATGATTCTATGACCATCCGCGAAAATCTGGAATTCCCTTTAAGAAGACGGTGGTTCCGGCTGAAGCAGGATGAAATTGACGCACGGGTTGAAGAAGCACTCGATAGTGTGGGGCTTAAACATACCGTAGACCTTATGCCATCCGAATTGTCGGGAGGGATGCTGAAAAGAATAGCTCTGGCACGTACTGTCATCCTTAAGCCGGAAATCATCCTTTATGATGAACCTACCACCGGACTCGATACGGTAACAGCAAAAGAAATTGACAGCCTCATAATGGATATACATAAAAAATACAAAACATCATCTATAATTATCTCACACGATATGAACTGTGTGAAAAATACGGCCGACAGAGTAGTCTTGCTGCTTGACGGAAAATGCTACGCACAAGGTACTTATCAGGAATTTGAAAGTTCTGATGACGAAAATATTAAACAATTTTTTGATTAAAATATGAATAAAAATAATATCAAGCTCGGCTTATTTGTAATTTCGGGGTTTATACTTATGATGGCTGTTTTCTTTTACATCGGCAGCGGTTCAGGCATTTTTACCAGCAAATTTGAGCTCAGGGCAAGATTCAAAAACTCCAATGGACTCAGAGAAGGAAGCAATGTGCTATTTTCAGGGATGCAGGCAGGTTCTGTAAAGTCAGTAAAATTGTCCGGAAGGGATGATATAGAGGTCATTATGCTTATAGACAAAGATATTGCAAAGCATATAGACAATAATGCCAAAGCCTCGATTGGAACAGAAGGCATTATCGGCAATGCGGTGGTCAATATTTTGCCTTACGGTAGGCCGGGCAGACCAGTGCAGGAAAAAGAATATCTCACGGCAGATACCAAACCGGGTGTGGATGAAATACTCAACACGCTATCGGCAAGCAACAACAATATACAGGATATATCCAAATCTCTTAAAAACACTGTGCATAAAATTGACAGCAGCCAGATTTTAAAATTAATTAATGACAAGGCGTTTGCCGAAAACTTAAAATTATCCATCCTGAAAATACGCCAAAGCACGGAAAATATAGAAAACCTGAGCAGTACTGCAGAAGCCATCATTACGTCTACACGCCAAGGAAAAGGAGCAACTGGGCTTCTCCTTGCCAACAAAGATTTTGAGTCCCAGCTTAAGCAGACTTTCAATAACGTCAATGCCGCCAGCAATAATCTTAATACAGTAAGCAATGAACTTATCATAGTTGGTAAAAACCTGCAGGCATTCAGTAAAAATATAGAAAATGGAAAAGGACCGATAAATGCCCTTATCACTGATACCGTTCTTACAAAAAACATCAATAACAGCCTTTACAATATCGAAAAGGGAACCGAAGGCTTCAACCAGAATATGGAGGCTCTGAAGCATAATTTTCTCTTCAGAGGTTACTTCCGCAAGCAGGAAAAAAAGAAAAAGGAAGCCGAAAAACAGAATCTCCAAAGATAATATTATTGGAATATCAGCATATACAATTAGAATTTTGGGATATATAAAGTGAAAGCAATATGTGTAACTTTATTAAATAAAAACAAGGTTATTTTATCATATATTATAAACTAAAAAATTCTAATTATGTATTACAGTAATGGAAATTACGAAGCATTTGCCCGCCCGAAAAAACCGGCAAATATTGAACAGAAATCTGCCGTTCTTATCGGTTCGGGATTAGCTTCATTGGCTGCTGCAGCTTTTTTGATACGCGATGCGCAAATGGAAGGAAACAAAATCCGTATTCTGGAAGAATTAGCTTTACCCGGTGGCAGTATGGACGGCATCTGGAATGAGCAGAAAGGCTACATCATACGAGGCGGACGGGAAATGGAAACACATTTCGAAACCCTTTGGGATTTGTTCCGCTCGATACCCTCATTAGAAACGGAAGGCGTTTCCGTACTGGACGAATATTATTGGCTCAATAAAGAAGACCCTAGCTTTTCCCACGCCCGTGTTATCGAAAACCGTGGAGAAAGACTGCCCACGGATGGTAAGCTTACCCTGTCCCAGAAAGCCATCCACGAACTTATAGCGCTGGTTCTTCTTCCTGAAGAAAAACTACAGGATGTACAGATAGACCAGGTATTTACAGAAGAATTTTTCCAATCCAACTTTTGGACATACTGGGCTACGATGTTCGCATTCGAACCTTGGGCAAGTGCGATGGAAATGCGCCGATATGTTCTTCGTTTCATCCATCACGTTGGCAGCGTAGCAGATATGTCCTCATTACGCTTCACGAAATACAACCAATATGAATCACTGATTCGTCCGTTGGTAAGCTACCTTGAGTCCCACGGTGTTACCTTCCAGTATAATAGCCAGGTTCAGAACATACTTGTAGAAAATGAAAACGGCAAAAAAGTAGCGAAGAAAATCGAATATATTAAGGATGGCAATGCAGAAAGCATCAGCCTGACCGAAAACGACCTGGTGTTTGTTACCAACGGCTCCATTACCGAAAGCAGTACATACGGTGACAATCATAACCCTGCTCCTGTTGCTGACGGCATTGGCGGAAGTTGGCAACTTTGGCAGAATCTGGCAGACCAGGATGATGCCTTTGGAAAACCCGAAAAGTTCTACAAAAACATTCCCGAAGCCAACTGGGTAATCTCCGGAAGCATTACCTTCTTCGACGAAAAAGTGATTCCGTATATAGAAAAAATAACAAAAAAAGACCCAAGAAGCGGTTCTATAGTGACTAGCGGACCTGTCACAATAAACGATTCTAACTGGTGGTATGGCTTTTCCATCAGCAGACAGCCCCACTTCAAGGCTCAGAAAAAAAATGAAGTAATTGTTTGGGTTTATGGGTTGTATTCTCATAAACCAGGAAATTATATCCAAAAGAAAATTACGGAAGCCACGGGGATAGAGCTTTGCAAAGAATTTTTATACCATATTGGTGTTCCTGAAAATGAAATTGCAGAAATTGCACAAGCTGCCAACAGCATCCCTTGCCGTATGCCTTATATCACATCTTACTTTATGCCTCGTGCATTGGGAGACCGCCCATTGGTGGTTCCAGAGGGTTCTGTGAACCTTGCTTTTATCGGTAATTTTGCCGAAACTGGAAAAGACACCGTATTCACGACCGAATATTCCGTGCGTACAGCAATGGAGGCAGTTTACACCCTTTTGGATGTAGACAGAGGTGTCCCAGAAGTTTTTGCTTCTTCATATGACATCAGGGTACTGCTGAAATCCATCTATCACCTTAATGACAATAAAAACCTAAATGAAATTGAATTTCCTTGGTTGATTTCAATCCTTGAAAAATATGGTGTCAAGAAAATAGAAGGTACTTATGTTGAAGAGATTTTAAAAGAAGCTAAGTTGTTATAAGAGGTTGTTTTATACTTGAAAAACTCAGGATTTTAAAAATCCTGAGTTTTTTATGGTATTTATATTTATGGCTTCTTTCACTGTTTTCGATGAGAATTCAGGATACTTTAAGCTTTCAAAAAATCCTTGCTTTGCCATTCCGGATTAGGATATTTGTAAAAACCTTCGCCGGATTGCTGACCAAGTTTTCCTTTGTCGATAAGTTCGGCTTTTAGCTTTTCTGCTATTTTCTGTGTTAGTTCTCCCGGGATTTCTTTTAAGATGTTGTAATTGGTGTTCATCCCATTCAAATCTAAAATAGCCATTGGTCCAAAAGGAGCACCTGTTGCTATTCTCCAGGTTTTATCAATGGTTGCAGGATCGGCAACGTCATTCGCCCACAGTGCAAGGCCAGCCACCAAAAGCGGAATTAACAAAGAATCGAGAACGTAGCCCGATTTTTCCTTCTTCAGTTCCACGGGCAGCATAGCAATGGATTTTGCAAACTCTACAATCTCGTTATAAACCATTGGGTCGGTTTGATCAGAACCCATTATTTCTGCCGTATTACGAACCATTATATGATTGGCAAAATGTAGATGGATGAATTTTTCCGGACGATCGGTAAATGTGCTTAATCTGCTCGGCAAAAGTGTGGATGAGTTGCTCGCAAAAATGGTTTTTTCCGGCGCGTGCTCAGAAGCTTTTTCCCAGAAATCTTTTTTGATATCGATGCTTTCCGGTACGGCTTCTATCAATAAATCAGCATCTTGTAAAGAAGCTTTCAAATCTGTCGAATAAGTGAGATTATTTTTGGTATTTTCGATTTTTTCTTCATCAGCTTTCAGATAGTTCTTATATTCTTCAGCCAAGACATCAAAACGGTTTTTTGCCTTATTTAAAGCTTCATCATTAACATCATAAACCGTGACTTCATAGCCGAAATAAGCGCACTGCACCGCAATCTGAAAACCGAGAACGCCACTTCCAGCCACCACAACATTTTTAATACTGATTTTAGTTAAATCGGCTTCCGGCACTTTCAAAAAATCTGGACTTTGCCACGAAGGATTTGGATATTTGTAAAAGCCTTCGCCAGTAGAAATTCCCAGTTTATTTTGGTCAATGAAGGTTGATTTAAGTTTATTCAGCACAATCTTATCATCTGTTTTGCCCTTTTCTACTTGCAGTTTGTAAATGTTGTATGGTGTCGTCAATCCGATAATATCATACAAAGCCATTGGTCCGTAAGGCGAACCAGTTCCCAGCATCCAGGTTTTGTCTATGGTTTCTGGCGTAGCATAATCGCCAATCCAAAGCTGCATTCCGGCATTCAGAAATGGATTTAATAAAGAATTGAGCACATATCCTGGAACTTCTTTTTTTACCAAAACAGGCACCATCCCTATCGCCTTGGAAAAATCGACTATTTCCTCGGTTATTTTTTCGTCGGTTCCTGGATGTGGCATAATTTCCGCCGTATTTCGCAACCATATTTGATTGGCAAAATGCAGGTTAAGGTATTGAGCCGGCCTTCCTGTCACCTCAGCAAACTGACTTGGCAACAAGGTGGATGAATTACTTACAAAAATGGTTTTCTCCGGTGCAATTGCGGAGAGTTGTTTATAAAATTCCGTTTTTATTTTAATATCTTCTGGCACTGCTTCTATCAAAAGATCGGCATCTTTCACAGCAAATGCCAAATCAGATGAATAGTGCAGTCTTTCCCTGGCTTTTGTAATTTGTTCTTCGGTGGCGCCAAGATCCTTTTTATGACTTTCGGCCAAGCCCTCGAACTTTGCTTTCGCCTTTTCCAGCACCTCATCGCTGATATCGTAAACCGTGGTTTCAAATCCGTGAATTGCTGTTTGAAAAGCAATTTGGAATCCTAAAACACCACTTCCAGCTACCGTTACATTTTTTATTTTGCTCATAATTTTGGTTGATTTTTGGTAATAAACTTTACGGAACTAGGACTCAGCAATCTTCATTTTCAATTATAACTGATAAAACTCTGGACTGAATGCTTCCTCCAAATTCTTTGGTTCTTTACGTTTTTTCTGATTTAGCTCGTGTCTTGAGGTTGAAGATGTTACATACGCTGACTGCCGTGAACGCTGTAAATTCCCGATCGGTGAATTCTCTTCGATGGTTCTGAACGGTGTAAACGACAGATTTTCCATAATTTCAAAATTACCATCCTCAGGAACCGTTTGTTTTGGTATTGTGATTTTTGCCACCGTACGGAATGGTGATAATTCCTGTGACCATTCTTTTGTAAGGTCATTCACAGGCATTTCTTTCAGGTCTTTGCAAAGTTGTATTTGCAACTCAAACGTAAGGTCTTTTTGAGCTATTTCTTTGATAATTCCTTTTCTGTACGGCCATTCTGCGCTGTCTAGATCAATATTTTTTTCAGTGATGGCGTTCTTGGTCTGCTCAGTTGGGATCACTCTTACTTTGGCGATATAATCACCGTGGCGAACTGCTCCCATACTGTAAAATTCATAAAGAAAACTGTTGATGGAAGGGATTTTTTCAAAAGTTTTAAGAGCGCCCAATTCCTTCAAAGCCTCAAAATTTGGAAATGCTTTTTTATTTTCGGTGACCCAAAGTGTGGCAAATTCCAATTTTCCCAAGGCTCCCTTTTCAAAGAAATCATTTAGTTTTAAAAACAGCTTTGAAATGAAAACATAATGTTCTGCCGAGTTACAGAAAAACACCGGATTATTAATCAGGTTAAAATCAACATTGGGAGAATCTTCCTCTCCGGGAGATAATTTTTTGCCATCTATCCCAAAAATCTTTAAAGCAAATCCTTGTGCGTTACCGCTAAGTTTATCTGGTAAAACTCTGGAAGAACCATTGGAAAAGCGAACTGCTGCCTGGTGTTTTCCGGGTTTCGCATAAATGCCCTGCGCCAGTTCTTCGGACAGATTATCCAAAATTTCAACCTCTGCTTTCAGCACTGCATAGCCATTGGCGTGCGCATCTCTTGTATGATGGGTCGCCCTGCTTAGTTTTGGCGTATTTTTGATGTATTCGCGGATATCGTTATTAATGGTGGTAATATACTCATCGAAATTTTCGGGAATTTCTTCCACTTCGTAACTATACTTGATGTAATCTTCCATAGTGCTTTTTTTATTTTAATTCGCTAATCCATTTTAAAGCAGAAATGCTTGGTATAAAACAATATTCGCCGCCTTTCACAATGTTGTAGGTCTGCAAACCACGGTATCTTTTGATGAGGGGTTCTCCCGGTGCAGAAAACAGTGCGTCTTCGTCCTGGACACCGATCATAGGATCTTTTTCTATTCCCAGATTTTGGGCGTTACCATCGTTTGCCCATTGTTTTTGCAGAAATTCCAGTGTTCCCATTGCATCGGCACTAATGCCAATAAAGTACTGTCCACGTTCCTTACCGTCATTTTTAGTTACCTCCGGCGGAACGATGTCGCCAAAAGTTACACTTTTTCTGATGATCCTGTGCAAACGTTCATCCTCCAAAACAAAAGATTTGGAATCTCTTGGGTTCATCCTGCGGATATGCGAACTGAACGGACACTTTTTACCGTACTCATCATTCTTGAAAGAAAAATCATTGTTCTTTTGCATATCATCTCCTAGCGCTTTATCATCTTTTTCGGGAGCTAAAACCAAAGGTGCACCACTTCGCCAGCGACCTACCATTTTGGCAGCCAACAGTTCTCCCTCTTCCGGTGAAGAAGAATTTTCCTTAATGAATTGATTAAATTCTGCTACCTGACTTTGGTACTTTCTGAAAACCATAAAAGAACCGTTCTTTCCTAAAACTTCAGGTTGTGGAAATGGCTTTACGATGCCTGCTTCTCCAGGATAGCCCATTATAAATTCGCCTGCTTTAATCGGACGGTCAAATCCGGGCGGCAAATCTATCCCACTGCCTTCAATCTCCGGATTGCTGATGCCATCCCTGAATCCGAATACATTTTTAACCTCTTCAGATACGGCGAAATCGTGGCTCATTATTACTTCTACGCCGCTGTTATTCGTCAATTTAGAACGAAATTCCTCCAGCTGGCTTTTCCACGCCTCTTCATTGTTGGCGATAATTGCCGCTGCGATGTGAATATGTGATCTTTTAAAAACCTTTTCCCAGTTTTTAGGGTCATTAACTCCAATGTCATACAGAAACCGGGAACGTTCTGCCATTCCCTCCTTGAAGGATTCGGGAAAAGTATCGAGTGACTCTTGAGGGACACCGATTTTTTCCAGACCTTTATAAGTGAATGTTAAAGTAACCGATGCGCCTTCATTCTTATGCCAGTCTTCCGCAGAACTCACAATCGGCAAAAGTTTTTGGAGCATTTGTCTGGCTGCCACAGCATCTTTGATTTCAATAATAGCCACTGTTCCGAAATATGGTATAGGTCGGCTTCTGAGAATTAAGGCCTGTATTTCGTTCAGCTCAATTTCTACTTTATTGGGATTAAAAATCCGCTTTAAAAATTCCAATGCCATAGGTTAGATTTTATTTGCTTCGTCAATTGCCTTATTCAGTCCTTTAATGATTTTATCATTTCTCCTTATATCATTCACCGTAAGATGCGGAACACCTACATACCAACCTGTCGCGGTAATCTGATGGTCTAGAATAAACTGTTTTACGCTCGGGTTTTTTATGCCTGGCCAGCCTTCTACATTCCCAAAAATGATGTCCATCAGCTGCGGAATTTTTGTGGCGAAATCATCAATATAAGCATCCCAGTCGCCATCGTAAGCCGTGCAGAAAAGAATCTTGGTATCGTTATCAAACAAAACTATACGAAGGTCATGCAGGGTTCCTACTTTGGTTGCGCCTTTCAGATCCCCACCTGCAATTTCCATTATGGTTCTGAGATTTTCTGCACCTCCGGGTTTTAGGTCTGCCATCGCAGTTAACTCAGATACACGGCCGGATCTTAACCCTTTTCTTCCGGCAGATGTAGTGGAATGGTCATAACCATCATCAATACCTTCACTGAAATTCGCCTTTGCTAGCTCGGCAGCCAATTTTACTTTGTCTATGAAACTCATAATTAAGATTTTTGATTAATACTAATTCACATTATTTTTCAAGATGAAACAATAATCTTAAAGAGTTTATTACAAATTTAAAGCCATAGCAATCTATCGTAATGTACCGAAATTCGTATTTTATATACTGAAACTCCCTAATCCGACCTATTTGCTTTAAAAGCTTCAATTGATAAAAGGAAATATCTTATCTTTAATCTTGTTGTAATTTTGAGAGAATAAAACCTATTTAACTATAAAAAATCAATCTTTATAATTGAGATTTCTCAATATTTACTCAATAGAACATTCAAAACAAAAACCTTCCTCAAAACAGGAAGATTGCAACAATTAAATTTAATTATAATGGATTTTTTGTAAGAATAGTTAAACGCAAAAATACAATGAAATTTGCCAATATTAAATTTTTAATGAAACTGTGCTGTTTCTGTCGAATCTCTCATCGCCACTGTTGCTGCCGAACCATTGGTTACAATATTTTGAATTTCATCAAAATATCCTGTCCCAACAAAAGACTGATGTTTTACCGCTCTGAAACCCTGCTTCTGCAAAGCAAATTCGCGTTCCTGCAATTCAGAATAACCTGCCATTCCTTTTTCTTTATATGCCAAAGCTAATTCAAACATCGCAGTATTCAAAGCATGAAAACCAGCCAATGTAATAAACTGGAATTTGTAACCCATTTTTCCCAATTCTTCTCGGAAATTCAGCATTTCATCGACACTTAATTTTGCAGCCCAATTAAAAGAAGGTGAACAGTTATAAGCCAACATTTTATCTGGAAATTTTGTACGAATTCCTTCTGCAAATTTTCTTGCCATCTTCAGATCCGGATTTGACGTTTCCATCCAGATCAAATCGGCATAAGGAGCATAAGATAAACCTCTGTCAATTCCCTGCTCTACACCATTTTTCACAACATAGAAACCTTCGGAAGTTCTTTTCCCTGTCACAAACTTTTTATCCCTGTCATCAATATCTGAAGTCAACAAATCTGCCGCATCTGCATCTGTTCTAGCAATAATTACAGTCGGTACTCCCAAAACATCTGCTGCTAAACGAGCCGATATTAGCTTATTAACCGCTTCTTGAGTCGGAACCAAAACTTTTCCACCCAAATGCCCACATTTTTTCGCAGAAGATAACTGATCTTCAAAATGTACTGCTGCCGCTCCCGCCTCAATCATTTGCTTCATTAATTCATAAGCATTTAAATTTCCGCCAAAACCTGCTTCTGCATCGGCGATTATTGGAACTAAATATTCTTTTTCTCCACCTCCGTTTACGGATTGAATTTGATCTGCCCTTAATAATGCATTATTAATTTTCTTCACAACAGAAGGTACTGAATTCGCTGGGTACAAAGATTGATCGGGATACATTTCACCAGACAAATTAGCATCTGCTGCAACTTGCCAACCTGAAAGATAAATTGCTTCCAGTCCCGCATCAACTTCCTGAACCGCTTGATTTCCAGTTAAAGCTCCTAATCCGGCAACAAAATCCTGAGAATTGAGTTTTGTCCAGAATTTCTTTGACATTTCGGTAGCAATCGTATAATCTAATTGGTAAGAACCTCGAAGTTTCAGTACATCTTCGGCTGTGTAAGGTCTTTTCACGCTATTCCAACGTGGATTATCCAGCCAGTCTTTTTCTAATTCCTGAATTTTTTCCTGTTTTGTTTTCATAATATTTAGAGTTTAAAATTTTCTTCAAGTTGCGAGATCTGAGATTTCAAGTGAAACTATTCGAATTGAAATGTGGAAAAATTTTGTGCGAGAACTTTTCTTATTAAAAATTTCTAATTCTATTTTAAATAAACGGATACGCTTTCAATGTTAAAAATTCAACAAAGTTTTCACAGAAAATCAATTCGTTAAAAAGTTCTTTTGCCAGAGTAAATTTTCCGTTTTTGAAACGTTCTTCACCGACATATTTTTCAATTCTTTCCAGTTCCTCAAATTCCCATTGAAGAATCATTTCCCTGGTCAGTTTTCTTTCATCATTTAGAAATGCTTCATTTTTCAGCCATTGCCAAACTTGAGTCCTTGAAATTTCAGCAGTTGCCGCATCTTCCATCAGATTATAAATCGCAGCTGCACCTACTCCCATTAACCAAGATTCGATATACAGAATTCCGACGTTGATATTTTTTCGGACACCCTGTTCGGTAATTTCTCCTTTTGGAATTTCCAGTAAATCATTTTCTGTAATTTGATAATCAAACTTTTTATCGATTTGATTTTTCTCAGGCATAAACTGGTCGAAAATATCTTTCGCCACAGAAACCAAATCGGGATGTGCAACCCAAGTTCCATCGTGACCATTTTTCACTTCACGCTCTTTATCATTTCTGACCTTTCCAAAAGCCTGACTGTTGGCTTCATAATCATTTTTAATAGGAATCTGCGCCGCCATTCCACCAATCGCGTGAACATTTCTTTTATGACAAACTTCAATCACTCTTTTTGAGTATGCATTCATAAAAGGTGAAGTCATTGTTACCTGATCACGATCAGGGAGAATAAATTCTGGAAGATTTCTGAATTTTTTAATGAATGAAAAAATATAATCCCATCGACCACAATTCAAACCGGAACTATGTTCTTTTAATTCGAATAAAATTTCATCGATTTGAAAAGATGCAGTAATAGTTTCAATTAAAACTGTTGCTTTAATTGTTCCCTGAGGAATTCCGAGATAGTTTTGAGCAAAAACAAAGACGTCATTCCACCAGCGTGCTTCTTTGTAATGTTCTAATTTGGGGAGATAAAAATAAGTTGCACTTCCGTTTTCTATCAATTGTTTTATGTTTCTGAAAAAATAAATTCCAAAATCTATTAATGAAGCAGAAGTTTGTTCATCATTGATTTCAATATGTTTTTCATTCAAATGCAAACCTCTTGGACGAACTAGCAGAACAGCCATTTCTTCATTTAATTGGTATGATTTTCCCTGCTCATTTGTAAAATCAATTCTTCTATTGATTGCATCCGAAAGATTGATTTGACCTTCCATACAGTTTTTCCAGGTTGGAGAATTGCTGTCTTCAAAATCCGCCATAAAAGTTGAAGCACCACAATTCAAAGCATTAATAATCATTTTTCGATCAACTGGCCCAGTAATTTCCACTCTTCGATCCAGCAAATCTTCAGGAAGTGGATTGCAAACCCAATTTCCTGTTCTGATTTCTTCGGTTTCTGGAAGAAATTTTGGAAGAATTCCTTTATCGAAATCTTTCTGTGTAATTTCTCTTTCATCTAAAAGCTCTAATCTTTTAGCATTAAAGTTCTGATGAAGCTCAACCAAAAAATCAACTAAATCATTAGTAAAAATTTCTTCAAACTGTTGCTGAGCTTTAATTCTTAATTGAGTCTTTGTTTCCATAATCAATTGATTTTCTGATTCAACATTACAAACCTAAATAAAAATTTTCACATGCAGCGAACGTTCGCCGAATTTATTTTAAAATTTATTATGCGAAAAAACCCTTCCAAATATTTATCTTTGACTTATGAATTCTGAAAGTGACTATATCAAGACGGTTTTCGGGCTAAAACTGAAACAGCAAAGACAAAAGAAAAACTGGTCTTTGCAGGATCTCGCTACAAAGACCGGATTGTCTAAATCTTACCTCAATGAAATTGAAAATGGCAAAAAATATCCGAAGCACGATAAAAATTATTCAGCTTTCAGAATCACTGAACTGCACTTTTGATGATTTAGTCTCGACAAAACTGGATAAAAGTTTAGCTCCATTTAATGAAATTTTACAATCGGATTTTTTCAAAGAAATCCCTTTGGAACTTTTCGGAATCAATAAAAATAATTTGATAAGTATTATCAGCGATGCACCAAAAAAAGTAACTGCGTTCATTAATGCTTTGATCGAAATTTCTCAGAATTATAATTTAGGAAAAGAACGATTTTACTTCGCTGTTCTTCGTTCGTTTCAGGAATTGTATGACAATTATTTCCCTGAAATTGAAGATAAAGCATTACAGTTTGCGCAAGAAAATAAATTAGAGATTGATAAAAATCTACAGTCGGATATTTTAGAAAATATCTTATCTGAAAAATTTAATTATAAAATTCAGTCAGAAAATTTTGAAGAATATGGAACTTTAGACAATCTCCGTTCGCTTTTTATTCCTGAAAAAAAACTATTGCTTTTAAATAAAAAATTGGAACGGGATCAAAAAACATTTATTCTATCAAAAGAAATCGGCTTCAATGTTTTGGAATTAAAAAATCGTCCAAATACATACTCCTGGCTGGATTTTGGAAGTTTTGAGGAAATTTTAAATAATTTTTATGCTTCTTATTTTGCCGGAGCATTATTGATTTCAAAACAAAAAATCATTAGAAAAACTTCAGAATTTTTCTTTCAGAATGAATGGAACCCCCAAAATTTTGAAAGTCTGATTGAGAAATTCACCAATTCACCGGAAACTTTTTATCACCTAACAGTATCTAAAGAAGTGTTTATTAATGGTAGTTTACTCAATACAAGGTGTACAAAAGTGGTACAGAATTAAGATGCTGTAACATCTTTTTTTTCTACTTTTCCGAACGCATCTCGTCACATTAAACACTTGTGAACTAATATTTTACAATATTTGACGATAAATTTAAATGTACAATTATACTACTTTTGTACACCTCCAGCCTTATATTTCAATGTAAATCAACATATTAACAATTCCCGATTGCAACTATAATAATTACTACATTTTGCCATTACACCCCCCAATTTTCATTTTTAACGTTAAAATAAGTACCATACATTTCCCAATTTATTCTTTGCTTTTATAACTTTTTATGTAAAAATTAGGATCAATATCAACCTGATTAATAAAATTATTTTTCAGATCATAGGATTGCCAGGAAGTAGTTGGAGAAATCCAGTCTTCAATACCAATGATCTTAATCGGCATTGTAAAATTATTGATACAGTTTGTAAATCGATACTGTAGTTTATGATCTGTTATAAAATATTCCAATACTGGAACCTGAGAGGTTCTCAGATACTGATCATACACAGCATTAAAGTTTATTCCTGACTGAATATTAATGTAATTTTCAATTTCTTTTGTTGTGACAACCTTGTGATAGAACTGTTTATTAAGCCCACGTAGTATTTGCAAAAATTTTTCGTCATTATCGATGACAGTCTTGATCATGTGAATGACCGCCCATCCTTTTACATATCCGTCTGAGCTTCCATCTTCATTAATACCGTATCTGCCAATAATAGGTTTATCATTTTCAATGGTTCTGTATCTGCCTGAAAGAAACTCCTCCTCTGCTTTTTTTCCAAACAGATCCGAAAGTACAAGCTCTTCAGCCAGACCTGCAAATCCTTCCTGGATCCATCGGTCAGCAATATCGCCGGCGGTAATACTATTTCCGAACCATTCATGTGACATCTCATGAATAACGATTCTGTCTGTTTTTTTACCCCAGCCTGTTTTTGACACATCATTTCCTTTGTATGTCCCTTTTGTAAAATTATTACCATATGCAATCGCACTCTGATGTTCCATTCCGATATAAGGTGCTTCTACAATCTTAAATCCGTCTTCATAGAACGGATATGGACCAAACCAATGTTCCAGTGACTTCATTGCCTGAATGGATTCAGGTATTAAATGATTTTCAGCCTTTTGTTTATTATAGTCGAGAACCCAATAATCCATGCTTAGTTTCCCTATGATTCCGGTATAATTCTTTTTGATATTAACGTAGTTGCCCATGTAGAAAGAGATGCCATAATGATTGATCGGATTAACGACTTTCCATGTATATTGCATGTCACCATCAGATGTCCGTTGCTGTTTTACCAGACATCCGTTACCTATCGCATTTAGAGATGCAGGCGTAATTATTGAAATAGAAGCACCCTCATCTGGTTCATCATACAGCATATTTTTGCATGGATACCATAAGCTGGCTCCTTTGTACTGACAGGCCACTGAAATCCAGGGACGGTTTAAAGAATCTTTGCCCCATACAAAACCTCCGTCCCATGGTGGGGATTGAGATTCTACAGGTTTACCCGAATAATAAACAGCGATGTTGTATTTCCTATTTTTATGTTTTCTGACTCCTGAAACATACCAGATATTTCCTTTATTTTGAAAGCTTAGCTTTTTACCATTTTGAGTAACACTGTCAATGATCAATGGTTTTACAAAGTCGATCTGCATCAATTCAGATGGTTGCTCTGAAATTACTTTATATCTGATTTTATTATTTCCTGTAATCGTTTTTGTATGGTAATCGGGTTTAATGGTAATGTTATATGACATTAAGTCCCACCATCTTTTCTCCGGTGTTAAAGAGCCTACCAAAGAATCTTCTTTAGATGGCTGTTGTGCAGCAGCCCAGTTGGATACAAACAATATAAAAATAAATCTTAGTACATTCATATCAGAACAGATCTGATTATTAATTAAGTCAGGTACATAGCTAAATAGCAATACATTTTAGAATAATACGCTAAGTGCAATATTTTTCCGCTAACATTTCAAGGACCAGGTCTATTCCTTCATTTGCTGACTCTGAAGATAAATTGCCGAAAATAATGATAGCAATTTTTTTCTCTTTAAATATTGATACGGAGGACATAAAACCGTTGGCATTTCCAAAATTATTAATATAACTTTTTCCATCTTTTCCTGTTTTTTTGAACCAACCAAAAGAAAAAATGGGGAATTGAAATAGAAGCTGTTCAAAAGTTTCTTTCTTAAATGGTATTCCTTTTCCTTCTAATCCTTTTAAATAATTTTGAATATATAATGAATAATCGGGTAAAGTGGTGTTTATATTACCCGCTGACAGCAACCAATTTAATTTTATATTCTCTTCTATAAGTGGGACTAGTTGTTCATAATGGCCGTAAGTCTGTTGTTCATCTTGGGTATTTGGACTACCAAATCTGAAATCAATATTTAATTTTTTTTTGAGATCGTTGACCAATTCATAATAATTTTATTGCTAACTTTTTCTAACATAAGTCCCGCTAAAACGTAGCCAAGGTTTGTTAAGTACAAATCATCGTTATTTTTCTTTACCGCTTTTTGAGTGAGTAAGTATTTCGCAATATTGTATCGTTGTTCTTGGTTTGTTCCTGTTATTACCACAGATTCCGGGATATATGTATCATAAGAAAACGGAGCTAGTGGCGCTTTAAAATTCAGAAGATTAATTAATGTTAGACTCTTACTTTGATTTTGCTTTGCCTTTAATTCCGGAAATAAATGAAAAAAATCAGTATTCCAGTTAATTTTTCCTTGTGATACCAAATCAGCAGCAATAAATGATGTAATTGCCTTAGTATTTGAACCCAGATGAAATCTATTTTGTAGAGTAACCTGCACATTAGAATTAACTTTATTTGTTCCTAAAGCTTTCATTAAGATTGAATCAGAAGATATTACGGCAATTTCTAAAGCCGGAATTTGGTATCTAATTCTGATACTGTCAATCTTATCTGAAATAGTTTGGGCAATTAAACTATAGGCTATCAGGAAGGTCAAAATGAATTGAAGTTTTACTTTCATTTGCTTAAAAATGCAATTTGTGTTAAAGAAGGAAATACTATTTAATATTCTTTCTATCATGTCTACGGTATCACTAAAGTTCTAAAGCTTATTGACAATATTAATTATACTTTATAGCTTTATCAACTTCAACAGGATTATTATATTTTCTTATAATGGACTGCAGATTTTTTACCTGTGCATTCAGTTCTTCGATATTGCTGATTTGTTTTCCTCCGATATTAATATTCAGGTTGGGACTGCTTTTCAAATTGGTTCTTTCGAAAGAAAAAGGATCATTGTAAAAATCCATTAGTAACTTTTTCTTCTGTTTTTCATTGATAACAACAGCCTTGTTTCCAAAATTTGATTCCAGAAAATCATCTGTTGCGAAATTGTCGGGAAAGTTTTGATTTTTAATGAGCTTATAGATAAAGTTATTTTTATCATCCTGAATCTCAAAAATCAAACCCGGTAATCCACGAAATTTATACGGACCTTCATTAAAAGGAATATCCTTGTTGAACCAGGCTATCCAATGCCGTCCTCCAAAATCAGCGGTTGCTTTCTGAAGATCATATTCATTGTATTTTTTTGTATCACTTTCAATTTTCCAATTAATGATATCGTTAGTTTTGAAAGAATAATAGCCGAATTTGATATTGATGAAATTTTCGTTTTCAGACGAATCGTTTCTCCTCTTGACAATCTGTCCCGTCATATCAACATGTTTATTATCCATGTTTCCAAATTTTTTATTTATAGAATCCGCAATTAATAGATTTCTCCCATAAAATTTGGTTTCATTTTTATTAACATCCAATATCATATAGAATTTCTGATGTTCGTTTTCAGTTGAATCCATTTTCAATTGTAATTCATAAATATACCTGTGTGTTTGAGCCTGGAAAAAACTTCCGATAAGCAGGCAAAATAACATGATTATTTTCATAATTATTTGTTTTTGAAGGTTTCAAATTCAAATATAATTATTTAAAGAAAGCCGAATAAGGAAAAAGTGCTTTGACGCGTACGAAATTACCCATCGTCAATTTCTTACTCAATCGATTATTTTTAGTAAAATGCTTATTACTAACAAAAAAGACCGTTTATTGTAAAACTGCTACAGCAACAAACTTTTCCCATAATTTGTCCATCCAGCAACAAGCTGCAATTTAAAATCTACTAGGAACCGATTGCGAATTTATAGGAGAAAATATAAAGTAATAAAATAAACGTGTTTGAGAATAGTCTTTTTAAGTAAAAAAGATTAGTAAAAAGCAAAAATAAGCAAAACGGTTAAAACCGTTGCTATACAAGGCTTTATAAAAATAGTAGTCTTAGTTCGGAAGTCGGTGTCTGATAGGTTTTGGGCTTAAAATGACAAGGTTAAGTTACTAATTCGTTACCGATTGATAAAGGTAACTACATAGCTTAACTGATTATATTTCAGCTTTTTGCACCCTTTTCTACATTCCCTTGTAACTCAATGTAATTTAATTTTAAACGTTAAATATTTGAGTTATGGAACAGACAAAAAAATCCACGTTCAAACTACTTTTCTACCTGAAAAAGAACGAACTGAAAAAGAACGGTAATGCCCCGATTATGGCACGTATTACCATTGACGGAACCCCTAAAACTTTCGGAACAAAGTTAGAAATAAACCCCAATAACTGGGATTTAAAACACGGAAGAGTTCAGGGAAAAAGTGCGCAGGCATTAAGCATCAATAAAAAACTGGATAATATACGTGGGCGCATCGACAAGATTTATGAAGATATGCTGAAGCACGAGGGCTTTGCGACCGCCCAAAAAGTAAAGCTATCGTTTTTGGGTGTAGGTGTAATGGATGATGCAATTCTTAAAGTTTTCAGCGACCAAAATGAGGGTTTTAAAAAATTGGTCGAAAAGGCAGAACGCTCACAAAGCACCTACAACAAGTATATCACGGTTTACAATCATCTTACCACGTTTATAAAAGAACGCTATCATCGTGATGATATGGCTTTTCGGGAATTGACTGCCGATTTTATCCGTGAGTTTGATTTTTACCTCCGGTACGATTTACAATCTTCCCATAATACGGTTTGGGTTTACACTATGCCTGTATTAAGTCTGGTGGAACTGGCTATTAAAAAAGGCTTGATACGTGATAATCCGTTTCAGGATTACGAAATCAATATGGAAGAAACCGACCGGGGTTATATCCTTAAAGAAGATGTAGAAAGGTTGATGATGTGCGCACCATCGCACCCACGATATGAACTTGTAAAAGACCTATTCATTTTCAGTTGCTTTACAGGACTTGCTTATGCGGATATTAAGAAACTGACAAGGAACAACATTCAATCTTTTTTTGACGGTCATCAGTGGATTATCAGCAGAAGAAAAAAATCAGATATTGCTTCCAATGTTCGGTTAATGGAAATACCTAAACGTATCATTGAGAAATATCAGGGTACGACAAGGAATGAATTTATCTTTCCAGTTCCGACCAATGCAACCTGCAATACGCACATAGGTAAACTGGTTGAAAAAGCAGAAATCATTACGGAGCAAAAAGTAACCTTTCACACAGCAAGGCATACTTTCGGAACAATGTTTTTGACCGAGGGCGTACCGCTTGAAAGCCTTAGCAAAATGATGGGGCATAAAAATATTTCCACTACACAGATTTATGCTAAAATCACAAGCCAAAAAATCAGTAAGGATATGGATTTAGTTACCCCTAAATTTAAGGCGATGGAAGAAGCGTTTATGATGGCAATCTAATCAGCTTTTAGTTAATCACAATGAGCAGAACTTAACGGTTCTGCTTTTTTTATGCCTATACTTTTTGTGTAGGTAAAGCACATTTACTTTCCTCTACGCAATCCAACGCTGTAAAAGAGCTTATTACCTACTTCAGAAATAGAAAATTGAAAAACGAAACCCTTATCTAACGCTCCCTGCTATTCCATTTTTCAAATCTCTATTACAGGCTATCATAGCCTGGTCATTAATGCTATAAAAATTTAGAACAGAAAATTTCCACAATCAACCGGTAAAAAGGCAGCTAAGTTATAGCGGGCAGCCACCCCACACGCCCAACCAAAAGACTACGGCATAATGGCAAGGCAAAATGCTGGCTTCGCCGAATTGCTGTGTGTTGCCTTGCCACCCTCCGGGACTTATTCCGTTTCCTTTTGGTTTTCCGCTTAGCCCGCTTGGATTATCTGCTTTCTTTTTTCCGGTTTTTCTTTTGGAAAAATTTATGCGAAGCGAAGCGGAGCAAACCACAACAGGAAGCGGGAAACGAGGAAAGCGAGTGAGTAAATAACATTTTTCAAACATCAAAATTTTAGCATTATGGCACACAACATCAATTTCAACGAGCAAACAGGACGTCATTCATTCTTCAGCGTTCAACAAAAAGCGTGGCACGGTTTGGGGCAAATCGTAGAGCAGTACCCAACAAGCGAGGAAGCAATAGTACACGCAGGTTTAGATTACGAGGTTATCAAATCCCCACTGTTTACACAGGGCAGAACAATGAGCATAGGCGACAGCGGAGAACTGATTGAAGCCAACGACATCTTAGTACCTAACAGTTTCGCCACACTTCGCACCGACACCAATACACCGTTAGGCGTAGTAGGCAAAGACTACCATATCGTACAAAACCGTGAGGCATTTAATTTCTTTGATGCTATTGTAGGTGGAGGCGAGGGAATATTGTACGAAACCGCAGGGGCATTGGGCAACGGGGAACGCATTTTTATCACTGCCAAGCTACCCGACTATATCCGTGTAGGTAACGGCGACGACGTAACAGAAAAGTACATTTTCTTAACCACAAGCCACGACGGTAGCGGAAGTATTACCGCAGCATTTACCCCTATCCGTATCGTATGCCAAAACACCCTTAACGCTTCATTGCGGAGTATGACCAACGTAGTGCGTATCAAACACACGTCAGGAGCAAAACAACGCCTTGAAAACGCTCACAAGGTTATGGGACTTGCCAACACCCTAAGCACACAGTTAGAGAACATTTTTAATGACTGGGCTAAAGTAAGGGTAACAGACCGAGAAGTAAGAAAGCTAATCCAGTTGGCACTTTGCCCGAACAAAGAAACGTTTAACCTGCTCAAAAAAGGTGCGGAAGATGAAGTTTCCACCGTGTTCAAAAACACCGTAGATGATGCCTTTGAATACGCTATGATAAGCGACACCCAACAAATGGCAACTACCAAAGGCACATTATTCGGGACTTACAATGCCGTTACAGGTTACTTTCAGAATGTACGCAATTACAGGGATGGCGAAGCCAAACTACAATCCATTGTAATGGGCGGTACAGCACAGCTAAAGACACAAAAAGCCTTTGAACTGTGTACAGACTTTGCCTATTCAGGAGCAGAGATTTTCAACTTCAATTAATCATCAAAGGCGACTGCCTGCAAAGGTGGTCGCCTACTAAAAATAAAAGATATGAAAGCATTAGATAAAATGGACAACCTCGATAAAGCGGGCTTGTTGTGCAAACTTTTTCCCGCAGAACTGGAGAACCTGCAAAACGCTATAAAAACGCAATGCGACTACTTCCTGCAAAATGAAACAGCATTCCGTGAGGGTTGGTATCAAAAGGGATTTTTCACCGCTGAATTTTGGTACAGGCTTGTGCAGAATGCACAAAAAGGAACAGCCCAAAATGAACCTCTTTGGAAACGCCCGAACTGGTTTACAGACCATTTTTTTGACGGACACAATTCAATTTTCGCTATTCACTGCCTGATTGAATATACAGATGATGCACAATGCGACCCGCAATTAAAACAGGCGATACACCTGCTTTTCGGGAGCGACAAATTTTTACAGATAACCTTAAACGATAAATAATTATGGCTAATTGGTGCAACAACTGGGTTATTTTTGAGGGAACACCCGAAGCAATCGAACAGATAACACAGCTATTCAAATCAATGGCTGAACAGGAACATAAAGACGACTGCGGGCAATTACCCGATTTCGTACAGGACACGCACGGAGATTATTTCTACAATATCAGTCAGGATAATGAAAGTGCGGGCGTGTTTCAGTATGAAACAAAATGGTCGCCAAACACGGAAGCGGTAAAGCAGATAGCCGAACATTTCAAAGTGAATTTCACACAGGACTATGAGGAATTAGGATGCTTAGTATATGGTCAGGCAATATTTGAAAACGGCATACTAAACGACACCTGCTTAGATAGCCAGGACTTTGACAGTTACGAATTAGACGAGGAAACAGATACCTACCATTTTGAGGGCAAGGAGTATGACAGCGAGTGGGAAATTCTCGACACATTGTTAGAGCGTAAAATGGCTAATGCTAAAATTCAGCACAATGAAAATTAGAGATAAAAACGGGAACTGGATTGAGGTTACTGACCTTAAAAAAGCTATTCAACAAACTGGGTGGTATAAAGAATATCCGCATAATCCACCTGTGAAAAGCGACAAGGAAAGGCAGGCATATTGGACAGATATGCACAAGAAATTAATAGCTTTAAGAGAACAGTTAAACAAGCCGAAAAATTAAAACACCGTACGACCCAAAAAGTCGGGCGGCAAAAAGACAGATCCTCCCGATGGTCGGGCAGTCTTTTTGCTTTAAATGGGAGCAATCCCCTTTAGTAAAATGCACCACTACACAATTCCTTTTTCTTCTCCATTTTACCAAACAGGTTGCAGCGTTATTGTTTGGGATATTCATTATCCCAATGATTGGTTAATAATAATAATAATAATAATAATAATAATAATAATAATAATAATAATAATAATAATAATAATAATAATAATAATAATAATAACTTCCTTTCTTAATCAGCGAACAAAGAAAAGACACTGACTAATTGATTTTGAATTTTCATAAATCTGGGTTAATGCACTTTTTTAAATTTGCTAAATTTGTTTTATAGCAAAAACTGCAAATTAATATATGGGAGGAGTTAAACAGAGATGGCTTGAATTAGAAAGTAGAAATTTAAGCAATATTCCAGATAAGAATATTTGTATCAAACATTTTGATGATAAAAGCATTAATCGCTTTATTAGGCAAAACTATCACGATGGTTATTGTGATTATTGCGCTAAGGAACTAAAAGTAGTTTCTCTTGAAGATTTAATGGAATTTATTATGGATGGTATTTCAAATTTCTATGAAGATGCCGCCAACTTTATGAGTTACAATTCAAGAGAGGGAGGTTATCTTGGAGAAATCTATACCCCTGACGAACTTATACAAGAACACATAGAGTTAAATGCTGAACCTTTTGAGGTTATTGAAGATATTGTTAATTCAATTGAAGATATTGCTTGGGCTCAACCTGACCTGTATTACGACAATATTAAAGATGATTTAGAATTTCAGTGGAATTACTTTAAAGAAATCATCAAACATAAATCCCGCTACCTTTTTTCATCAGCAGACAGCAGCCTTCCTAAAGCCTTGCAAATACTACAAGAGGTTGGTAAACTTATATCAAAATTAAATATAATCAGGATTATCCCGGCAGGAACAAAACTTTATCGTTGTAGACAACACGACTTCAAAACAAAAATTATAGATTTTAACGAAATCACTGCTCCCCCTAACAAAAAAGCAATTTATCCAAATAGGTTTAGCCCTTCAGGAATATCAATGTTTTATTCCGCTTTTGATGATGATACAGCAATTTTAGAAACAATAAGCAGGACAGATAAATACAAAAGGTATGTAACGATTGCGGAATTTGAAACCTTAGAAAATCAGGTTGTTGTTGATTTTAATAAGCTCCCAAAAATTCCAAGTATTTTCGGCATTAAGGACAAGAAACGATATTACCTTATTTTATTTCTATACTCATTTGTAAGGGATATAACGCAACAAATTATTAAGGATGGTAAAGAACATACCGAATACGTTCCAACTCAAGTTGTGACTGAATTTTTAAGGTATCCATTCAATAAAAATAGGAAGAATAAAATATCGGGGATTATTTATCCCTCATCGCAAAATAGAAATCATCAATCGGCAGTGTTTTTTTGGGATGACGAATTAAGTAGAGAAAAAGTAAAATTGAACACCTTAAAAAGAAAGAAAATTATTTAATGAAAATTGACAGTGAACATATTGTAAAGCAATCTGAAGAGTTTGCATTGAATATAGCCAAGCAAATTTCAAAAATAACAGTTAGACCGTTCTGTGAAATTTCCTTTCATTCATCGGAATATAGAGATAGGAAAACGCTCTCAAATTATTTGCATAAAATTCCTAAAAGCGACAATCCACTCATTTATATTATTCAGATTAAATCCCCGAAAATTTTAAGCACGCTGATTGATTATTTTGAAGATTATCAATCAGCAAATAAGCTAAAAGTAAAGAATAAAGACCGTGTTAACCTTTCCCGGTACAACAAGACTTCATCAGATATATTATATGTTGGAAGCTCAACGACTGATTTCAAGACAAGAATTAAGAACCATCTTGGCACAGAAGGAAATCGGGTTTATAGTTTGCATTTATGCAAGTGGGACAATTGTTTAGAATACGATTTGAATATTTTTGCATACGAAGTCATTTCAGAAAGCAATGAAATTATTGAACGTTTCATTGTCGAAATTCTTGAACAGCAATTTTGGGATAAGTTAAGCCCGATATTTGGAAAACGAAGTGGTTTATAACCCAAAAAATAGATTAAACAACTGAATTAATGAAAACATTATACGTTATTGGTAATGGATTTGACATCCATCATAAATTAGACACAAGGTATCAAAGTTTTGCAAACTACTTGGCTGAAAATGATAGTGAGGTTTATGAACTCTTATTAAATTATTATGGACTTCCTGATATTACAAATCCTGAATTGACAGATGAAGAGTATGCGTTATGGTCAAGATTTGAGCAAGCCTTAGCTGACTTGGATTATTTATCGGTATTGGACGATAATTCCGACTTAATTGCTCGCCCTGGTGCTGAAGATTTTCGAGATAGAGATTGGCATAGTTATCAGATAGAGATGGAAGAAATCATTAAGGATTTAACGACCACTCTAATTAGCGACTTTAATAAGTTTATTCTTGAAGTCAAATACGAAAGTATTTCTGATGATGTGCTAATTGACTTAGAAGACGATAGCCATTTTTTAAATTTCAATTATACTAAAACACTACAGGAAAGCTACGGCATTCCCGAAGAACGAATAACCTATATTCATAACAGAGCAGATATAGACAATTGTACTCTTATTTTAGGACACGGAACTGACCCTGCAAATTTTGATGAGAAAGAAGAAGAACCGCCACAAGGATTAAGCGAAGAAGAATTATACGAATGGCGTGAGCAAAAGGCTGATGAATATGACTATTCTTATGAAAGTGCCAAACAAGAAATACTATCTTATTATACAAAGGCATTTAAAAATACGGCTTCAATTATCGAAAACAATATTGTTTTTTTTACCAATCTTACTGAAGTTGAAAAAGTTATTGTCTTAGGGCATTCTATTTCAGAAGTAGATTTAAAATATTTTGAGGTATTAAAAGCCAAACTAAATGAAAATGTAATTTGGAATGTTTCGTATTACAGTGAGCTTGAGAAGCAAGCACATAAAGAAACACTATTGCAACTTGGAATAAATAACAACAATATTGTCCAAATAAAAATTACAGATTTAAAAAAGCAATCTTAGTTATTAGTAAAGTATTCCTGTGCAAATTTTGCTATTCCCACACTAAAATATTTACCACCATTAGTAACAACCTCAATGGCTTTCTTAAAATCATACACATCGCTACCAATAAGCAAATAGCCCATAAAACCCATTTCCAAAAGAGATTTTACGACTTTTTCAGCATCAATATCACTATGCCCAATCAGTTTAATGATTGGGTATAGTGTCCTTAGTTCTTGAAGCTGTGCCAGCACATTCTTATCGTAAAAATCAAGGTCAATAATACAAATTTGGGGAAGTTCCTTTAATGCAGACAGTTGAGATATTCCGTCTTTAATGTCTTCCGAACGGAACAATACGTCAATTCCTGAAGTGACAAGGTCGTTATAGGCTAAATCAACTATTAGGCGTTTATCGTTGATAAATGCAATGCCGATTGCTTTAGGGGTATTTACAGTTTCCATACTACCAGTTTTAATGTTAGTGTAGCCCTGCACAAAAAAGAAAGCGCAGGCAACCACACTTACCGACATTGAGGCACTGGTATACCCGACAACGAATAAGCGAGCGCCCACGCCTATAACGTGAGCGTTCCTACTTATCTGTCCCGTTGTCTTAAAAATTACCAGTTTTCAATGTGGGACTTAAAGCAAAAACACTTTAAGTATTTCTATATTTTCAAAAGCAAAGATACTAAACTCGTTCTGATACGAAAGTATTAATCTGTACTAAAATTGGCTATTTGTTATTTGTATTATTGGAGATATAGTTCCGTTCCAGGATTGTCAGAATATCACTCTCCTTATAAATTATTTTGCCCCCTATCTGTATATAAGGCAGGATATTATCATCACGGTATTGCTGTAAAGTCCGTTTGCTGATATGGAGCAGTTCGCACACATCTTCGCCCGACAAATAAATTTCTCCGTTCATTACAGGACGATAGTTTTTTAATATTTCTTCGATACGGTTTCGCAACTGCATTATCATCTCCTGATGGGCGATGATTTCTTCGGTGTCATTCGTTAATAAGTCCATTGTCGTTTGTATTGTAGGGCTGCCCGGCTTTGAGCAAAGCCTGTATGTCCGAGAGTTTATAATAATTTTTACGGTTCAGTTTGGAATAAGGCAATAAGCCTTTGTCCTTATAGGTCTGCAAAGTCCGTTTGGTAATGTTCATCATCAAACACACTTCCTGGTTATCGAGCCATTTCTCCTTTTTGAAAATCGGCGTGTATTTCCTCGTGGCATTTTCGGTCATTTCCAAAAGTTCCCTTAGCTCATTCTTCATTCCGTCCAATGCGGATTTTTGTATAGCGATAACTTCCATAGTCTGCTCAATTTTTCTGTGGAAGTCGAATTTATAAAGGCATATTGCAAGGTTGGAAAATGTGGTATTGATTGGCTTTGAAAGGCAGTATTTGGCATTGTATAGTAGGGATTGGTATAAAAAAGCCCCGAAAAAACCGAGGCTGTGATTTATTGCGGTTCTACTTCGCCAATTTCAATATTCTATACGCTCCCCTTGCCACAACCACAAATACAATAGCTCCGATAATCAAATCGGGATAGTTTGAATTAAGCCAATGAACCAAAAAACCTGCAACGATAACTCCCGAATTGATTATAACATCGTTTGACGTGAAAATCATCGAAGCCTGCATATGTGCTTCTTTGCTTTTGTTCTTTTGCAACAGGTAAAGACAAAGTACGTTGGCTATCAATGCCAAAACAGAAACAATAATCATTGTTTTGAAATCGGGCATCGCTTCTATTCCGATAAAACGTCTGATAACTTCAACAAAACCGATAACGGCTAACAGGATTTGAAAGTAACCTGCAAATTTGGCGATATTGTTTTTTCTTGCAATCGTACCCCCAACAGCAAACAAAGCCAATGCGTAAACGATGCTATCGGCAAGCATATCCAAGCTATCCGCTACCAATCCCATTGAGTTGGAAAAAATACCGAACAACATTTCCAATCCAAAGAAAACGAAATTGATAATCAATACCGTCCATAGTAGTTTCCGTTGGCTATTGCTTGTATCTGTTTCAACAACTCCGTTAGTTTCTTCGGTTGAAATCAGCGTTGTATTTAGGTTCAAGGTTTCCAAAGCTGAAAAAATCGGCTCTGGGTTTCCACTATGGTAAACATTTAGTTTTCTATTGGGAATATCAAATTCCAATGACTTTACCGTATCAAAGTTTTGCAGTTTCATACGGATTAATTGCTCCTCACTTGGGCAATCCATTTTTGTTATATTAAATATGGTTTTATTCATCTTCTTAAAGTCTAAATTTTATTCCTCCGTTAATTACAAATCCGTCTAATGGTGCATAGATGTCTTTAAAAACAGGGTTGGTTATTGTACCTGTATAAATGTTGTCGAAACGTGTCTGTCTTGTATCAAAGAAATTTTCAAAGTTGATGTACAAAGAAAACCGTTCCCAAATTTTTTCAGCCATAAAGCCACATATAACATAGTCTTTTCCTGTTGTTCCGTCATTGAGCTTTTGCGGACTAAAATAATAGGCTTCCAAACCGATTTTCCATTTATCCTCTATTTCATACATAAGTACAGAGTTAATGCGGTGTTTTGGTGTTAGTGGATTTTCGGTATTTGTTCCGTTTTCAATCAATCGGGTATCGGTAAAAGTGTAGCCCAAAAACAATTTAAAATCATCATAACCGATTTTGATATTTGTTTCTGTTCCTTTGGTATGAATGTAGCCCGATGAATTGATGAACTGATAAGTATTTGCAGTTATATTTTGAAGCAACAAAGGGTTATCCAAATAGGTGTAAAAGAATAAATGATTTATGCTAAATGTCCAATCATCGCCAATATTAGTACGGTAATTTATGTCAGCATTTGCTCCGTAGCTCTTTTCTAATTTATTGGTATTATCATCAATAGGCATTACGTTTTGATATTGTATGCGTTCGCTTTCTTCGGTAAAAATGGTTGGTGTTTTGTAGCCAAATCCGCCCCCGATACGTGAAGTCAATCCGTTTGCAATCTTAAACAATGCCGATACTCTTGGCAAAAAAACAGCTCCATAATCTATCACGTAATCTGTTCTTAAACCTGTCTCTAATTGAAGCCAATCCGTAGCCTTAAAAGAATTTTGAACGAAAGCCCCGAATGTGGTTTGGTTGTAATCTCTCAAAGGAAATGCGGTAATCTGCTTTTCTTTAAAATTGTCCGTCCAAACATTAACGCCTGTTACCCATTCTGATTTTTCTTTGCTGTGGGTATAGCTTGCTTCCGTAAAAGTGGCTGTTTGTGTTCCCTCAAACTCGTAATTGGGAATAGCTGTATTGCGGTTAAAATAACTTACGCTGTTCTTTATCTGTACAAAACTGTTTTCGTTTACAGTATGGTCAAAAACAAATTGGGTAGAATAGCGTTGTGTTTTGTTTTCTTCAAAATATTGGTGTGTGTTATCGCCTTTGCCTTTGATGTAAAGCATATCGCCACCCAAACGGTTTTCAATGGTGGTGTTAATACCAAAGTTCATTTTTGTTTTATCATTGAAGTAAACAAATAATTTAGGGTTCAGTACATACCTTTCAAATTTAGGAATGGCAGAAAGCCCGATTTGTGCAGGGTCGTAAGCTCCATTACGATTATGCGAAGCAAATATTGTTGTTCCGATTTTCTTAAACTTCTGTCCGTAAAAACCGTTGATGTCTAAACCTCTGCCCGATGTTCCGTTTAAATGAAAACGCAAATCCCTTTCTTCCGTTGGTGTCTTGGAAATCAGGTTTACCAAACCTGCTATTGCTCCACCACCGTACAGCGTAGATGTTGAACCCTTAATAACTTCAACCTGCTTTAAGTCAAGCGGTGGAATTTGCAACAAGCCTAACCCACTTGAAGCACCCGAATAAATAGGAAAACCGTCTTTTAAAATTTGCGTATATCGTCCGTCAAGCCCTTGAATACGAATACTTGCGTTGGCACTTGTGGGCGATGTGGTTTGTACGTGAATACCTGTACTCTCACTCAAAAGCATACGAATATCCCCTGCTTTCATATTGCCTTTTTCGTCTAACTCCTCACTTCCTATAAACTCAATGCGTGTAGGGATATTTTGTATAGTTCTTGTACTTCTTGTTGATGAAATAACAATACCGTCTAACTCCGTTGAACTTTCATAAAGTAAAATCTCAATCGGGGTTGTATCTGCTAACGGAAAATTAAAGCTGTCGGTACGTTGGGCAAAACCAATATAACTAAATTGAATTTCCTGTAAACCGTTTGGAATACCTGTTAATATGATTTGTCCGTTTTCATCGGAAGTTGTTCCGATTGTTGTGCCTGTAATCTGTGCAGTTACACCCATTAAAGGCTCTTTTTTCTCGCTGTCTTTTATTACAGCTTTGAATGTATTTTGTGCATATACACAAAGGTTGAGTGCCATAAAAAATGACACAATGAGTATTTTTTTCATTGTAAAAATGATACTTAATGTGAATAAATAAATGATAGTGGTGCGATACACCACTTGCAATTAGTTTGTGCCGAAAGCACTATACATTAAGCAAGTTGTGGGGGATGCCAAACGGAAAAGGGAAAATCAGAAATAGGTGGTGTTGGCATTGTGCCTAATTTTCTTTGCGGTTCTTTTACTGAATGTGTGATAGAGAAATGAAAAGTAGTTAAAACAAATCCTGTACAGGTATTACAGCTAAAAAATGGCGAACAACATCCCTTATTGCAATCTTGGTCGTCCTGTTCGTTTTGTCCTTGCTCGGTGGTATGTTCCTGCATACATTTATCCTCAATAAAAGTCGGTACGGCTGATAACAGCAATACATAGACGGCTAATATTAAAGATATAAATTTCATTCTGCAAAGTTAGATAAAAATTGATTGTGCTGCCTCGCAAACTTTATTTTGGTTTTTAAAGCTAATAGGCTTAGTTATCGTTGTTGTTCCGTTTTTACTTCCTGTTGTTTTTTCTCTCTATCTTTTTTCATTTGCGAATACGACCAAATGAAAAGAATACCGATAATAATCAAAGCGTAGGCAATCCACTTGCCAACACGTTCTATAAAACGGATAAATACAGATGCTTCAAA
Organism: Chryseobacterium gleum; assembly: GCF_900636535.1. Taxonomy (NCBI): domain Bacteria; kingdom Pseudomonadati; phylum Bacteroidota; class Flavobacteriia; order Flavobacteriales; family Weeksellaceae; genus Chryseobacterium; species Chryseobacterium gleum. The sequence continues at coordinate 1,445,186 of NZ_LR134289.1, forward strand.
GCTCGAAAAACCCTCCGCACCTACAGCATTACGTCTGTAAAATTTCCTGCGGCTTATCCAATAGATAAGCCCTATCCCGATAACAAGCGGAATAATACCAAGCACTAATTGAGCAGTAACCGCATCCATATTGATTATAATTATATCAAGTAAAATTAAACAAAAACATCCTATGCCGAAAGTCGAAAAGCAAAAAACCGACCTGTAAAGTCGGTTTTTATCTTCGCTTATGTTGCACTTAATCGCTACTATTAAACTGAAAGCTCAATTGCTTTTCGTTCCCGAAGCTATCCGAAATCCAAACCTCAAAGGACTGTGATACGGTGGACGTGGAAGTGTAATACAACCTGAATTGTTCAGTTGGTAACGAATACAAATCGTTCGGCAGGTAAGGCGGTTCATCGTAATATCTAAGTGTTCCCTGTCCGTCAAATTGGAAGTAGCGGAGAAAATATTGCGTATTGCTGTAATTGCCTGTTCGCTGTATGGTAATGCGTATCTCTACGGTCTGCCCATTGGCAACCTCTTTAGGCACTGGCATCACGTTGACCTCAAAAGGAAAATCGTTCTGTATTTCGAGTTCATCATCTTTGCTACAAGATACCAACGTAACCGAAGCTGTGAGGATTGCCAGCAATACATATATCGGCAGTAAACCTATTCTGAATTTATTAAATATTCCTATCATTGTTTTACGTTTTAAAAATTAAACCTTAATCCCACACCTACGGACGGACGGAACTGTTCCAAGTCTGTACCCCACAAAATCTTTGTACGTCCTTGTAGGACTAACACAAATCGGTCTGACAGGTAGATTTCAAAAGTGAGCCGTCCGCCAGCTCCATAGATGAAGTTGTCCTCACTCAATATTTTCGCTCCGTCATACAACATCGCTTCGCCACGGTTAATGCTTTCATAACCGACTACGCCTGTTATTCCGAAGTTCAGCGTAATGTTCTTACGGGCATCGCCTAACAGGAAGAAGCTGTAACCACCCTCTGCGGAATAGGTTTCCTGCGGTATGCGGAGGTCTTTATACTCGTGGTACTGGTGGGTATATTCCAACGCCCAAAGCTGATAGTTGCCGTTCTTACCGTTTACCGTCATTGCTGCGCTGATGTAGTAATCATTGCCAATCTTATCATTTGACATTACACCTGCACTTATTTCCAATCCTTTCTGCTTCGGCAGCATCCTTTGCGCCTGTGCAGCCGTAATGCCTATCAGGACAAGCAGCACGGTATAGATATACTTTTTCATTTTCTTGTTATTGCTTTAAAGGGTTATTAAAATTTCAGGTACATATCGTCAATCAAACGAGCTTTGATTAAATCGGAATTTTCGACCTGCAATGTTTGATGTCTGCCCCCGTTCTTCTCGAAAATCTCAATCAGCAGCACCTTATCATCGGCAATGGTAAACTGGTCTAACAGGAACACGTTTTGTTCGGTCGATTTTCCGGCAATGCCGTCCAATGGCTTGTAAGTTCTCAAAGGCGTTAAAGGATGTTCCTGCACTACGGTACGTTTGGCTACCTTTTTATCCACCACTTTGAAATTGATAAAATCAATCTGAAACGGCACATTGGTACGGTTTCTCAATTCCGTATGGAAATAGTATTTACCGTTGTGGATGTAGATGCCTTTGAGGATAAACTGAATGCCGAAACTCTTAGCCCCGATATGCTTTACAATGCGCTTGTCTTTCTTGTAAATGGTTTCCAGTAGCAAGCCTGCCAGTGAGGGAGAATTGTTACCCAGTTCCTCAAAAAGCACATCGTTACCGTTGGCTTTATCCACCGCTTTTTGCATTGTGAGCAGGTCGTAGCTTAATGCCTCCGGGTAGGAACTGTAATACACGTTGAAGCTGTAAAAACGCCCGTCATTCGTGATAACGGAAAAATTCGTTTCCGGCTCAAAGTCCCTTACCGATGCCTTTACACGCAATACGTTTTCGGCATCTTCAGCCTTACCTGCAATCAGGTATTCGCTGCCCAAATCCACGTAACGGATGGCGGTCGGGAAAATCAGGTGCGAAGTTTTATCGTAGGTAACTTCCATACGATACGGTTCTATCTTGCCCAATGCAAGCGGTGTTTTTGCAGTTGCACTATCCTGTGCATAAGTTGTTACGGCAAAGCCGAGTATCAGGGCAATTGCCCAAAAGGTTTTTAAATGATTTTTCATTGTTTTATTTATTTGAGTTCAACATTATTTTTTAGATACAAGGAAGACCTGATAGCCTGCTTTGAGTGTAACTTTTGGCGTTCTTACTTTCTTGGCGAAATAGCCCGAAATACCCTGTACCACGCCACGGCTTAAGTCTGCGGCAACCTGTTGTCCGGCATTCTGCGTAAGCATTACGCTTGTTCCTCCTGTCTGGCTCATATTGCCCGCCATTTCGGTAAGGGCGTTCATTTCGGGCGAATACGGAACGTACAAGCCTTGCTGTCCGTCCAAATCGTAAATGGTTATATCTACCGGAATGATATTGCCCTCCAGTTCTACGGAGGTAACTTTTAATTGTAGCCTGCCATTCTGAAATTTTGCATTAGCTGTTACAATCGTTCCTTTTGGTATGGTACGTTGCGGGGTTTTAGCAGGCTCTAACAGTCGTAAACGCACACCCGTTTCGCCAACTACCGTTTGGGCTTCGTGTACACAGGCTTTGATACTGTTTTTAGGTTGTATTGCCTGTTCGGTAGAACCTGCGGTATAAAACCCCCTGTTTTTTGTTTGGCTCCAATCGGCTGCAAAGGCACTGTCCGACGGTTCACGGTACAGGGCTGATACGATGTTCTTTCTTGTGGGCGTGAACGATACAAATTGCTCTTTTTGATTAGCACCCGCAGCAGCAGGAGTTGCACCGTTGGCAGGAGCAGCGTTTCCGGTATTGGCATTTTGCGGAAGATATTTTGCTGCCATTTCATAGGATTTCTCCATTAATTTGAGTTGGTCGTCAACGGTGGCCACAGGTGGCACATCTTTTTCCGACAACTTTGCTTTAAGTTCGTCCACTTGCTTACGGAGTTCCATTGTTTCAGCGTTATCATCCTGATAAAAGGAACTCAATGCGCTTTGGGTATTTCGATAGCTGTTCAAAGCAGGGTTGCCGCTTCTTCCCGAATTTCTGCCACCACCGCCAAAGCCGTTGCTTTCCTCATCGTCAGGAAACTGCTCATCGGTCGGCTCTTTCTTATCTTCCGTATTCCAGTAATCAGAAAGCGTTGCAAGGGCATTGCGTTTTTCCTGCTCTTTACGTTCGAGCATTTCCTGCTCGTAAGCCTTGCCTTTGTCGGCAGGCATTCCTGCGCCCGTAGCCTGTGGTACGGCATCGTTCAGCCCAACGTTTTCGATTGCCTTTTTATCTGCGGACGGTTTAAATATGAGGTACATACAACCCACGAAGACAATCGCCATTAAGCCAAAGATTAAAGGCTTTTTGAGCTTTTCCTTGTTATTCTGTGTGCCGTTTTGCAGCACATCAGCGGTTTCTTTCGGGCTTCCCTCGGTTACCCGAACAACCGATTTTTTGTTCTCATTTTCTTTCATAAATCTGATTTTTTAAAATTGTTGATACACTATCCTGCAACCTTGCAGGGTTTTTACTTTTGAGGACAGGGTTTTCGATATGCTCAATGACCATATCGTGACCGGACTTTGAAGTATCGTACATCACTTTGCCAATGACCGCTACGGTAAGCAGCAGGTAACCCACAAAGAAGTACAGCGTATATTGGTGTTGCTTGCGCAAGGGTAATGCCTGCCAACGTTTGTCCAACTTGTCAAAGTACCTGTCCATATTTGCTCTTAATTTTTTCATAGCCATATTATTTCTGTGTTATAGCTTGAAACGTTTAGGACTTTTAACCGCCTTTTGCTTTGGCTCATTGTTGACCAGTGCGACCGCTTCCGTTAATTTGGGTGCGGATATGACTGACAGGTTTGCCAGTTCCGTTTTTTTGAGTAATTGCCCAAAGCCGTCTTTCTTGGCTATTTCCATTCGGCTAAGAGAGAATTTGCCATTCAGGTATTTTACCCACATATTGCATTCTACACGGGGCTTGTCATCGCCCGACCATTGTAGGTAGCCTGTCAGCAACAAGTCCTGTTTAGGTAAACTGTCTGCACCTTTTTGGCAACTTTCGAGATATTCGCTGATGCTGTCTTTCAGCTTTCCGGCATACGCACCCTGCGTATGGAAATACCCGTTATATCCTTTGTCAGTAAGGATTTTTGCGAACGTGTTTAAATCTGATAATGCTTCCATAAGATTGTTTTTAGCGTTCGATAACTTCAATGTCCCTGTTTTCAACGACTGCAAATTTTTCAATATTGAAGCCCTGCGGATTATTGTCGGAACGAACGGAGTTGACGAGATAGCAGGTAGTAATAAGGTTACGCCTGGTTACGTTGCTTGACCGGATGATGAACTGTTTGGCATAGGTGCGCACTGCATAGGGATAGTTGTCGAAATTGCAAACCACACTATCCACCTCTATGCGTTGCTGCACGTTCCCTGAAATGATACGGCTGTAATAGCCCTTTTCCGACAAGTCTTTGTAGTAATCAAATGCACTTTTATCGGCAAGGTTGAATGCCCTGCCCATATTGCTTTCAATAGCGTTTTTATCAGGGGCAAGGGTAAAGAACAGTTCGTGAAATCTCCTGACGTGTTCCCTTGCTTCAACCGGGCGGTTGATGCTCGCATCCTGCGACAAGGCAAGCATCAGGGATTTGCCGTTATCCAGTACATAGATTTTTTGGCGTTGTTCTTCTGCAAAGCGGTAGGAGTGCCATACGGCGTATCCTACCACGCCAATGCAGAGAACCGCAAACACAATGGCATATAATCTTATCTGCCTAAAGCTGTTTTCGATATTTCTTAGCGTTTTAAATTCCATTTTTTAGAATGATTAATGATTATTTATTCATCAGTTTACCGCCGATGTTTCCAACTGTTGAGCCTGCGCCTGCTCCGGCGATGTTTCCGGCTTTCATTGCTGTGGAGTTTACATTGCGGGTAAAGTTTCCTGCGCCTCCGGCTTGGATTACCCAACCTGTTACTGTCGGGATAGTGAAGTACCCGATGATGCCGATAATCATAAAAATGATGTACACGGTATTGCTCGTATCAGGTATATAGGTGGGGTCGGCAAGCATTGCTATATCCCTTTCTAAAATGAGGGATTGTATTCTTGCCAACATTGAGCTGAACAAGTCCGAAACAGGAAGCCACAGGTAAACGCTGACGTACCTCGTGAGCCATTGCGAGAGCGTGGACTGAAAGCCGTCCCATACGGAAATAGCAAAGGCTATTGGTCCGAGTATGGAGAGGACTATCAGGAAAAACGTTCGTATGGTATCAATGACCAAAGCCGCCGCCTGAAAGAGTATTTCCAATAGATTGCGAAACCAATCCTTTATGGCTTTCTCTATCTTGTAGGCTTGCCTGTCCATATACATACCCGCCATTGTTCCAATGTCGGAGGGCGACCATCCCAGTTCGTCCAGTTTTTTATCAAACTCTTCGTCTGATACCATATAGGCGGTTTCGGGGTTCCTTACCATTGCCTCGTATTCCAACTGGTCTTTCTGCTGTTGCAGCTTGTTCAGGTCAAGCACCTGGTCTTCCAGTATTTGGTGGGTTCCTACTACCACCGGGCTTAATACTGCATTGATGGTTCCCAATACGATGGTCGGGAAGAACATAATACAAAGCCCTAAAGCGAACGGGCGCAGCAAAGGGAACATATCAATAGGTTCGGCACGGCTTAAAGCCTGCCAAACCTTTAATGCCACATAGAACAATGCTCCCAATCCCGCCAAACCCTTAGCTACTGCCGCCATATCGCCTGCAAGCGGCATCATATCGTCATAAAGCGAACGCAGGAGTTCGTGAAGATTATCCCATTCCATTTTTACCAGTATTTTTGGTTAGCAGTTCCGTAGAGTTGAAGCACTCTTTGGGCATCGTTTTTCTTTTTCGCTCTTAGGTAGCTTACAGAAATGTTCTTATTGGTGTAGTAGCGTACAAGGCTGTGGTAATCCTTAACTTCTTTGTACACTCGGTCAATAATATCCATACGCTCTTTGTCATTTAGCGAAAGGCTTGAAGAGGTTATAATCTGCTTCAATTCTTTCAGCAGTTCCGTACTTTCATTGAGCAGTGCCGAATAACCATTGCCGATGGCGACTAATTCCTGCGGTGTGAAATTTGGGTCGTTCATCATCTTGCCAAAATTCTGCACATACATTTCAGACACATCGCCCACCAACAATACCGTTTGTTGCACCTTACGGGCATCTTTCACAAGGTTGTTGATGGCTTTCAGCTTGTCATAATATTCCTTACCCTGGTCGTACACTTTCTTCACTTCGTTGAAGTTCTTTATCACATTGCTCACGGTCGAAGAAGTCTGTATGATTTCGTTCGCAGAGTTGATAATTCCTGAAGCCAGGTTTGCAGGGTCAGTAACTACAAACTGGGCTTTTGCTGACGGTGCTACGGCAAGCATCAGTGCCGTACACACCAGATACAATACTTTTTTCATTGTTTCTGAATTTTTAAATTGTTAATGACTATTGATTTGAATTGTCCCGCCTTTGCATTGCGATATGCTTAATGGCGAGTTCTACATTGCCGTCCAGTTCAGCAGCAAGCTGCATTACTTCCATTTTTTCGGTTTCTTCGGTCGTATAGGCGAGGTATTCCTCCAAACTAACTTCGGTGGCATAGACTGCCGAGTGCGTACCACCTAAGCCAATCCAAACCTCTTTGTAAAGTCGGCTTGCATCGTTGTTCATATTGATGGAAAGTACCTGCCCTTTCTCTTTGTCAGTAAGCCCCAACATCGCCTGTATATCATCAAACTTGTTCATATACTTGCGTTGGTCAAGCAGGATTTTACAGTCGGAGTTGTTGATGATACTTTCTTTGACAATAGGCGACTGGATGATGTCGTCCACTTCCTGCGTTACGACAATCGCTTCTCCAAAGAATTTGCGGACAGTCTTAAAAAGATACTTGATGTATTCTGCCATTCCCTCTTTGGCAATCGCTTTCCAAGCCTCCTCAATTAAGATGAGCTTGCGAATACCTTTCAGTCGGCGCATCTTGTTGATGAACACCTCCATAATGATAATCGTAACTATGGGAAAGAGGATTTTGTGGTCTTTAATCGCATCAATTTCAAACACGATAAAGCGTTTGGAAAGCAGGTCTAACTGCTTGTTGGAGTTCAGCAAATAATCATACTCGCCACCCTTGTAATAGGGTTCGAGTACGTTCAGGAAATTGGCAATGTCAAAGTCCTTTTCCCTGACCTGCTTTTCTTCCAGTACCTTGCGGTAGCCGCCTTTTACATACTCATAGAAACCGTTGAATGACGGGTAAACATCTTCCGTTTTGATACGTTCGATATAACCGCTTACCGCATTGGAAAGGGCAACTTCTTCAGAACGGGTCGGCGGTTCATCATCACGTTTCCATAAGGTCAGTATCAGGGTTTTGATACTTTCCCGCTTCTCAATGTCGAACACGCCATCATCTGTATAGAAAGGGTTAAAGGCAATCGGGTTATCTTCGGTATAAGTGAAGTAAACACCGTCTTCGCCTTTGGTCTTTCCTTTGATGAGTTCGCATAAGCCCTGATAAGAGTTACCCGTATCTACCAACAGTACGTGTGCGCCCTGTTCGTAATACTGCCGTACCATATGGTTTGTGAAGAACGATTTACCCGAACCCGATGGACCAAGTATAAACTTGTTCCGGTTCGTGATGATACCCCGTTTCATAGGCAGGTCGGAAATATCCAAATGGATAGGTTTTCCTGTAAGCCTGTCAGCCATCTTGATACCAAACGGCGAGGGCGAATTGTGGTAGTTGGTTTCTTCCGTGAAGAAGCACAGCGCAGGTTCGATAAAAGTGTAAAAACTTTCCTCACTAGGAAAGTCGCCCGCATTGCCCGGCATTCCTGCCCAATACAAAGTGGCTACGTCCGTTGTGTTGTGGCGTGGCTTACACTCCATCAGTGCCAATGCACTACCGCAATCGTTCTTTAGCTGCTTCAGTTCCGCAGGGTCTTCCGACCACGCCATAATGTTGAAGTGCGCACGGATAGAAGACAGCCCGAAGCTGTGGGCTTCGTTCAGGTACTTTTCTATCCACTCTTTGTTGATTTGGTTGGCACGGCTGTACCTCGCCAGCGAGTGCATATTCCGTGCGGACTTCTCAAACTTTTGCAGGTTGTCTTCGCTGTTATCCAAAAACAAATACTGGTTGTAGATGTGGTTGCAGCTTAACAACAAGCCCACAGGCGCAGCGAATGATAAACGGCAGTCGCTACGGTCGGTAGATAGCTTTTCAAAACGGGTATCTGCCGATACCGTTCCGGGCAGGTCGTCCGTATCGGAAAGCGTGTGCAGGCACAACCTTTTGTTGCCGATACGGACTTCTTCACCTCCCAATGCGATGTCCTGCATTGGTGTTCCGGCTCCCCTCGATAGCGTGAGGTACTGTTCCAGTAATCCCTGCGTATCGTCCGTGCCGATAATGTCCTCTTCGGTCAAACGTCGCAGGCTTACAAAACCGCTATCGTTCACGATACGCTCAAACTGGGCGACCGCCTCCATAAAGCGGTGTATCGTTTCCTTGTTCCTGATTTCCTTCGGTATCAGCGTACCTTTGCAAAGCGAACTGAAGTTGCTTTGCATCCGCATTCTTTCCTTAGTGGTCTTCGTAAGAAACAGGTAACAGTAATGGTTTAAGAACGGTCGCTCGTTGAAATGGCGTTGGTAAGATTTCGATAAAAAACTCTGGTCTTTTATTGCCAAATCGGGCGCATAACTTTCCTTGATGTACCAATCCTGTTTGTGAATGACCGTAAAATCAGGCAGGGTTTTAATAGCCTTGTGCCAGGCGGAATGTATCGCTTCGTACTCCGCAGAAGCTACCGTGAACAGTTCCGGCAAGCGTACTTCAAAGCAGGCGGTAATATCTGCATCTTTGGAAAGAATGCAGTTGTTCTCTACTGCCAGCAACGGAAATTTGTTTTCCAGTGTGGTGGTCTTTGCTACATTTCTCATACGGCATTCTGTTTAGGAGTGAATTTTAAATAGCGGTGTACAGGCTTGCGGCAGATGATGTAGCGAGGATGCCTTTTATTGGCTGCAATTTTCATCAGCCCGTGTTCGCCATACTTGCGGTTCAGCGAAAAGGTCTGCCATACGATGAGCGAAGCACCACCTGCTCCGAGGAACAGGCAGATGTAAGAATTGACGCCTGCCATATACAGTATCATCACAAGGATGAGCGTACCGAGCAGCCCGCCTGCGAAAATGAACAGGTATTGTGCTTTCAGCCCTTTAAATTCCACCGTCCTGCCGATGCCTTTGTTGATATTGTAATTCATAAGGCAAAGGATTAAAGGAAGAATGAACGCAGGATGGTAGCGGCAACAATCAGGAAGATACACGCACCGAACCACGAAGCTGCAGTCTTACTCGTGTCGGGGTCGCCGGAACTGAATTTGTTGTACACCTTAACGCCCCCGATTAACCCGACTACCGCACCGATGGCGTAGATTAACTGCGTTGCGGGGTCGAAATAAGAGGTTACCATTTGGGTAGCCTCGTTGATACCTGCCGAGCCGTTTCCCTGTGCGAACGCACCAATTGCTGACAGCATTGCCAAGGCTGCCAGCCAAACTTTTTTTCTCTGTTTTTCCATAATTGAAACACATTAATTTGTTACTGTTTATCCCGCACCTTGCGAGCTTTCGGGACAAATGTCTTGTGGAAAAAGAGGCGTTATGAGAAAGTGGCAGTCAAAGGAAGTGTTTGGCTGTGAGTGGCTTTGCAACAAGCATTTGAGCATAAAAAAAAGCCAAACTTTTTACGGTTTGAGGTTACGTTTCAATAATAACTATTATGGATTTTGCACTTTTATTCTATAGAAGCGGTTATCTGTCACTCAAAACGAGCCAAAATCCAAAGTTTATAGCTGAAAGCTTTCGCAAACGAAACCAAATTAGTAGATTTGCCAAAAGTGTCAAGAAATAAATTTCAAGATTATGAAAGAAACATTTGGCGAATATATTCACAAGCTAAGATTAGATAATGGTTTAACATTAACTAAACTTGCGGCTGCATTAGACATAGACCAATCTACCTTATCAAAAATTGAAAACGGTAAAAGAAATGTACCTGCTGAAATAATACCGAAACTTTCAGCATTTTTCAGTCTTGACTTAAAAAAATTAGAACACGAGTATCTAAGCGAAAGAATTGCAGAATTAATTTATCCGGAGGAGGAAACTCAAAAGCTATTTTTAGCTGCTGAGGAGAAAGCAAAATATATGAGAATTAAAAACCAACATCAAAGTACACTCAAGTTTTAATTATGGTAGGAGCATCATTATTTTCAAGTGCAGGCATAGCAGAAACTTACTTTGAAGAAGTAGGAATTAATATTATCGCTGCTAACGAATTGGTTCAGGAAAGAGCTGACCTATATCAGGCATTGTATCCAAATTCTAAAATGATTGCAGGTAGCATTTTAGACGATAAGATTTTTAAAACACTCGTAGAAAGTACCCCTGAAAAATTAGACTTTCTAATTGCTTCACCACCTTGTCAAGGAATGAGTGTTGCAGGAAAAAATCGGAATATTGAGCAAATGCTTAAAGATGAAAGGAATTATCTTGTTTTTAAAATAATTGATTTCATTAAATTAAAATCTCCCGATTTTGTACTGATAGAAAATGTACCAACATTTTTTAAGATGGTTTTGCCATACCAAAATCAACATTTAAAAGTAATAGAGATTTTAAATCTATTATTCGGCAAAGAATACAAAATTGAAGCTAATGTGTATGATGCTTCTGAATATGGTGTTGCTCAAAGACGGACAAGAGCAATCATAAAATTGTACCGAAAAGACAAAAAATGGGGACAACCTATAAAGTCTGAAAAGCAAATAACAGTCGAAGAAAAGATTGGTTTTTTACCAAGTATTGAGGCAGGAGAACAGTCAAAAATAAAATGGCATTTTGCCCGAAAACATTCGGATAATCACGTACTGTGGATGAAGCATACCCCAACAGGAAAAACTGCTTTTGAAAATGAAGAATACTTTCCTATAAAATCTAATGGAGAAAAAATAAAAAGTTACAATACCACATACCGACGAATTAAATGGGATGAACCCGCTCCCACCATTACAATGCGAAATGATGCAATCAGTTCACAATTGAATGTGCATCCAGGAAGAAAATTAAAAAACGGAACTTATTCTGATGCAAGAGTTTTAACACCTTTGGAGTTAATGTTGTTGTCCTCTCTTCCACAAAATTGGAATATCCCGGATAATACACCTGAATTACTTATTAGAAAATGTATTGGAGAATGTATTCCGCCTTTGTTAATTAAAAATATTGTTGCTCAAATAAATCAATAATATGACTTTACGAATTGATAGTAAGAAATGGATTTTATACAGACATACAAGAGATTTTGAAAAACTTTGTGTTGTTGCTGAATTTTTGAAGTCATACACCAAGACAGGAATTTCAAAAGATGAGAAAGCGCAATTAAATTCAAAGTTACGTGAGTTAGGTTTGTATAGCGAAAGAAATCCTGAATTACCGCTTGATGCGATAAACCATAAAATCAATCAGCTTTCATATTATATGTTTGGCTACCAAGCCAAGGTTGATGGGCAAGACCGTTTTTTATTTAGTCCGCTTGGAAACTTATTTTTGAAAAACGTTGGGGATAAAGAGAAAATAGCCAAAATATTTCTTACAATGCTTTGGGCTGTACAATATCCCCATCCACATAGCGGAACGGATAGCGAATTTCAGCTTTATCCATTTCGTTTGATTTATAAATTGCTTTCAGAACCAAAACTATCTAACAAACTTTATGCTTTTGAGGTTGCGTACGTTGTTGTGTTTCTCAAAGAAGCTACTCAAAAAACATATGATGTCTTAATAAATGAATTATTAGCATTAAGAAAGTTTTCAGATGAAGAAATTGCTCAAAAATTTCAAGAAGACAGACACGCTTATGTGAACTCTGCTTATGAATGGGATTATTACGTTTCAAGTCTGTTTGAAAGTGCAGGTGTATTGAACAAACGAGAGGGAATTGTTATAACCAAACTACAACACGGAACAACCAATACTTTTAGGAAAATAACAAGAAACGAGGTTGCAATTCCTGAAAATTTAAAACAGTTAGTTCAGCAATTAGAAAATGAATATTCTTTTTTAGCAAAGCCTCTGTTGCTTAACGACCCTGAACGTTTGAAAATTGATGTTATTAAGGAAATTTACAGTTTTTACCCTAAGACACTTTTAGTTGAAATTGGCGAAGTAGCTGATGATATAAAATTTGAATTGCTTAATCTTCCGAAAATTATAGAACAATACGCAAACAATAACGAAGGAGCGGAAGCATATCTTTTTGAAGATGCTTTGACAGATGGTTTCAATATGTTCTACAATATAGAAGCCGAAAAAGTAGGCGGAGCAGGAAACACTGATTTGGAATGCCTGTATATTCCTAAAAAGAAAAAATTCGCCGTTGATGCCAAGTCGACCAAAAACAAACTTTCGGGTGTAAATGCTGGAAGATTAGAAGGGCACCGAGAAAAAATTGGGGGAGCTTACACAATTGTAGTTACGCCAAGATATGTTCCAGCGGTACTTCAAGATATTCGCACAAGTCCGATTGTAATTATTCGGGCAAACACTTTTTCGGAATATTTATACAACTGTATTGATAATGACGTGAGAGAAATTGACTACGAAGATTTTGATAATATCATCGTCAATAATCTTGGAAAAGACATCAGTAAAAACATTTCGGACCTGACTATTTCAAGGTTTGCAGCAAAAAATTAAAACTTACGATGATTACAATTACGAGAGAAAATAATATGGAATTAATGGCAAGATATCCAGACAACTATTTTGACCTTGCCATAGTCGACCCACCTTATGGGATTTTAAACAAAACAAAAAGAGGTGGCGACTACAAATTTAATATGGATGAGTACAGTCAATGGGATGTAAAACCCAATGATGATTACTTTAATGAGTTACTTCGGGTTTCAAAAAATCAGATTATTTGGGGAGGAAACTATTTCGGACAACTTTGGCTAAAAAGCGAATACAACAAAGGGTTTATTATTTGGGATAAAAACCAACCCGAAACATTGAATAATTTTTCAATGGCAGAAATGGCTTGGTCATCATTAGACAAGCCTTCAAAAATTTTCAGATTTAGTGTAAGAAAAAATAGAAATAAAATCCACCCAACACAAAAACCAGTAGAGCTTTACGAATGGCTTTTGAAAATGTATGCTAATCAAGGAGATAAAATCTTAGATACTCATTTGGGAAGTGGAACAATTGCAATTGCGTGTTATAATGCAGGATTGAGTTTGACAGCTTGCGAAATTAGCGAAACCTACTATTTAAAAGCATTAGATAAGATAAAGGAAGTCATTCCCGAAAGTGCAATCCATACGAATGATTTAGATGCTTTTTCTCTGACATTTCCCGAGCAAACAAAATCGAAAAACGGATTATATAAACAATATCAAGAACAGGTAGAACAATTGAGATTATTTAAAGAAGAACGAGCAAAGTACTATGCAGGTGTGAGATAGTTCCCATATAGCCATCTCCAAAATAATGTAATGAAAAAAGTAAAACTAAATAATATCGCAATTTTTGTGTTGTTCATTACATCATATATTCCGTTGTTTGGATTATTGATTTTGCGACAAGTCAAGCAAAATATTGATTATTTGAATTTTGGAGGTTTTAGTCAAGAAAGTGTATTTCTGGCTTTAGCAAAATTTGGGTTAAGCGTTTTTCTTTTTCTTACTGCAATATTCGGTTATATAGGGCTGAAATTTTTATTGATAAATTTAGATATAAAAAAATCAAATGGAGAGCTTGTAAAAGTCGTTGAAGTAGAAAACAAGAATAGTGAAAGCATCAGTTACATCTCAACTTACATTGTTCCCTTCATCTTCCAAGACACAAATAACTTATTTGACATTACGTCGATTTTCATTGTCTTGATAATCATATTTTTCATTTATACAAAATCAAATATGATTGTAATAAATCCAATATTGAGTATTACTCATACCCTTTACCAAATTGATTACAACAAGAAGAGCCAAACAAAAAAAGCTCTTTTGATAACAAAAGATGAAGATTTGGAAAGCGGGCAAGAAATAAAAATAAACTTAATTACGAAAAATATTTATTATGGATAAATCCATTTTGGTCGATATAATTGGTCAGGCAAGTGCGGAAAACTTAAAGATGTATTTTGTCACTCGTATTCTCAAAGAAGGAATGAAAGCTAACGCACGTGTTTTGGAAAAGTTTGACTTTAAAGTTTATCAGATAGAGATTACGGATGAAGTAAGAAACTATCTTTATGAACTTTCATTGAAACAGTTCAAAAAAATTCAGGATAATGAAGATTTAAACTTTTTCGATTATGATGTCATAGCTGACGAAACAGAACATCTGTTTACTTATCAAATGCAGAATAAAGTTGGCTCTTTTTCAGACGTTGTTTATAACCAATTAAACCAAAGCCCACCGAAAATCACAGATTTAAACGATATACTCCAAGATGAAACTCTTTGGGCATATTGTGTCGAGTTTGAAATTGACAGTAATAAATCTTTTTATACATTTAGAAAAATATCCCCCGGAAAAGTAGGAGTGGAAAAGGAAAAAGACGGAGAAAAGAAAAGCTTAGGCAGTCAGATAAGGACTTTTTTTGACACCAATACCAATACACTTTCATTGCTAAAAAGCGATACTGTTTATTTAGACAAACAAATAGATTGTATCTTTTATGAAGAAACTTTTTACGTATTGAAGAAATTTTACTTTGAGCAACTTGTCGGATTACAAGAAGAATATAAGAAGAGAGCGGAAGACGTAGCAACATCAATATCTAAACATCAGTGTTTTGGAGATATTAAGCTTCTAACTGATAAAATAGAAACAAAAGCTTCTATTCATAAAAAGTTGATGAAGTTGGAAAAATTAGGAAATCTAAATTCTTTAACTTCTAAAAACATAAAAAAGTTGGAAACATTGGGTAAAAAGAAAAAAGCACCGATAAACTTAAAAGATGGTAAAATCCAATTTGAAACGGAAGAAGATATAGATAATGTGGTCAAACTATTATGTGACTATTTCAAAACTGGAGATTATTCAGGTAAGCCCTACGGAACATACGCAGGTAAGTTACAAGTGACGGAATAATGTTGTCATTTCTCACAAGAGGCATAATAAGATAATGTCACACTAATACTCAGTTATACTCCTAAAAAAAAGGGAAGTCTATACAAACTCCCCAATGTCAAAATCACCCAAATCACTTTTCCGCAAGGTGGAAGAACCGTCGTCGCTTTCAGATGAAAGTGTGCTATCCAAAAGCTCGGCAATTTTTCGGGAAGCACCCTCAATGGAATTTTCCAGTAAGCTGAATAATTCGGTTCCCTGTAATTTCTGAACTATGGCTACCGCTGTTTCCTTTTGAGCCTGTTCCAAATTCTCTTTTTGGAGCAATGCCCCTACGGAGCTTAGTTCGTCGTAGGTAACCCCTTGGGCAAAACCGTTATCGCCACCGGATATTCCGTACCTGTTCCATTCTTCTTCCTCTTCCTCCAAATCAGGCATATTGCTGAAAACTTTGTCCAGTTCTTCCTGCGGAATTTGAATGCTGACGTTTTCGTTTTCGTCGTATTCAATGTCTAAATTATCAGGGTTTATCTCCTGTTCCGTTATTTGGCTTTCATTGGCAGTGTTTGGCACTGAAAGGCTTCTTACTGGCTTGGGTTGCCCCATAATATCGGGCAGGTTCGGGTTAACTTTTTCCTGTTTGGACTTTTGCTCCGACCTTTTATGAATGACAATCTTATCCTGCAAAAGCAGGACAATGACTATCAGCAGGCAAATCACAATTACTATTTCCATAATCTGATGCTTTAAAAAATGGGTTTAAACTTTTCGTTGAAATCATCGGTAATGGCTTTTTCAAACATCTCAAAATGATGCTCCAGTATGTTATCGAGATAAGCATACAGGGGTATGGCATCTTTACCAATAACCTGTACAATACGGGATAGCCGTTCGTGGTATTCCTGCCGTATATATATGCTTTTATCGCCCCGCTTTGTCATCGAATGGGTTTTCAAAAAGTGTTCGCCGTAGCTTCCGTCAAGGCTTTTTTTGATGCGGTTCCTTTCCCGTTGTACAGGCTTACTTTGTGGTAACTCAACCTGCTTTACCACATCTTGTTCCGCTTCCTTTTCCTGCTCTTCGGCAGGTAGCTGTAAACCGTCCTTTTTAACGCCGTCTACCATCAGGTTCATCATCATTTCCTCGTTAATGTCCGGCGTTACTTTTCTTTTATTGTCTTTCTCCATAGCACTACAATTGAATGATGTTTAAAAATTCGCTGATGAACAGGTCTAACTGGCAGGCTTTCATCAAACGCTCATCGGGTGGCATTACCGTAGAACGGAAAACCGTTTTGCTGTCCGCTTCGCTTTCCTTGCGAAAACGGGTGCTGTTCTTGATTTGGCTTTGCATCAGGCTTAATCCCAATTGCCCGATTAGCTGATTGTACACGTCATATAAGGGTGTGCTTTCCCTGCCGTCCACCTGGTTCCAGAAAAGATTAATGGTTTCTATAGATGTCTCGCCTTTTTTCATAATCACGTCCTGTAAAAGCTGTGTGAAGATGAGCGTACTTTCCATTACCACACGGTCTGCCGTGATGGGCGTGAAAATGTGGTGCATACCTGCCAATGCTTTCAGGATGCCGGGCGTGTTTACAGTTCCGGGCAGGTCGAAGAACAGCACATCAAGCGGAACGGGAGAAGTGTTTACAAATTCGTGCGCCGCATCGAGTACGCTATCCGCTTTGTGCTGCATAATGGGATAGGCTTTTTTGTTGATGGTGGTAAACTGCTTATAAGCCAGTTTTTTCAAAGCCTCATTTTCCATTACCATTGCCAAATCACGGGTTTTCATTTTCATCAGGCTGTGCTGCGGAAAATCCGCATCAAATACGGCTACGTTGTAGCCCAACCGATAGTGCATCGTGCTTGCAACAAGCGTGGTAAATGTGCTTTTGCCAACACCGCCTTTTTGAGAAGAAAAGGCAACGAACAGAGGTTTCTTTTTTGTGTCCATATTTTTAAAATTTAAAGTTTACATCTTGCTGTTTTCAGTCTTGCAGGCTTGCACCCGTGCAGTCCTGATTTCGTGCTGTCTTTCTTGCAGGATAGCTATCAGGCTTGCCTGCGGGAATTGCTGATTGCCTGCTTCCTTGCTGTATAGCAGCC
Organism: Chryseobacterium gleum; assembly: GCF_900636535.1. Taxonomy (NCBI): domain Bacteria; kingdom Pseudomonadati; phylum Bacteroidota; class Flavobacteriia; order Flavobacteriales; family Weeksellaceae; genus Chryseobacterium; species Chryseobacterium gleum. Next base: position 1,462,586 of record NZ_LR134289.1, read on the forward strand.
CTGCTTTCATTCAGGCATCTTATCAGGGGAGATTGCGTTCTTGCATTCGTTCCGTTCGTCATTCCATCCGTCACGCTTTCCGTCATTCCTGCGCTCTTGCTTTCTTGCATTCCTGCAATCTTGCAGGCAGGATAACCTGCCATCTTGAATGTGTGCCGTCTGCTTGTCCTGAAGCACGGGCTGTCTGCCTGCCTGCCAACATTCAGGGGCAAAGAACTCATCAAATTCATTCAGTTGTATAGCGGTGGCAGTGTTTGGCGTTCAGAGGCAGCATTTGGCACTGTGGCACAGTGCAACGCTATCGTAAACAGGGCTTTACTTTGTATTGTGATTTTTATTAACGGATTTATGCAAAAGTCTTTTGACATATCAGGAGGTAACGGGAACGGCATCGAGCCGTTTTTCCCTGTTACATTCAATCCGTCCCGCAGGGCGGATTTTTGTGTTCACCGGAACACGGCAAGTTGTGTTTTGAGCATCTCGGAATGATTTCCGATGCTCAAAACAACTTGCCCTTTGCAGGGGGCAGAAAACACCTTCCGAAGTCAGGGTTTTGTATGGATTTTAAAATGGATTAGTGATGAACGATAACAACAAAAAGCAATTGAAAAAGACCGGACGCCGCCCCAAAGAAGACCCGGCGACAATACGGTACACCATTTCCTTTAACGAGCAGGAACACGCCCGTTTTCTTGCCCTGTTTGATAAATCAGGTATGCAGGTAAAGGCGCACTTTATAACGTCCTGCATCTTTAACAAGACCATAAAGACCATTCAGATTGACAAGGGAACGGTTGATTTTTATATGCGGCTGACCTCTTTTCATAGCCAGTTCCGTTCCATAGGTGTAAACTATAACCAAATTGTAAAGCTGCTGTACAAGAATTTTTCCGAGAAAAAAGCCGCAGCGTTTCTGTACAAACTGGAAAAGCAGACGGCTGAAATGGCAATGCTATGTCAGAAAATCATCCAAATAAGCGAGGAATTTGAAGCCAAACACCTGAAAAATAGCGGTAGAAATGATAGCAAAAATCGGAAGAAGCGCAAATTTATACGGAGCATTGGCGTACAATCAGCTTAAAGTAGAGAATGAAAACGGGCAGATTTTATTTGCCAATAAGATGATTGAAACCGCAAGCGGTCATTATTCCGTGGCACAATTAGCCCAGTCTTTTGCCCCTTACCTGATAGCGAACCGCAATACCGAGAAACATACGTTGCATATTTCGCTTAATCCTGACCCGAACGACAAGGTAAGCGATGATAAGTTTAGGGAAATGGCAGAACAGTATATGCGGGAAATGGGTTACGGCGAACAGCCTTTTGTGGTATTCAAACACACGGATATTGACCGCAGCCATATACACATTGTATCGGTTTGCGTGGACGAGCAGGGCAAAAAGATTTCGGACAAATTCGAGAAAATGCGGTCTATGAATGTGTGCCGTGAACTGGAAAGACAACACGGCTTGATACCCGCAACCGATAAAGAACACAAGCAGAACGACAAGATTTTCCGTCCGGTAGATTATCGGGCAGGCGATGTGAAAAGCCAAATCGCTTCGGTTGTCCGCCACCTACCGAATTATTATAAGTTTCAGACTTTGGGCGAATACAATGCCTTGCTTTCCCTGTTTAATGTTACCACCGAAAAAGTGGAGGGCGAATTGCAGGGAAAAATGCGGCAAGGCTTATTATATATTCCTTTAAACGAGAAAGGCGAAAGAGCCGGGCATCCGTTCAAGGCTTCGTTGTTTGGTAAAAATGCAGGGCTTCCGGCTTTGGAACTGCATTTTGCAAAATGCAAAGAGGATTTAAAAGACCACCCAAGTAAGCAGACCCTAAAAGCTGCAATTTCTATTGCTCTGAAATCCACAAATGATGAGCAGGCTTTTAAAAAGCAGTTGAGTGAACAGGGCATTAATGTAGTGGTCCGCCGGAACGATACAGGTCGTATTTATGGTATCACTTTCATAGACCACAATTCAAAGGCGGTTTGGAACGGTTCACGCTTAGCAAAGGAACTTTCTGCCAATACCTTTAATGATTATTGGAACAATAATATCAAACCGGAGATTAAAGAACCTGTCGTACAACTTCCAAAAACATCCACATCAAATGATGCAGATCTTCCTGCGGAAGAACCTCATCATTTGTTCGACTTCCTGAATACTACTGAAAAACACGAAGACGGTTTGATTGAGGCATTTGGCGGTTTGTTACCCGAAGCACAGGGCGATGATTACGAGGAACAGGATTTTGCTAACAAAATGAAGAAGAAAAAAAAAAGAAGACTGTAAGAGGTCAGATTTTGGAATTAAAAATCTGTTTTTAAAAAGATTTATTGAGCTGTCACTTTATAATTCTGAAAGAATTTGAGTTGTATTTAAGTAATTGCTTAAATAAACAAATTGACTATCTTTGTGCTATGGACAATAATTCTTGCATACGACAACAAGCAGACATTAAACAAATAAACCGCTGTAAAGACCGAGTTTCAGAACTCAACGGTTCTTTTGACTATTTATCGAACGGACTTGAATTAGCGGGAAACAATGTAAGACTGAAAATACTCTTTCTACTTTATGAAGAAAAACGACTTTGTGTTTGTGATATAAGTGATATTCTTGGTATGACAATTTCAGCGGTTTCACAACACTTGCGGAAACTCAAAGACAGAAAACTTATTGAAACCGAACGAGAAGCTCAAACTATTTTTCACTCACTGACTAAAGAGTATGAAAAAATGCTGAAACCATTTTTCAAAATACTTGACGAAAACAAAATATTAGAAACAATATGAAAACTGACAAAAAATTAATTGGTGCAGGACTTTTGACTACAATTGCAGCTTCTCTTTGTTGCATCACACCAGTATTGGCTCTTATTGCAGGAACAAGCGGTCTTGCTTCCACTTTTTCTTGGCTTGAACCTTTTCGACCCTATTTTATCGGGTTGACAATTTTGGTTCTTGGTTTTGCTTGGTATCAAAAGTTGAAACCCAAAAAGCAGATAGATTGCAATTGTGAGACAGAAGAAAAACCAAAATTCATTCAGTCAAAAATGTTTTTAGGAATTGTAACAGCATTTGCAATCGTAATGCTTGCCTTTCCATACTACTCAAGCATTTTCTACCCAAAGACAGAAAAGCAAATTATAGCGGTGGACAAATCCAATATTCAAAAAGTAGAATTTACGATTAGCGGAATGACTTGTGCAAGTTGTGGCGAACACGTAAATCACGAAGTAAATAAATTGACAGGAATAATAAGTTCAAACGCCTCATACGAAAAAGGAAACGCAATCGTGGAATTTGACAACTCAAAAACGAATATTTCTGAGGTCGAAAAAGCAATTAACTCAACAGGATATTCTGTAACCGACAAAAAATAAAACCAAATGGAAATCATATTGCAATCAACAATTACTTGCCCCAACTGCGGACACAAGAAAGAAGAAACAATGCCGACAGACGCTTGCCAATATTTCTACGAATGTGAAAAATGCAAACAAGTTCTTAAACCAAAACAAGGAGACTGTTGTGTTTATTGTAGTTACGGAAGTGTTCCTTGTCCACCAATTCAGCAGGACAAAAAATGTTGCTGACGGACAGAAAACAGAAGAGCAACTAAAAGTATTTTTTATTTGGATGCTTCATAAATGTTACGATACAAAAGGATCATAGAAGCTACAACTCTTATCACTTCGCCAAACACTGCCACGCACCGCCATTGACTGCCACATTCTTATAGCCGCTGTGTAGAGCCTTTAAATTCACGCCCGAACATTAAAACTAAAAAAGAATGCAGGGAGAAGACGATTTAAGAGGTTTAGCCAAAATAATGGCTTTTATGCGGGCAGTCAGTATTCTTTTGGTGCTGATGCACCTTTATTGGTTCTGCTACGGGTTCTTTTTAGAACGTGGTTGGACGTTGGAAATAATCAACAAGATATTAGGCAATTTCGACCGGACGGCGGGCTTGTTTTCACATACCCTTTATACCAAGGCGTTCGCTTTGGTTTTGCTTGCTTTGAGTTGTTTGGGAACGAAAGGCGTAAAGAATGAGAAGATAACCTGGGCTAAAATCTACGTGGCTTTGGGCGTTGGTTTTGTGCTGTTCTTTCTGAACACGCCGTTGTTAAAGCTATCTCCGGTAATAGGCACATTTCTGTATATCCTTACTATCTCGTTAGGTTATATTGCTTTGCTGATGGCGGGCGTATGGATGAGCCGCTTGCTTCGTACCAACTTAATGGACGATGTTTTCAACAACGAGAACGAGAGCTTTCAACAGGAAACAAAGCTGATGGAAAATGAATATTCCGTTAACCTGCCCACCAAATTTTACTACAAAGGCAAATGGAACAACGGTTGGATAAACATTGTAAATCCTTTCAGGGCATCAATCGTGTTGGGTACTCCGGGTTCCGGTAAATCTTATGCCATCGTAAACAACTACATCAAGCAGCAGATTGAGAAAGGCTTTAGTATGTATATATATGATTTTAAATTTGACGACCTTTCCACCATTGCCTACAATCATTTATTGAAGCATCGGGATAAGTACAAAGTTCAACCAAAATTCTATGTGATAAATTTCGATGACCCACGCAAGAGCCATAGGTGCAATCCACTCAATCCCGATTTTATGACAGACATTTCCGACGCTTACGAAGCGGCTTACACCATAATGCTGAACCTCAACCGTAGCTGGATACAGAAGCAAGGGGATTTTTTCGTGGAAAGCCCAATTATCCTATTGGCTGCCATTATTTGGTATCTGAAAATCTATGAGGATGGTAAGTATTGTACATTCCCGCACGCCATTGAATTGCTGAATAAAAAGTATTCGGACGTATTTACCATTCTGACCTCATATTCCGATTTGGAAAACTATCTTTCTCCGTTTATGGATGCCTGGCAAGGTGGCGCACAAGACCAATTGCAGGGACAGATTGCATCGGCAAAAATCCCTTTGTCAAGAATGATTAGCCCGCAGTTGTATTGGGTTATGACTGGCGATGACTTTACGCTCGACATCAATAACCCAAAAGAGCCTAAAATTTTGTGCGTGGGTAATAATCCCGACCGCCAAAATATCTACTCCGCAGCATTGGGTTTGTACAATTCCCGTATTGTTAAGCTCATCAACAAAAAAGGGCAATTAAAGAGTTCAGTAATCATAGATGAGCTGCCCACAATTTATTTTAGGGGACTGGATAATCTTATCGCAACAGCGAGAAGTAATAAGGTGGCTGTATGTTTGGGCTTTCAAGACTTTTCGCAATTAACGAGGGATTACGGCGACAAAGAAAGTAAGGTAATACAGAATACCGTCGGCAATATATTCAGTGGTCAGGTGGTTGGAGAAACGGCAAAAAGCCTTTCGGAACGCTTCGGAAAAGTATTGCAGAAACGCCAGAGTATGACCATTAACCGCAACGATAAATCTACCTCAATTTCCACACAATTAGACAGCCTTATTCCGGCTTCCAAAATTTCAACTTTGACACAGGGTATGTTCGTAGGTTCTGTATCGGATAACTTTGATGAGCGCATCGAGCAAAAGATTTTCCACGCTGAAATCGTGGTGGATAATGACAAGGTAGCAGCAGAAACCAAAGCCTATAAGCAAATACCGCAAATCCTTTCTTTCGTAAACGAGCAGGGCGAGGATAAAATGAAACAGCAGATTGAAAGCAACTACCGTCAGATAAAACAAGACATTGTACAGATTATCGAAATGGAATTGGAGCGTATCAAAAATGACCCGGATTTGCAACATTTGGTGCAGCAAGAATAAGAGCGTTTTAGGATATATCCATCAAAAACAGGGCTGTACTTTTTACAGCCCTGTTTTTTTGTACAGCACTATTACTAACCTTCTCGTTATCAAGTTTCAAGAATAATTTCGAAAACTAAATTTAATCAAATGATTAAAATATTTGGATAAATCAAGAATAAGTTTTTACATTTGTCACTGAAAAGAATTTTAATGTAAAATGGCTAAAAGTAAAGAAGTAAAGAAGTTAGACACTTCTACTGAAGAAAAGATAAAGAACGCTGCTCGTATCGTATTCCATAAAAAAGGGTTTGCGGCAACACGTACAAGGGACATTGCAGAGGAAGCAGACATTAACCTTGCTTTGCTCAATTATTATTTCCGCAGTAAAGAAAAGTTGTTTGATATTATAATGCTTGAAACCGTAACGGGTTTTATGCACACTATGGCAACGATATTGAATGACGAGAAAACCTCTTTAGAAAAGAAAGTAGAATTGGTTGCTTCCCATTATATAGACTTTATTACCCAAGAGCCGAATATCCCCATTTTTATGTTGAACGAAATCCGTAACAATTCGGGCGGTCTGTTAGAAAAATTACCAATCAAACAAATAGTAATGAGTTCTGCATTTGTCAAACAACATCAGGAAGCTGTTGCAAAAGGAAAAATTACCGAACCAAACCCATTGCATTTTTTGATGAATTTATTGAGCTTGGTTGTTTTTCCTTTTATCGGACAACCATTGTTACAGGGAATAAGCGGGTTGGATGAAACACAGTTTAACAAGCTGATGCAGGAGCGTAAAAGATTGATACCTGTTTGGATAAAAGCGATGATGAAAGCGAAATAAATTTTTTTGTCCATAAGTTAATCAAATGATTGAAACTAAAAATTAAATAAAATGATTAAAGTAATTCATAAACAAAAATCAAAATGGCTGATAGGCTTATTGCTGATGTGCAGCCATTGGGCAATGGCACAACAAAACAATTCATTGACCCTTGACCACTGCCTTGAAATGGCAAAACAGAATTATCCTTTGATAAAGCAGTACACGCTGATAGAAAAGACAAAGGAATATTCTATTGCCAACGCTCAAAAAGGGGTTTTACCTCAATTCAATATAGCAGGACAGGCAACCTATCAATCGGCTGTTACCCAAGTCCCGATTTCATTGCCCAATGTGGATATTCCTACAATGAGCAAAGACCAATACAGGTTATATGGCGAGGTATCGCAGTCCATTACCGACCTGTTTACCGTTAAAGACCAAAAGGAATATATCAATGCCAATTCGGAAATAGAAACACAAAAAACAGAAGTGGAACTATACAAGCTAAGGGAACGCATCAACAACCTTTATTTCGGAATATTATTGATTGATGCCCAAATCCAGCAGACCGAACTACTTAAAAAGGATATTAAAAGCGGCATCGAAAAAACCAATGTAGCCATTGCCAACGGCGTAGCATTGAAAAGCACAGCCGACAACCTGAAAGCCGAGTTGCTGAAAGCAGACCAGCGCACCATTGAACTGAAAGCCACACGCAAAGGCTATGCCGATATGCTGGCTTTGTTCATCGGCAAGTCGATTGATGAAAATACCGTTCTTGAAAAACCACATAGGCAAATGCTTACACCCACAATCAACCGCCCCGAACTGAAACTTTACGACTTACAGAAAAAATCCTTTGACGTACAGGAAAAGCTGATTACCGCTAAAAACCTGCCTCGTTTGAGTGCATTTTTTCAAGGCGGTTTTGGCAGACCTGGTTTGAATATGCTGGATAATGATTTTCAAGGTTACTATATCGGTGGTTTACGGTTGAGTTGGAACATTACAGGTTTCTATACTTATAAGAACGAAAAGAAAATGCTTGCTAACAATCAAAGTTTGATAGACATACAACGAGAAACTTTTTTGTTCAATACCAACCTCACATTGAAACAGCAAAACGCTGATATAACCAAAATGCAGGATTTGATTGAAACCGATAAGAGCATTGTTATACTTCGTGAAAGCGTAAAGAACACCACACAAAATCAACTTACTTATGGTACGGCAACCACAAACGATTACCTCATTGCGGTAAATGCCGAAGACCAGGCGAAGCAAAGTTTGATTTTACACGAAATACAGCTTTTAATGACAGAGTACAACGCTCAAACAACAGCAGGAAATTAGTAACAATAAAAAAAGTAGAACAATGTATAAAATAAAAACAATCGCATTGATAGCAAGCATCGCAACAGTGCTTACTGCTTGCAACAATAACAAAGTTTCATTTGATGCTTCGGGAAGTTTTGAGGCAGAAGAAACCATTATTTCATCGGAAGCCACAGGCACAATCAAGCAGTTCAGCATCGAAGAGGGGCAAACATTGGAAGCAGGACAAACCATTGGCTACATAGACAGCTTGCAGTTGTATCTGAAGAAAAAGCAGTTGGAAGCACAGGTTACAGCCATTTTGGGAAAAAAGCCCAATATACCTGTTCAGCTATCTGCCTTGCAGGAACAGCTTAGAACGGCTGAAAGAGAAAGGACAAGAGTTGCTAATTTGGTAAAAGGCGATGCAGCCACACCCAAACAGTTAGATGACATCAACGCACAGATTGAAGTATTGAAAAAACAAATCGAAGCACAAAAATCAACGTTGAGCATTTCAAGCGAGGGCTTAGGCAAAGACGTTGTGCCATTGCAGGTGCAGATTGAGCAACTGAACGACCAGCTTGCAAAATGCTATATCATAAATCCCGCAAGTGGAACGGTACTTTCCAAATATGCCGAAGCCAACGAAATGACGTCAGCGGGAAAACCGCTTTACAAAATCGCCAATTTATCCAACATTATTTTGAGGGTTTACATCACAGGCGACCAACTACCACAGGCAAAATTGAACCAAACAGTAAAAGTGCTTACCGATGACGGCAAAGGCGGTTACAAAGAAACCGCAGGTACAATCATTTGGATAAACGACAAAGCGGAGTTTACACCCAAAACCATTCAGACCAAAGACGAAAGGGCAAATATGGTATATGCCGTGAAGATAAAAGTTAAAAATGACGGTTTATACAAAGTAGGTATGTATGGCGAAATAAAATTCCAATAGCAATGGCAGACGTTGTATTAAATAACATTGTAAAGACCTACAATAAAGGCGAAGTAAAGGCAGTAAACGATGTTTCTTTTGAGGTAAACAAGGGCGAATTGTTTGGCTTGATTGGAGCAGACGGAGCAGGAAAAACAAGCATTTTCCGCATACTTACTACGCTATTGCTTCCCGATAGCGGTACGGCTTCCGTAAATGGTTTTGACGTAGTAAAAGACTATAAAGCCATTCGCAAAAATGTAGGTTATATGCCCGGCAAATTTTCATTGTATCAAGATTTATCAGTAGAGGAAAACCTCAACTTTTTTGCAACCGTATTCAATACCACCGTTGCGGAAAATTACGATTTGGTAAAGGATATTTATGTACAGTTAGAGCCGTTTAAAAATCGAAGAGCAGGAAAATTGTCTGGTGGTATGAAGCAGAAACTGGCTTTGTGTTGTGCTTTAATTCATCGCCCAACAGTATTGTTTTTAGACGAGCCGACCACAGGCGTAGATGTAGTTTCAAGAAAAGAATTTTGGGAAATGCTGAAAGGCTTAAAACAGCAGGGCATTACCATTTTGGTTTCAACCCCTTATATGGACGAAGCCACGCTTTGCGAACGCATCGCATTGATACAAAACGGCAGCATAATGTCTATTGATACGCCCGATACTATCATCAAACAGTTTCCCGACAAGTTGTTTGCAGTAAAGGCAAACGATATGGGTAAACTCTTGAATGCTTTGCGAAACAACACACAGATAAAAAGTTGTTTTTCATTTGGCGACTTTCATCACATCACGTTTCAAAATGATAATGAGCGTTCACAAAATGAACTGATACAAACCTTGCAGGAAGCCGATTTTCAAGACATTGAACTCAAACACATCACACCAAGCATTGAAGATTGCTTTATAAATCTGATGAACTGATATGACAAACGAAGTAGTAATAAAAACAGAGAAATTAACCAAGCGTTTTGGCGATTTCATCGCTACAAACGAAGTTACGTTTGAAGTGTACGAAGGGGAAATTTTCGGTTTCTTAGGTGCAAACGGTGCAGGAAAAACAACCGCAATGAAAATGCTTTGCGGGCTTTCCAAACCCTCATCGGGCAATGCTACCATTGCAGGTTTTGACATTTACAAGCAGACCGAAGAAATTAAAAAGAACATCGGTTATATGAGCCAAAAATTTTCATTGTACGAAGATTTAACGGTAATAGAAAATATTCAATTCTTTGGCGGTATTTATGGTTTATCCGATAAGCAACTAAACGCAAAAAGCAATGAACTGATTGAAACATTGGGATTGCAGAGCGAAGCAAAAAAATTAGTGGCTTCTTTGCCTTTGGGTTGGAAACAGAAATTAGCGTTTTCAGTTGCCGTAATACACGAACCTAAAATTGTGTTTTTAGATGAACCCACAGGAGGCGTTGACCCTGTAACAAGACGGCAGTTTTGGGATTTGATTTATTCGGCAGCCGATAGAGGTATTACCATTTTCGTAACTACCCACTATATGGACGAAGCCGAATACTGCAACCGTATTTCTATGATGGTGGACGGAGTAATAAAAGCATTGGACACACCTGCCAATTTAAAACAACAATATTCAGCCGCTTCAATGGACGATGTATTTTATAAGTTGGCAAGAGGAGCAAAACGAAAATCAGATTAAAGATGAAACAGTTTTTATCATTTGTAAGAAAAGAATTTTATCACGTATTCCGTGATAGCAAAACGCTGTTAATGCTATTCGGCTTGCCTATAGTGCAGATTGTGCTGTTTGGTTTTGCACTCACAAACGAAATCAAAAATTCCAAAATAGTTATTTGCGATTATGCAAAAGATGAAGCCACACAACAAATCATCAACAAGATAGAAGCAAGCAGGAATTTTGAAATTCAGAAAGCATTAATGAGCCACAAACAGATTGAAGAAGCCTTTAAGGAAGGAAACACAAAATTGGCAATTATTTTTCCTACCAATTTCAATAAAGACTTATTGCACTTAAATCAGGCACAAGTTCAGATTATTGCCGATGCTTCCGACCCCAACACTGCCAACACATTAACTAATTACGCAACCAATATCATTATGGATTATCAGCAGGAGTTGATGAAAAACAATGCAATGCCATTCCGTATAGTTCCCGAACTGCGGATGTTGTACAATCCCGAATTGAAAGGAGCAACCAACTTTGTGCCAGGCGTAATGGCATTGGTGCTAATGCTGATTTGTGTGATGATGACTTCCGTTTCCATAGTTCGGGAAAAAGAAACAGGCACAATGGAAGTGCTGTTAGTTTCACCTTTCAATCCCTTTTTGGTTATCATTTCAAAAGCCATTCCGTATTTGTTTTTGTCGTTAATCAATCTTACGATAATTCTTGTATTAAGCATTACGCTTTTGGATATGCCTATAAATGGCAGCGTTTTACTACTATTCGCAACAAGCACCTTGTTGATTATTTGTGCTTTGTCTTTGGGCTTATTGATTTCAAACGTAACACAGTCGCAGCAAGCAGCAATGCTTATTTCAATGATGGGTATGTTAGTACCTACAATGTTATTTACAGGCTTTATGTTCCCTATCGAAAATATGCCTGTTCCGTTGCAGGTCATTTGTAACCTCATTCCTTCAAAATGGTATTACACCATTGTAAAATCAATAATGATAAAAGGGCTTGGATTTAGTGCTATATGGAAAGAAATATTGGTGCTTTTCGGAATGACTTGTTTTTTATTGGTAGTGAGCTTCAAAAAATTTAAAACCCGATTGGTATGAGAACGCTAAAATTTTTATTGCAAAAAGAGTTCAAACAAATCTTTCGTAATAAAGCGTTGTTACCGTTGATTTTTGTTGTGCCGATAGTTCAGTTGCTCATACTTCCGTTGGCAGCCGATTACGAAGTAAAGAACATCAACATTTCAATCGTTGACCACGACCATTCTACTTATTCGCAACAACTGATTTCAAAAATTACCGCTTCGGGATATTTCCAATTGGCAGATTACGGAAACTCATTTCAAAGTGCATTTAATCAGATTGAAAAAGATAAATCCGATTTGATTTTGGAAATACCGCAGGGATTTGAAAAGAACTTAGTTCGTGAAAATGAGCAAAAATTATTTATTGCTGTTAATGCAATCAATGGTGTAAAAGCAGGTTTGGGCGGTGCTTATCTCGCACAGATTATTTCGGCATACAATAATGATATTCGCTTGCAATGGGTACAACCCGATAAGTATAATACTGCACCTGTTATTACCGTTGCTTCATCAAATTGGTTCAATCCATTTATGAACTATCGTTTTTTTATGGTTCCGGGCATTTTGGTTGTGTTGGTAACAATGGTAGGGGCTTATATGTGTGCATTGAACATTGTAAAAGAAAAAGAAGTCGGCACTATTGAACAAATCAACGTTACACCGATTAAGAAATATCAGTTTGTATTAGGCAAGCTCATTCCGTTTTGGGCAATCGGAATGTTAATTTTTAGTATCGGCTTGTTCATTGTAGCACGTTTTGTTTACGGCATTGTTCCTGTCGGAAGTTTGCTTTTGTTGTATGGTTATTTGTCAATTTATCTGATTGCTTTATTGGGTTTGGGATTACTCATTTCCACATTTGCCGAAACACAACAGCAGGCAATGTCGGTAGCCTTTTTCTTCATTATGATTTTTATGCTGATGAGTGGCTTGTTCACTCCGCTTGACGGAATGCCTCAATGGGCTTACATCATAGCAAAGAGTATTCCTGTAACTTATTTTATTGAGGTAGTACGAATGATAATTTTGAAAGGAAGCGGTTTTTCCGACATCAAATATCATTTTATTATTATGATTGGATTTGCTGTTTTATTGAACGGCTTGGCGATTTGGAATTATAAAAAGACGAGTTAGATGTAATGCTGATTTTCCTATTCAACAAATAGGAAAATGCCTAAATATTATGATTTAGGCATTTTTTTAATAACCGGAACATCATCCAATGTAAATTAAATGGACAAATTCTATAATGAAATATTACATAAATTAGAAACTGCAATTCAGGAACTGGAGATTGAAACCGACTGCCCGATAAAAAGAATAGAAGCGGTTATAGAGCTTATCATTCAAAGCCTTGCCGATTTAAAGGAATTTGTATTGAAGCACGACTTTAAAAATATGGAAGAGGAAATCCATTTTTTCAAGTATCAGAAACCTGTTATTGTTTCAAAGCTCATTTACTACAATTCCATCTATAAAATAGAAACGAGAAGACCGTATGGAAACAAGCGCACCAAGAAATATTTTACCAAAGAACTAAAAAAGCTAAAAAGGTTCTTTGAGAATAACCTTGATTTTTACAAGTATTACCGCAGTAACAATTCTTTCGTTGACGAGAAGTTTTTTGTACGTGGGAAGCACGATATAAGGTTATGGTTGGACACTTTTTATTTCGAGGCAGACCACCGCTTTTCTACTTCGCACGATTATAAGGTTGCCAAGATAATTGCCAATGACCTGATACAAGTTTATTTGGAAGACAGGCTGAATAACATCAATGTGAAAAAGGGTTCGGACAATTCATTGAAATGGACAGCAAGCAAAACAGCACTTACAGAATTGATTTATGCACTGTACTCCCACGGTGTATTTAACAATGGGAATGCAGACATAAAATTGATAGCTAAAACTTTTGAAGATGCCTTCAATATTGAATTAGGCGATTTTTACCACACATTTATGGAACTGAAAGCCCGTAAGATAAACCGGACGAAATTCCTTGACAGCCTGTGTGAAGCACTGATAAAGAAAATGGACGAACAGGACGAAAAGTAAACGACCATTACAATACGCCACGCGACAGATGAACACCTTTCGTCCGTATAATACTTTCCTGAACCTTTGGAGCTTCTTTCTGCTTTTCTACCTGCTCCGGGACTGCTTCCCCTTGCTTAACAGGTTCTATTGAAAGCTGTATCTTCCTTTCTACGGCTGCCAGTTCCGTTTTAAGTTCACTCAATCGACTTTCTTTAGACCACGTACCGTTAACCACTTCCTGAAGTATAGGTAGGTCTTTCTGTATTTCAGCGATTTTTTCCTGTTCCTGTTTTACAAAGCCCGGCAGCTTTTCCAAAGCCCTTAAAAAATTCATTGTGGCAGTTTCAGGGTCCTTTGCCATCAGCCCGTTATTGTAGGTGTATTTGATATTTCCCTCGCCCTGTACCAAAAAGCGGTTTACCCGAATATCCGAACCCTCTTTTTCCGACATTTCTGTTTTGACCAACAGCGTAAAACCATACAAGCTGCCTATCTCTTCATACTGACCTGCGGTGCGGGCTTTGTCCGCAATCTCGTTCAGCTTCGCACCGATTTGTTTCGGATTTGCATTGGGCGGCAAACCATCCAACAGCACAGGGTTTTCGATTGTACCGTCCGAACGCTTTTGGAGGCGTTGCTGTAAGTTTTCCCAGTCGGTACTCATCCGGCTCAAACGGGATTGAGTGCTTTGCAACATTTCCATATAATCCTGTACCTTAAATTTGGCACTGGATTTAGAGCGGTTGAACGCCTGCTTTTCGCTTTCCAGTCCGGCAATCTGTTTTTCCAGTTTGGCTTTATCCAACAGGTCTGTATTTCCTGACAGGATTGCCACATATTCCGAAAAGTTCATTCCCGATTTTTCGTCCATACTTCCCTCGTCAATCGTTCTTTTGGTCAGGTTGTTAGTCTTTAACTGGTCGATGAAAAGCTGCTTATTATACAGCAGGTTGAATTTGTAACTGTCCAACGATTTTTCAACTGCATAGATAATCACAGCAACTTTATTATCGGCAAAGAATTTGGCAATCTCATTGCCTTTTCTGATTGCCCGCCCGTCCCTTTGGGCAAGGTCAGACGGTCGCCACGGTGTATCTAAATGATGAACGGCAACGGCTCTTTTCTGTGCGTTTACGCCAGTTCCGAGCATACTTGTAGAACCAAATAAAACACGGATTTTGCCCTCATTCATCCCGTTGATAAGTTCCCTACGTTGCTTGTCATTTTTCGCCTCCTGAATAAACCTTACTTCATTCGCAGGTATGCCGTGGTCTTCCACGAGCTTGCGTTTGATTTCGGAGTACACATTCCATTCGCCTGGCTTATAGGTTCCCAAATCGGAGAAAACGAACTGCGTTCCTTTCTGTGCTTTGAACTGATTGTAATACTTAGCAATGTTTGCCGCACAATGCGAAGTCTTATTGTCGGGATGGTCGTCATAGATACCACTTACCATACGCATATCGAGCGACATCTTACGGGCATAGTCCGTCGCAATGAGCATCTTTGCTTTTTCTTCCCTTTGCGATAATGGTTCTCTACCGAGCAAAGTAGCATCGCCCGTTTTGGCAAACTGCATCAGGCTTTGGATAAAGGCTTCTTGGTCGGGCGTTGGCGGTATGTTGTACAATACCTCGTTCTTAGTGGGGCGGTCAATACCAATATCCTTAGCCGTTCTGTAATCCGTGATTTCAGAATAGAACTGCGCCAGTTCCGGCACTTTGATAAAGTAGCGGAAACGCTCTTTGGCTACAATATTGTTAGCTACCGAAAATTCATAATCGGTCGTTTTCCTTGCGTAAATAGCTGCCCACGCATCAAATGAATGAATGCCCTGTTTTTCCAATGCACGAGGGCGCAGGTATTTGAACAGCAGGTACAGCTCTGTTAATGAATTGCTGATGGTTGTACCAGAAAGAAAGGTTGCGCCCATATCCGCATTGGTACGTTCTTGAATGGTACGGATTGCAAACAGCAGGTTCAGTGCCTTTTGGCTGCCGTCCACGTTCCCCAGTCCGGCAACCCGTGTATGACGGGTGTTGAACATCAGGTTTTTGAACTGGTGGCTTTCGTCCACAAACAAATGGTCTATGCCCATCATCTTAAAGTCCACAATATCATCCTTACGGTTTTCAATATCGTGTTGCAGCGTTTTCAGCTTTACTTCAAGATTTTCTTTCCGCTTGATTACCCCGGCGAGCATTCCCCTTGTCACTTCCTTGCCCTGCGATTTCAGGGCATCGAGATTGCGCTCTACGCTGTCCAGTTCTATTTCGAGGATTTCCTTTTGTATTTCGGGCGATTGCGGTATCATTCCGAACTGGTCGTGCGTAAGTATCACGCAATCCCAATCATTATTTTTAATATTCCCGAAAATCC
Organism: Chryseobacterium gleum; assembly: GCF_900636535.1. Classification (NCBI taxonomy): domain Bacteria; kingdom Pseudomonadati; phylum Bacteroidota; class Flavobacteriia; order Flavobacteriales; family Weeksellaceae; genus Chryseobacterium; species Chryseobacterium gleum. The sequence goes on from NZ_LR134289.1 coordinate 1,478,656, forward strand.
GCAGGCGTTTTTTCGGCGTAAAATCATCAATACCCGGATAAAGGATTTTGGCGTGTGGATAGGCTTTACGGTAGTCTTCGGCAATGGCAGGTATATTTGCTTTCAGCCCGATAATCATCGGCTTATGGGCTAATCCCAAACGCTTCATTTCCTGCGCTGCGGTACACATTATCAGCGTTTTTCCTGCGCCTACTTCGTGGTCGCAGATAGCACCGTTGTTCAGCTTTATCATCCAAACGGTGTCCTTTTGACTTGAATACAGGTCTTCAATGCCTGCTCCCTTGCGGTCTAATCCCGGAAATTCCTGATGGCTTCCGTCATAGTTTGGGCGAACGAAACAATTAAAGGTATCGTTGTACTGGTCGGTCAGCCTGTTTTTAAACTCATCGTTCTGTGCGTGTAGCCAGTCGGTAAAGGCGGTACGGATTTCGTCAATCTTGGTGTTCGCCATTTGTATGGCTTCCATATCCCGTACTTTAACCTCTTGGTCGCCAACCAGTACTTTTTTGGTAATATCAGGCGTGTTATTGACAAGGGCGTGTTTGAGCAGGGCAATACCGTCAAACGTGCGGCTTTCCGCTTTGACGGCATATTTTTCCCAAATGTGCATATTGCCCTGATGACACTTTACAGAAAAGTCGTCGGAGCTTTCGGAATAATGAACCAGTACATCCGCATCAAACAGGTGCGAAGCGAAACGGGCATAAATCCCAGTAGGTATCCACCGTTCGCCGAGGTTAAAATCCAATTCCTCAAAGTCAATACGTTTTGGTCGGGCTTCCTCTAAAGCGTTAAGGCTTTCTTTGGCTTCGGTATCATCGGGATTGTTTTCGAGATAGGCTCTTACGTCGTCGGCTTTCTCAACTACGTTACCTGCAATCCAACGTTCAGCTATTTCGTATTCCTGTTGTAGCGGATTGAAGAACAACCGCCCGTGCAGGGCTTCTTTAAGGGTATCGGTAGGCAGGCTGCTGATTTCGGACATAAAGTCCAAATCCACATTTCCGTATTTGTTCAGCGAGGCGGCTAAAGCCTCTTCGGGATTGTCGGTTGCTAACGTAGTGGTAGAAAAGCTAACGGGACGGCTGAAAATATCCGCTTTGTGGATTACGCCGCCAATGATACGCTCCAGATAGGGGATTTCTTTGCCTGCGCTGTCGGTCTTTATCAGCTTGGCATTGTCGGCAGCATTGAGATTACCGTATTTTTTGACAAAGCCATCGTACAGGAGGTTCAGCGTTTCCCTTTCTTCTTTATGCTCGGTCTGCTTTTCAGCTTCTTTTTGGTACAGGTTGATATAACTGTCCCTTACGGCTATATAGGCTTCGGCTCTTGCTTTCTGTGAGCTCGGCAATTGCAACGGATGAAAGGTTGCTGTTGCCTTGTCGTCGTTCCTTTGCACATCTTGCAGATAACCAACCCAACCGTTATCTACCACAAGGCAATCGTTACGGTGGAGTGATTGCAGTTCGCCAGTGTACGGGGCAGGTTCAGGAATAGCATTAATATTGGTAGTGGCAATGGCTGTCTTATCAGACTGGCCATTACCGTTTGTTTGTGAAAACAGGTCGCCAATAGCTTCCTGTTTTTTGTCGTTAACCTGGTTGGTTCCATTAATAGCACCATTGGATTTTAGCGGTGTATAGGGCTGCTGCCTTACACTGCTGAACAGGTCGGGCTGACGACCTATTGTACCTTTTCTTTTTTTAGTGCTTTGCCTTTTAGTTTGGGTAGTTCTTTTAGGCGGAGCAAGTACCATTACAGGTTCGCCCGCACTTTCAAACAAGTCAAAAATGCTTAGTTGCTTTAATTCCTGCGGGCTTTCCTGACGGACTACCGGAGTAGGTACAGGTTGCGGCTTTTGCTGAATGATTACAGGGTCTATGACCGGAGGTGTAACTTTTGGTTCAATAGGAATTTGTATAACAGGCTCGTCGTTCTGTTCGCCTTTGTATAAACTCAAATTCAGATGCTTTCCAAAATCTTCGGAAAGCATTTGCTTCAAATCTTTGGCAATGCCCTCAACACCGTCTTTATGCGTATAGATTAAGGCAGGTTGCCCGTATGGGTCGGTATCTAATTTTTGGTCGGTATGGATAATTCTTGTACTGTCCTGAAAGAGCGCATTGCCAGGCATATTGTATTCAGATGGCTTGCTTTGGCAAAACAGATCTTCCCTGTCGGTCAGATTTTCTTTTGCCGTATTTTTTTGCAGGATAATCAGGTCGCTGCCGACTTCCGTACCTGCATATTCGGTAAACAGGTTGTTAGGCAATCTTACAACCGAAACCAAATTATTATCCTGCATCAACGCCCTGCGTATGGGTTCGTTCTTAGGGCTGTTCAGAATGCCCTGTGAAGTGATGTAAGCCAACAAACCGCCCTCACGGAGCATATCAGCACCTTTCAGAAAAAAGTAATTGTGTATGCTTCGGGCAGCTTGTTCCTTTGCGCTGTTTCTACTGCGTGAATAAGAAAGGTCAAATACGGAAGTATCGCCAAAAGGGATATTACTGGCGATTACATCATAGGTGTTTTGTTCCCTTTCGGGGATTTCCTCAAAGCCGTTTATACGGATATTGATTTCGGGGTAAAGCTGCTTTAAAATCTTGCCTGTAAGCAAGTCCTTTTCATAAGCGGTAACACTGGCTTTCTGATTTTCCGAAAAGGATTGGATGAATGAACCGATACCTGCGGAGGGTTCGAGGAATTTATCAATGTGCAGACCATTATCCCGCAAGGCAGATGAAATGGCATCTATAACTTTTGGTGGGGTATAAAAAGCCGTCAGTACGGAACTTTTCAGACTATCCACATACTTGCGGTATTGCTTATCGTCTTCGGAATTTTCTTTGAGTAGTTGGTGGAGTTCCTGCGTGAGTGGAAAAAGGTCGTGTTCTGTTTTTCTCCAATGATTGATGTCTATTTCGTTTTCTACGGGGTTCAGAACGAATTTAAGACCGCCAAATCCGCTGTATCGCATCATTAGCAGTCTTTCGCCTACGGTGGCTTGCCGTTTCTCCTTTTCCAGTTTAAAAACAATTCGCAGGGCATCAATATTCTGTTGGAGATGGAACCGCTTACTGAAGCCCATTTTCCTCAATCCATATTGAGATGGTTCCGGTCAGTTCGGTATAGAGTACATCAAACTCATTTCCGTTGGCGAAATCATCGGTTAATTCATATCCTGCGAAAACAGGCTCACAAACGGGGAACATTTTAAGGGCGAACGGTCGCAGCTCCTCGTCTGCCATTATGGCATCAAACTCATTGCATACCACTTTGAAAACCGTGTTGAACTTGGAGAAGTGCAAGCCCTCAAAAAGTATGTAGTTGGCTATTTCGTCGCATTGCTCAATGGCGTTTCCCGAACGGAAAGCACCCTCATAAGCATTGGCAGCCCACGAAGACCGTTGGTCAATAAATTTTTGGTCGTGCGCCTTTTCAGGAAAGCTGCTGTTTAATAATTCTTGCAGTCGTAATCTGAAATACGACAGGTCTTTTTGCTGTACATCCATACTTATTTTGTTTAGAATTTTACTTAAATCCTAAAATTATAGCAGTACATAAGCCCCTTTGCAGAAGTGGCAGGGTTTGGCTTTGAAAGGCGGGATTTGGCGTAGAATGGTATGATGCCAAAGATTAATTTGTACCTTTGTTAAGGTCGTAAAAAGGTATATATGAGTACACTCTTTATTAAAAATATGGTTTGCAACCGCTGTATTATGGTGGTGCAAAATGAATTGGATAAGTTAGGTCTGAACGTAAAAAAAATCAAACTTGGAGAGGTAGTATTGGATAAAGAGATTACATCCGAAGAAAAAAATAATGTAGATAAGGTTTTAATTCCATTAGGCTTTGAACTTATTGACGATAAAAAAAGCCGCATAATTGAAAAGATAAAAAATATAATTATTGACCTTGTGCATCATCAGGACAACCACGCCAAAACCAATCTTTCGGATGTGCTAAGTAGTCAACTGCACCACGATTATAATTATTTATCTAATCTCTTTTCGGAGGTAGAGGGTACTACCATTGAAAAATACTTTATTGCCCAAAAAGTAGAAAAGGTAAAAGAGCTATTGGTATATGATGAGCTTTCTTTGAGTGAAATTGCCTTTCGTTTAAACTATTCGAGTGTGTCCTACCTAAGCAACCAGTTCAAAAAAGTTACAGGGCTGACACCGAGCTATTTCAAACAGATAAAAGAAGATAAAAGGAAGCCATTGGATAGTTTGTAAATCTTACACATAAATTCCAAAATTTCACAATAGCACCCACCCATATAATAGCCAATTTTGTACTGTTAATTAAATCAGGCAAATATGGCAACGAATAATAAAGAAACTATTTATCTTCCCTTAGAAGATGTAGAAAGCGAACATTGTGCGTTAATCGTTGAAAAAGGATTGGCACAGGTCAAAGGCATCGAAACCCACAAAGTAGAGCTAAACAACCGCAGGGCAGCTATCACGGTAGATAACAGCGCAGCGATAGGCGCAGCGGTAAAAGCAATCAAAGATTTAGGTTACGGCGTTTCTACTGTAAAACATACATTCCCTGTATTGGGAATGACCTGCGCATCCTGTGCAGGCAGTGTAGAAAGTATTGTAAAGCATCAGGAGGGCGTTATAGAAGCATCCGTAAACTTTGCTACGGGAAATCTTACCGTGGAATACCTACTCAATATGACCGATGCCACCAAACTGCAAAAGGCGATACAGTCCATAGGTTACGATTTACTGGTAGAAGAAGAAAATAAGCAGCAGGAAACATTAGAAGCTATCCACGCTGAAAAGTTCCAAAAGCTAAAGACTAAAACCGTATGGGCTATTGCGCTGTCATTGCCTGTTGTATTGATAGCAATGTTCTTTATGGATATGCCCTATGCAACCCCTATAATGTGGCTGTTCTCTACTCCTATTGTATTGTGGTTAGGCAGGGATTTTTTCATCAATGCCTGGAAGCAGACAAAACATCGTTCAGCCAATATGGATACACTGGTAGCATTGAGTACAGGTATCGCTTATCTGTTCAGCGTATTCAATATGTTGTTTGCAGATTTTTGGCATCAGAGAGGACTACACGCCCACGTATATTTTGAAGCAGCAGCCGTAATTGTCGCATTTATCCTGTTAGGGAAACTATTGGAAGAAAAAGCCAAAGGCAATACCTCTTCAGCCATTAAAAAACTGATGGGCTTACAACCCAAGACCGTTATTGTTATACAAGCGAATGGAACCGAAAAACAAACCGCTATTGAAGAGGTAAACGCAGGCGATGTTATTCTTGTAAAGCCGGGCGAAAAGATTGCGGTGGACGGTATGGTTACTTCGGGCAGTTCCTACGTTGATGAAAGTATGTTGAGTGGCGAGCCTGTACCTGTACAGAAAAAAGAAAACGAAAAAGTATTTGCGGGAACGATTAACCAAAAAGGAAGTTTCCAATTCAAAGCGGTTAAAGTCGGAAGGGAAACAATGCTTGCCCATATCATCAAAATGGTTCAGGATGCGCAAGGCAGTAAAGCACCAGTACAAAAGTTGGTAGATAAGATTGCAGGAATTTTTGTTCCCGTTGTGATAGGGATTGCTATTCTCACATTTATCCTATGGTTTATTTTAGGCGGCAACAATGGCATAGTTCAGGGATTGTTAGCGGCTGTTACGGTATTGGTTATTGCCTGCCCTTGTGCTTTGGGATTGGCTACGCCTACCGCTATAATGGTTGGCGTTGGCAAAGGTGCTGAAAACGGTATTCTGATAAAGGATGCCGAAAGTTTGGAATTAGCCAAAAAAGTTGATGCCATTATTTTAGATAAAACAGGAACGATAACAGAGGGTAGACCAGAGGTAACAGGTATCGAATGGCTAAACAATGATGATGCAACGAAAGATATTTTATTAAGCATCGAAAAGCAATCCGAACACCCATTGGCAGAAGCGGTAGTGAAACATTTAGACGGTGTACAAACCACTACTTTATCACTGTTCGATAGTATTACAGGAAAAGGTGCAAAAGCCAATCACAACAACGAAACCTATTTTGTAGGCAATAAAAAGCTATTGGCAGAAAACAACATTACCATTGCGGAGCAACTGCAAAAGCAAGCGGATGAATGGGGAAAACAATCCAAAACAGTTATTTGGTTTGCCGACAGCAAACAGGCGCTTTCCGTTATCGTCATTTCTGATAAAATCAAAGAAACATCGGTCGAAGCCATCCGGCAAATGCAGGATATGGGCATAGAATTGTATATGCTTACGGGCGATAATGAAGCCACTGCAAAAGCCATTGCAAAGCAAACTGGCATCGGGCATTACAAGGCAGAGGTATTGCCACAGCACAAAGCCGATTTTGTAAAGGAACTTCAAAGCAAAGGCAAAGTAGTGGCAATGGTTGGCGACGGTATTAATGACAGCACAGCTTTGGCAACAGCCGATGTAAGTATTGCAATGGGTAAAGGTTCCGACATTGCATTGGATGTTGCCAAGATGACCATTATTTCATCAGACCTTACCAAAATACCACAGGCAATAAAACTTTCAAAACAGACCGTAGCCACTATTAAGCAAAATCTGTTTTGGGCATTCATCTATAATTTAATCGGCATTCCTATTGCGGCAGGTATCTTATTCCCAATAAATGGCTTCCTGCTGAACCCGATGATTGCAGGTGCAGCAATGGCATTGAGCAGCGTGAGCGTGGTAACTAACAGCCTGCGGTTGAAGTGGAAAAAATAAAACATTAAATATCACAAATCAAATAAGAAATTCCACAACAATACAGAACGGTATAGTGCTGAAATTTGTGGTATCAAACAACAATCAAAATTTAAGACAATGGAAAATAAAGAATTTCAATTTAAGACGAACATCAATTGTGGCGGTTGTATAGCATCTGTAAAGCCGCATTTGGACAATGCAGAGGGCATCTGCCATTGGGAAGTTGACACCGCCAATAAAGACAAGGTACTTACAATAAAATCAGAGGGTATTACCGAAGACCAGGTAATTGAAACAGTACAAAAAGCAGGCTTTAAAATCGAACCTTTAAACGCTTAATATATTGAATTTATAATGCCCTTTTTAGCAACCTGACCTGATAAAAAGGGCATTATATCTTTAAAAATGGAAAAAAAATGCGGCTTTATTAAACATTTGGTATCAAACACCAAAAAAAGAGGGAAAGCCATCAAAAAAAGATAATCTTATTTGTAACTTTGTAGTGTTGAAAAATTTGGGTAAACATATCAGCTTTGTTCTCTTACTGTGTTTGGGATTTTTCCTTATGCCGAGCATAAGCTATGCCTGCGCCAAAAAAACAACTAAGACGGAACAAAAATCCTGCTCAAAAGAAAAATCTGAAAAATCGCAGCACAAAAACAGTTGCAAGGACAAGTCCTGTAAAAAATGTAAGGATGGTCACGACTGCGGAGGCAATTGCAAACACAGTTCTTGCAGATGCGGTGCTTCAACAACTTCTTTAAGTGTACCTGTTGTAATCGAATTGAAAGCAAAAAATCTGTTTGCAGAAGCAAAAAAGCAAAAATTCGGTTTCAAACAAGCCTATTATTCTTCAGGCTTTTTCTCCATTTGGCTACCGCCTAAAATAAGCTAAATCTGTTGCTTGACAGCCACAGGTATGTCTTGTCGAAAACCCAATCCAGTTTTCGCACCCCTTTTGTATATCTTATTAAATTAAAATTTTCAAAATGAAATCATTATCAAAAATAGTGATGGTAATCGGCGTATTACTATCATCAATAAACAGTTTCGCACAAATCAAAAATGCGAAAACAGAAACCGTAAAAATTTACGGCAATTGCGGAATGTGTAAAACAACCATCGAAAAGGCAGGAAATATAAAAAATATAGCTGCTGTAGAATGGAATAAAGACAGCAAAATGGCTACACTCAGCTATGATGATAAAAAAACAAATCAGGATGAAATATTGAAACGTATCGCTTTGGCTGGTTACGACAGCGAAAAATTCTTAGCTCCTGATGATGTTTATGCTAAACTTCCGGGATGTTGCCAGTACAGCAGAGAACTAAAGCCAGTAGCAAAAACCAAAGATGCTGCTATGGATATGAAAAATGAACACGCCAATCATAACCAAAGCGGTATGGCTCAAAAAAATATCACTGAAACGCAAAATGTACCACAGTTAAAAGCCGTTTTCGATAACTACTTTTCGGTAAAAGATGCCTTGGTAAAAACCGATGCAGGTACTTCTTCGGCAAAAGCGGTAGAATTGGTCAAAGCCATCAAAGCGGTAGAGATGACAAAACTTTCTACCGACGAACATACCGTTTGGATGAAAGTAATGAAAGATTTAACGGCTAATGCCGAAAAGATTGCTGCTTCTAAAGATGTTGCAAAACAAAGGGAAACTTTCGCTTTGCTTTCTAAAAATATGTACGAATTAGCTAAGGTATCTAAACAAGAGACACCTGTTTATTATCAGCATTGTCCAATGTATAACAATGGTAAAGGTGCAAATTGGTTAAGTAAGGAAGAGGCTGTTAAAAACCCGTATTACGGCTCTCAAATGCTTAACTGTGGTAGTGTGCAGGAAACTATTAAATAGCAAACAAAAAATAATTGTTATGGAAAGTATGAAAACCAACACGGAATGCAACATAAACAAAAGAGTGAAGAAAATAACCCCAATTACTCTTTAGCAATGTACAAACGCTTTGCTGTAATGGCTGTTGCAATGTTTATAGCTATGTATTTTATTATGTATGCTATGATTGAAGGATTGAATAATCTTATCCCGAACATCAACAATTTATATATGACGCTGCTGATGGTTTCAGCAATACTGATTATTGAATTATTGATAATGAAAGGAATGTATCAAAACAAAAAAATCAATTGGGCAGTCATTGCGGTTTCTCTTGCGATTGGTATCTTTTCGTGGTTTGGCATTAGGGAGCAAATAAATGTGGGCGATAAGCAATTTGTAAAAGGGATGATACCGCATCACGCATCAGCAGTATTAATGTCCAAAAAAGCTAAGCTTACCGATCCCTAATTAATTGAGCTACAAAAGAACGTACTGGAAACACAAGCAAAGGAAATCGAATTTATGAAGCGAAAGCTGAAAGAATTTGAAAACAAGTAAACAACAAAAATTTCTGTAATAACATTAAATAGCATTAAAATGAAAAATATATTTTTCTCCATCGCATTGGCAACGGTTGCAATAATATCACTTTCGTGCAATCAGTCTTCAAATAAAAGCAACGACCAGCAAGCTAATGACAGTACAACAATATCAGAAACTCAAGATTTGTCATCAGCAACACAAAATGATACAGATAGTACAATGGCATTAATAGATGCCACAGCAAAAAAAACTGAACAACAAGAAGTAAAAGAGGTATCGCAAAACTTCTCTATTGCACCTATTGTTAAGGATTATCTTGTTTTAAAAAATGCACTCGTTGCAGATAATGACAGAGCAGCGGCTAATGCAGGAAAACAACTTTTTGCTAATTTAAACAAGGTGGATCTGAAAACCATACCTGCCAACAAGCATAAGGAGTTTATGGATATTTTCGAAAATGCTAAGGAAAATGCGGAACACATTGGCGACAATGCTGGCAAAATAGACCATCAAAGAGAGCATTTAGCATCGTTAAGTAAAGATGTTTCCGACCTTATTGCATTATTTGGGACTACACAAAAACTATATCAGGACTATTGCCCAATGTACAATGATGGTAAAGGTGCGGTTTGGATTAGCGAAGCCAAAGCAATAAAAAATCCATATTACGGTAATCAGATGCTTACCTGCGGTTCTGTAAAAAAAGAGTTCTAAATGAAGAAAGTATTAAAGATAATTTTAGCAATAGTGCTGTTTATTTTTATTGCAATTCAATTTTATCAGCCTGCCCTTAATGTAGATAAAGGGCAGGTTTACACCACCGATTTTACGCAAGTCTATAAAATGCCTGTTGAAGTAAAAGCGATGCTCCAAACCTCTTGCTACGATTGTCATAGCAACAATACCAAATACGTTTGGTACGATTATATACAGCCTGCGAGAGCCATAGTAGAAAATCATATTAACAACGCAAAAGAAGATTTGAATTTCAATGAATGGGGTACATACACAAACAGGAAACAAGAAAGATTATTAAACTCAATCAAAGAACAAATAGAAACGAAGCAAATGCCCTTATCATCATATACAATGATGCATAAAAATACAAAACTGAATGATGAGCAAATCAAAATATTAACCAATTGGTTAAAAGAGCAGGAGTAAGTTTCATTAATAAAAAATATAAAAATGAATATACCCAGAAATATTACCATAAGATTGCTACAGGGAGTTTTTATACTGCTATGTTCGCAATCCCTCTTCGCACAAAAAGTAGTGCGATACGAGCTGTATGTAAAAGATACGCTTGTGAACTATGCAGGAAAAGAAAAAAGGGCTATTGCAGTAAACGGTCAGATACCAATGCCAACGCTCACATTTACTGAGGGCGACACTGCCGAGATTGTGGTGCATAACCAATTAAAAGAAAGTACATCACTGCATTGGCACGGCGTGTTTTTGCCCAACAAAGAAGATGGTGTGCCTTGGCTTACACAAAAGCCTATTGAACCAGGAACAACATATACCTATCGTTTTCCGATTATCCAACACGGAACGCATTGGTATCATTCCCATTCAGGTTTGCAGGAGCAGATTGGAATGTATGGCAGTTTTGTGATGAAAAAGCGTGATGACGATAAAACCTTTAGAAAAGGAATTGATGATTTGCCGACCGTACCCATCATTTTAAGCGAATGGACAAACCTAAATCCCGATAACATTAACCGTATGTTGCACAACGCCAATGATTGGGCAGCGATAAAAAAGAATGCTACACAGTCCTATGCGGAAGCCATCAAAGACGGTCATTTCAAAACCAAATTGACCAACGAATGGAAACGTATGTTGGCAATGGACGTAAGCGATGTGTATTATGACAAAATATTAATCAACGGAAATCATACTACCGATTTAAAAACAGTTGATGGCAAAAAACTAAAAGCAGGAGATAAAGTAAGATTAAGAGTATCAAACGGCGGAGCATCATCCTATTTTTGGTTACGATATGCAGGCGGTAAAATTACAGTAGTAGCCAATGATGGTAATGATGTAGAGCCAGTAGAGGTAGATAGATTAATCATTGCGGTTTCCGAAACTTATGATATTGTGGTAACAATTCCTGACGATGGAGTTGCCTACGAGTTTTTAGCCACAACCGAAGACAGAACACAATCGGCAAGCTATTTTGTAGGCAATGGTATCAAACAGTTAATATCGCCACTCCCAAGATTGAAATATTTTGAGGGGATGAAGATGATGAACGATATGATGAAGATGAATGGAGATTTGGACGATATGGGTATGAAAATGAGCCTGAACCAAATGGATATGAATGTGGTAATGTATCCCGAAATTACTGGAGAGGCTAAACCTAAAGAAGACCATAGCGGGCACAATATGAATATGGATAATGACCCCAACCGTTACAATGCAAATGCTTTGGGAGAAATCAAAACGCTGAATTATGCAATGTTGCAATCTCCTTACAATACGGAACTTCCTAAAGATGCTCCGGTCAAAGAATTGAAGTTTACCCTTACGGGAAATATGAACCGATATGTATGGAGTATGGATAATAAAATACTTTCTGAAACCGATAAAATACCCGTAAAAAAAGGAGAAATTTTACGAATTACCATATATAACAACTCAATGATGCGCCACCCGATGCACCTGCACGGTTTCGATTTCAGGGTAATCAACGGTAAAGGCGAAAAATCACCACTGAAAAATGTGTTAGATATAATGCCAATGGAAACAGATACCATTGAATTTTTGGCAAACGAAGAAGGAGATTGGTTTTTCCATTGCCATATCCTATATCATATGATGTCGGGGATGAACAGGGTTTTTGCTGTGGATGACTATAAAAATCCAAACTTACCCAACAAGAAACAAGCATACAATAAATTACAGAGAGAGAGCAATATGCCACATTTTATGGCACAGAACGATTTTGCAACCAATGGTAATGATGGCGAGGCAATGTTTCAAAATGCAAGATGGAGTTTAGGCACAGAATGGCGTTTAGGTTACAATGATATGCACGGTTACGAAGTAGAAACACATTTAGGAAGATACATCGGAAAAATGCAGTGGTTTATGCCATTTATAGGCTTTGACTGGCGTTACCGTAAAATGGGAATAGATGAACACGAAACCAATTTATTCGGGCAGAAAAACGAAAAAGATACACGTAGAGCCTTTAGTTTAGGTTTTATGTACACCTTGCCAATGTTAGTCAATTTTCAGGCAGAAGTATATCACGATGGTATCGTTCGCCTGTCTTTAATGCGAGAAGATATACCAATTTCAAAAAGATTAAGAGCTGGTTTTATGGTCAATACCGATATGGAATATATGGCAGACTTGAAGTATATCATCAATAAGAATATAGGTATTCGTACACACTATGATAGTGATATGGGCTTGGGTATAGGGCTGTCACTAAATTATTAAGGATTATGCACCATTCCCCTCCGAAATATCGGAGGGGATTTTTTTACTTGTTTAAAATCTGCAAAACTCTACCAAGTTCAATATCCATTCTTGAAAAGGCAAACCAATTTTTGCCCAGGTCTTTGAGCGATGCCCCGATATGGTAGAGTTCTGAATGGTCAATAATCAAAAAACGGTCGTGGGCATCAGAAAACACTTCAATGTCTATCGGAGGATATTGGCTATTGTAGCGTTGTAAATCTAATCGTAGCTGATTACTGATGCTTTTGGTAAGGATTGTAGCGGTTACAGTAGTCTTACGCTTACCCAACAAAGTAAGCACCGTATCATCCACATAATTATCAAGCAAGATAATTGAGCTTTTGGCACTTCGGATAATATCGGAAACAAAGGCGTAGGCATCAAATACCTGCCCATTGTAGAAAATACCTTTCTCGCTGTACAGCTTGTCGCTTTCCAAAGCCTTAAAAATCTCTTCAAATTTTTGGTCGGCTTCCAGTTGCTTTAATTCGATATTATCCAAACGATGGAACAAAGAAGCGTTGCTAATGAGCATTTTTCGCATTTCAACAAAAGCATTCATTATTTCCACACTCATTTTAACGGCTATATCAGAACGGAGTATGGCAGATGCCATTGCAACGCCCTGTTCGGTAAAAACATAGGGCAAATAACGTCTGCCGCCGTAGTTTAAACTTGAGGTTCCAATTTGGAACCTCAAGTTTTCAATTTCCTCTTCGGTCAGTTGAAAACAGAATGATACTGGAAAACGCTCAATATTTCTTTTTACGGCTTTGTTCAGGTTCTTTGTTTCTACCTGATATAAGGCAGCGAGGTCGCTATCCAACATTACCTGTTTGCCCCGGATAGTATAAATCAGGTTTCTGATTTCTTTGGGTATGATTGACAGTTTATTTTCCATTGCGTTTACTGCTTTTGTTTTTCTCAAACTCAAAAGAACTTTCCGCATTCTCTTTCAGCACGATATAAGCATCGAATTTCTTTCCGGCTTTGCTTGTCATTCCTTTGATAAGAGAGGTTTTGCCTTTATTGACAAGGCTTGTTATGTTTTCGATACTGATTTGTACACCGCAGACGGTGCGGAACTGTACCCAGTTACAAGCCTCATCAGGGCATTTCACAATTTTGTCACGGATAATGAGTTGCTGACTTTTACATTTCGGGCAGGTCAGTTTCGGCTGATTGGTGCTTGCAATAGAGGTTTGCAGCAGTTCATCGGTAATGGATTTCGCATAGGTTTCCATTTCCTTTTGGAATGTTCCGGCATCCGCTTCGTTGTTCTCGATTTTCTGCAATGCCAGTTCCCATTCGGCGGTCATTGCCACATCCGCAATTTTCCGGTCTTTAACAAGCCCGTACACCTGTAATCCTTTTTCAGTAGGGATTAAAGAACGTTTATCCCGTTGGATATAATTGCGGGTAAACAGGGTTTCGATAATGGCGGCTCTTGTTGCAGGAGTACCGATACCGATATTTTTGAGGGCTTTTCGTTCTTCCTCGTTCTCGATTTCTTTCCCTGCGGTTTCCATAGCCGACAAAAGCCCGGCTTCGCTGTAAAGCACTGGCGGTTTGGTCTGCTTTTCCAAAACGGCGGCTTCCTTTATGGCAAGTTCGTCGCCTTTATGCAGTTCAGGTAATTCCTGCACTGGTTCTTCGCCATCGTCTGTAAAACTCCCTTTGATGGAACGCCAACCTGCTTCCTGAATTTTACAGCCTTTTGCCATAAAGTCGTAATGCAATACCTGTAATGATACATCGGTTATTTCTTTGACACAGGCTTGTGATATGGCTTCGAGCAATCGAAGCGCAATCATATTGTAAATCTTGTTTTCGTCTGCATTAAGTACCGACGGCACTTTGTCCGTAATCAACAAACCGTGATGGTCCGTTACACGGAGGTCATTCACGATACGTTTGTTGAACCGTCCCCATTTGATTTTGGTTAGAGCTTGCTTGCAATCTTCCCGGTTCTGCAAAGCCCGCACAAGGTTTGGAATTTCTGCCCACATATCTTCAGGGATGTATTTGCTTCCGGTACGTGGGTAAGTGATAAACTTCTTTTCGTACAGGCTTTGTGCGATATTGAGCGTTGCTTCAGCAGATAATTTCAGCCTTTTATTGGCTTCCTTTTGTAAGCCTGTCAGGTCGAAAAGCAAGGGCGGTTGTTCTGTAACGCTTTTGGTTGCTGCTGATGTAACTGTTGCCTTTGTACCACGCTGAATAGCTTTAAGGGTATCATCGGCAAGCTGCTTTTCTTCCCATTTGGTTACGGAAATGCTTTTGAAATCAACCTGCGCTTTATTGTGCGATAATTGTATCTGCCAGTATTTCTTTACCGTGAAATTCTTATTGTCGAGGTAGCGTTTACATATCAAAGCCAGTGTGGGCGTTTGTACTCTTCCGAGCGAATAGATACCATTGCCTGCGGCTATGCTCAATGCCTGTGTAGCATTGATGCCCACAAGCCAATCGGCTCGGCTTCTGCCTTGTGCCGCCTGATGCAATCCGTCAAATGCTGCCCCGTCTTTTAGATTATCAAAGCCTTGTTTTATGGCTTTTTCGGTAAGCGAACTTATCCAAAGGCGTTCAAAGGGTTTGTTGCATTTAAGGTATTCGTAGATATAGCGAAATATCAATTCGCCCTCACGTCCTGCATCGGTAGCAACAATAATGCTGTTGCTACGGCTAAAAAGCTGTTCGATAACTTTCAGTTGCTTTAATGCGCCAGTATCGGCAGTGTACTCTTTGTCTTTTTTGACCTTGCGGACGGTCAATAAAAAAGGGTTGGGCAATATCGGCAGGGATGCTTTATCAAATCCCGAAATGCCGTAGTCTTCGGGCATTCCCAGTCCTATTAAATGACCGAATGCCCACGTAACAAAATAGCCGTTACCTGTCAGGTAGCCGTCCTTTTTATCGGATGCTCCCAACAAGCCGGCTATTTCCCTTGCTACGCTTGGTTTTTCTGCAATAATTGTTTTCATACTGTATTACATTTTTCTGCCTTTGGATTTTGCAGGCTTATTGTCCTGTTGTTCCTGCTGCTTTTCATTTTTCGGTCTTTGCTGCCCGGACTTTAAAGGCTCTTGGACGTTCTTGGTTGCTTCGTTGGTTTTGCCCTCTGAATTGACAGCAGTCTGTGTTTTATGGGCTTCGGTGGGTTTTACCCTTTCCTTATAGTGGTTAGGAAACTCAAAATTGGTCTTTCCTGTATCCTTATTGAAAGTGATATAGCCCTGATAAGGTTGCCCTTTTTTATCTTTTAATCCATCAATGTAGATAGTTTGACCTGCTTTGAAATCCTTATGTTGCTCATCGGTTAGTTCTTTACCACGGAATGTTTTCGGGGCTTCCTGTGGTTGGCTTTGTTGGGTGTTCTGTTGGTTCGTTTGCGCTTGCTGATTGTTATTGCTTCTGTCAAACAGGAACTCAACGTATCTTTTGTCAGCATTGAATTGTACCGTTGCCGAAAACTCCGTTCCCTTAGTGGAAGTCATACCCTCTAAATAGAGTGGTTTTCCCTCCATCAGCGTTTGCTTTTGTTCGTCATTCAGCTTTACGCCCTTAATTTCATCGGGAATTTTGATAAACTCCGTGCGCAATGCAATCACATCATTGGTCAGCCTGTCAATGCTGATAATGGACGGCATCAGTTCGCCCGTTTTGGAATTTACCAAATTGACGACACGCCCCATATTGCCCGTTTCGAGCAGGTTTTTCTTGTCTTCGTCCGTAAACTTGTGACCGAAAAACTCAAAATGCAGGTTAGGTTCTCTTTTGATACCGTGTATTGCCACGATAACATTGCCGTCTTCCGCTTGCTGCAAAGACAGGCGGGCATCCGTGCGGAGGATAGAACCACCGAGGTTAATTCCTATCGGTAAAAGTTCATTGGTTTTGTAACCACGTAACAAAGGGTCGAGCAGATTTCTTTTTTCAAGATACTCTTTGCTTAATCCGAGGTTTTTCATTGTGTCCCAATCAACCTGCTCCGGCTTGTAGCGGTATTCGCTTGTTTCCGTTGTTGTTTGTGCTGTTGCCATATTATTTTGATTTTCTTGTTTTTTATCCGGCTGGGGTTCTGCTTTCACTTCGTGTTCTTTCAGTACTTTTTCGCCCTGTGGAGTGGGCTTATTTAAGTGCTTTTGCAATTCCTGTGCTTTTTCAGCAGCAACAGGGGCAGGCACTTTGAAGAAAGTAAAGTTTGTAGGGTTCTTTAACTGGCTGAAAAAATTGGAAAAGAAGTTGGAAAAGAAATCGCCGCCTTTGTCCACACGCATAAACTGGTTTTGGTTTTTCTTGGTGGGGTCAACGGTTTCCATTTTACCGTTTTCATCAATACTCTTTACCGCCTGGATTTTCATTTTCTCTTTATCCAGTACGAGTAATATGTCCGAAAGCTGTTCGGGCATTTCCTGCTTATTTGCTGTTTCTTCGCTCATAGTCTGAAAATTTTAAAATTTCACGGTCGAATGTAAAGGAAGCCTTCACTGATTTGCTTTAAGTGGCACTCAAAGGCAGCATTTGTCACTTATTGGCATCCAATTTGGGCAAAGGCGGGTTAAAACTTTCCCTGATAAACTGATGCACATCGGACAGTTTGTAATACAGCTTTCCGCTGATGGTATAATAGGGTAGCTTGCCTATTGAGCGATACCGTTGCAGGGAACGGTTACTAATTTTTAGCATTTGCAATAAATCCTGATTGTCCAGTAATTCTTCGCCGTCTATGCTGTTACGCTTCTTTTGTAAATCGTCTATGTGGTTGCCGAGAATGTCAAGCCTGTCCATTATGCGTTCCATCCACGCCACAAATTCCATTTTGTCGATATTCATACGGGTACGCCTTTAATGGTTATCTGATTTCAGCTTTCTGCCTTTCTCGATATAGCTTTTGCCTTTCGCCATAAGCTGCTCCACATATTCATCGGTCGTCTGCACGGCGTTAGCGTTGAGCATTTCCTTGATAGCACCAATCGTATAGTAATACTGCCCGTACATTTTTGAAAAGGCTATCTGCCCATTGGTGCGCATACGCCACAATGTTTTTTCGCTGATGTGGAGATACTGGCAGACTTCGTGATTGTTGAGCCACAAACTATCGTAGCTTGTATCTTCCAGTTTGAGGATATATTCGCTAATGGCTTTCAACCGCTCATTGAGGTGCTTCCACACTTCTTCGTCAACTGTTATAATATTCATTGCACTGCTGTTTAATGTTCACAGGGCAAAATTCAGAAGTGTGGCAGTGTTTGTCTGCCAATGCTTACCCATTGGTTTGGCACTTTTTTGATTTTTTTTTGCAATGAGGAAAATCCTTGTTTAATAAGGGTTTTAGCGTGTTTCAGTTATTTTGTTGTAGCTTTTTGCCAACTTTTGCCAATTGGCAGATATGGACAAAAAAAGCAGTACACAAAATGTACTGCTTTGAAACACTTTTGCTGTTACGGCTAAAGGTCTTTATCCATATATTCTTCGAGGGAAATTTTGAGTTGGTCTAAAAACGCTGTCCGGGAGCCTGCCCTTGTTTTCATTCGGTGGAAAGAATGATGTATATCGTTTAAGGGAGTTCGGAATAAGATTTGAAAAATCAATGCTAATTTTCTGATACCTATTTTACCGTATGCAATAGATTTGGAAGCATACAGGGCGTAAATCAATTCAATAAGCGCATTTTGTGAATTAGTCCACGAAATGTCTTTGTGTGTATCTCCGTTCATTAAAATGGTATCGGGATTTTTTTCGGGGTTAATTTTAGTAAGCATATAGGTGTAAAGTAATTCATTCGCTATAATGTGGGCTATTTTGTTATCAAAGTATGTGGAGAAACTTAGGTCGATTTCAAACACGCCACTCTTTAACCCATCGTGGTAATTGATTTGTCCGAGCCTGAAATAAATATGGTCACGGTCTGTTCTGTCAGCACGGTAGTATCTGTAAAAATCCTCATTGCAAATGCTTTCTTTATATTCTGATTTGAGGGCTTTTAATTGGTTCTCATAATAGCTTTGATGTATTCTCCCGGTACTTACAGGACAGGTGGTTTCAATACGGAATACTTTATTGTAATAAATTAGTTTTCCTAAAATCTGCGGTTTAATGTTCTTGAAAAAATTGATTTCCTGCTGTTCATCCTTAAATCCGGTTTGTAAGACTTTCATCTTTATGGTAAATAGCATTTCCTTCAGGAATAAGGTCATTTGGTAAGCCTCGTCTGCCGTTCGCATCATTTGAGAAGACAGCTTGTCTTCCTGATGATGAATTTGCGATAATATTTTGTTCAACACGATTTCCATAGCTTAGACGTTTAGAAATTAGCACTACTTGTTTCGGAATTACATCTTTGTTGATTTGTCAAAACTTGGAAATAATCTTGGAACCAATATCACAGGTTGCCCCCATATTGGGAAAGATTTATTTTTAATTACTGTTTCTGAAAGAATTAGAAAAAACAGAAAAAGGGTTAAGTACGCTACGACTTAACCCTTTTTTTATTAAATTTGCAGTAATGATTTACAAGGTAATCAGATGAAAGCGAGTGCAGTAAGCACCATTACTAAATCGTTACCGATGGCACTTTCGGTTCTTGTAAACTACTCTTTATTAGCTACTTTAGGCTATATTAATCTTTTTTAAAAAAAAATAAGCAGTCACATAGTTGGCTCGCTTAACTGCTTTCTATTGATGAAAAAGTACTGTACATCAATATCTTTTGTTCAAACTCCTCAATATTAAACGGCTTAGAGATAAAGTCGTCCCCTCCTACTCTGGTCGTTATCTCTGAAAGATCAAAGCTGGTTCCAAGTAAAATGACTGGTATATTGTTTAGGACATAATTCCGCTTGAGACTATTACTTATTTTCATGGCATTATAACCCGAAATACAAGAATCAATTAAAATAATATCTGGAGTACATAGTGTAACTTCTTCAATAATGTCCTGCGAAGAATCTAATGAGACGATCTTAAAACCTGTCTCCTTGAGAATTTCATTCAGAAGTTCTACAAATAGAACATCGCTATCAAAAATGATTATAGTTTTATTCGACATAGGCTTTGATCTTAAGGGTTTGTGGGAGGATAGTTGAAATTTTAATAATCAACTGTATAATGCTTGAACGATAACCCGCTAAGAGGATGAATAATTAGTAGTAGGCTTACCGTAAATTTATATGAACTAAATGGATAAAGATTGATCTTTATCCATTTAGCAATCAATAATTATATTATATGTATTAAAATAAGCGCGCTTTACGTTGTAAAACGCACTTAGTATTGTTTTCAGTTCCTGTAAAGGGATGATTTTTCCGAAAAGAATCCTTTTTTATTTGTAGGCCAACATTATGGTTGTCCTTTACCACCGGATGCTCCATATATCTGTCCTGTCGCAAAACTGGCATCATCAGCGGCTAACTGAACAAATATAGAAGCTAGTTCTGCAGGCTGTCCTGGTCTTCCGAGTGGTGTATCACCGCCAAATTTTTCCAGGTTTTCCTGTGTCTGGCCTCCGCTTACCTGAAGAGGTGTCCAGATAGGTCCGGGTGCAACACCATTGACTCTTATGCCTTTCGGTCCCAACTGCTTGGCAAGAGATTTTACATAGTTGGTCGTTGCTGCTTTGGTTTGTGCATAATCATAAAGATCAGCAGAGGGATCATAGGCCTGAATGGAGGACAATCCTATAATAGAAGACCCAGGCTTCATATGAGGAAGAGCAGCCTTTGTGATCCAAAAAGGTGCATAGATATTTGTTTTCATAGTCCAGTCGAAGTCATCGGAACTAAGATCGAGTATAGATTCATTGGCTTTCTGATGTCCTGCATTATTGATCAGAATATCCAGACCTCCGAGTTGCTGCACAGCCTGGCTAACCAATTGTTTGCAGAAGGCTTCGCTACGAATATCTCCTGGAATGGCTATACCTTTACGGCCTTCCTTTTTGATAAGTTCGATCACCTGCTTAGCATCTTCCTCTTCAGCAGGTAGGTAATTAATGGCTACATCTGCTCCTTCTCTTGCATAAGCAATGGCAGCAGCCCGACCAATACCGGAATCACCGCCAGTAATCAATGCTTTTCTTCCTTGTAGTCTTCCTGAACCTACATAGCTCTTCTCTCCATGGTCCGGCACCGGTGTCATTTTGCCTGCCAAACCAGGAAAAGGTTGCGACTGCTTATTAAAAGGTGGTTTGGGATATTTGTTTCGCGGGTCAGTAAGCTCCTTTGCATTCGCTTTACCTGTATTGCTGTTCTGTGACTGCGCTAAAGCGCCCGGAGCAACCGCTGCTATGGCAACGGTTGCAGCTATCTTTCCGATAGCATCTCTCCTTGTTATTTTACTTTCCATATCAATATGATTATTTGGTGTTTTAGAATTCTGTAATTTGTAAAATGGGTACTATATGTAAAATTAGTAGACTACTCAACAAAGGTTTTATGATACAAATCATAATTCAATGACTCTCTTAAGGATTGAAGTTAAAATCTATCTGGCAACAGTTCAAACAAATCAGTGGTAATATATTTTAATTAGATGGAAAGCGCAAGTAACTTTTTCCTAGCAAAATGCTGCCGGTAAATCCTGAAATATATTTGTGATATAAATGATAATTGTTTTTAGGATGCTTTGCCTGGTAATATTAACAATGTTAAAGAGCACCGAAAAGTAAGAAAGAGTGTGATTGATTAGTAGCACTGTCACTTTAGTGATTAATTATGAATAGCTGCTCTGACCAGCGGCTATTTTCACTCACAGGGGTATATCTTTTCTGATTGATTTACGGATCTATTGTTTTCGGAATCCCGATATTTTCATTTTTAGAAAATGGTCCAGGGCTAAGTTTTTGTTGCAATAACAAGAGCTTTCAGCGTTGGAGATAATGTTGTATTTTCAATCATTGTGCGCTCGAAAAAACCAGCTGAGATCTGCCTTTCAAGTTCGCGCATAGTATAATTTTCCTTGATGCTCATCTTTAATTAAAACTCATGTTCCTCATCAGTTTTGCAACGTGAGAAGATTGTGTGGTAATGTGTCCAGCTCAGTTGTGTTGAAATAGTGTTTCTTATATCTTGTATTTCGAATTGTGTCCCCAGCGAGGACACAATTTTATCAGATTAATTATTAATCTATGTATACCGATGCAATGTTAGATGTTGATATTTCATCTGTCCTTTCTAAATGTCAAACCCGCAAAGTCAACCACTTTTTGATCATCTTTTTCAGAGAAGATAACAGTAAATCCTCCGAAACCCGCATTTATGCCACACGTAACAGCATAGTTGGGTGTTATTACACGTAAAGGTATATGCCTTACACTACCAAATGTTGTAAGCTTCATCATCAAAACGTTGCCTTCCGATATATAAATTTCAACTTCTTTGAATTTTGTATCCCCAATCAGCATTTGATATCCGAAATGCCTGTATCTTCCTATTACTTTCTCCCACACAGAGCGATCAATGTTTTTGAGTTTTAGTCCGGATTCGTACTCACGATTGCCAATTCTTTGAAATAAAAAATTTTCGTTATTAACTTTCTTAAAAACAAATCTTTTGTTTCCTCTTTCCACTAGGCTATCATTTGGAAATATTTCAACAGGCAGAAATTCATCCCTGAATAAAGGAGTGAGAAAATATTGTTTTTCCCCATCAATAAGTTTGAGGCGGTCTTTTTCCAAAATGACCTTTATATAACCTTCTTCTTGAGCATAATTACCTAAATATCTTTTCAGGCTGTGCCGGGATAATCTGACCGGAGTTGAAGAACTATGAATTTTTCCGGTTATTGGAGCAGGAAACAGGTCGCTAATACTCAATTGGTACTTGTTCAGGAAATTGAAACAAAATTCTTCTGCAATTGAACCACCTTCTGCTGAGTTTGTCATTACAATTACCGCAAATTTGCTCTTGGGAATTAATAAGAGTTTTGCGTGTGCAAATCCGGCACTTCCTGCGTGATAGACAGCAAAATTGGAATCATTTTTAAACATAAACCAGCCTAAGCCTTTTTTATTACTTTCAATAGGTACATTTTGGTTTTGCAGTGAAAACATTTCACGAATAGTTGGGGAATCAATTATCGAAGAGCTTTCTCCATTATAGGCTTTCATCAGTCCAATCGTATATTTGGAAAAGTCATTGATGTTGGTATAAATTCCGCCGGACGCAATATCCCGCAATTCATATTCTTCCACTTCATTTCCACCCAGATAGATCTTCGAACGATATTGCAAACGATCCATTGCAAATCCGGATTGGCTCATGCCAAGTGGAGCAAGAATATTTTGATGAACATAGTCCGCATAATCTTGTTTGCTTATTGCTTTCACCAAACTTCCTAAAATATTATAACCTGCATTTGAATATAGGCCTACCATACCTGGCGGATAGGTAATATAGGTATCATTGATGTAACCTAATACGTCGGTGTACTTTCCGGATCGCAGATCTGAATTCTTCCAGATGTCGGGTTGAATACCTGATGTGTGGGTAAGAATGGATTTTACTGTAATATCCTTTATGTCAATATTTTTTGTTTTAGGTCTGAAATCCCTCAGATAGCTGTTTAATGGATCGTTTATATTTAATAATCCTTTTTGCTGAAGTTGCATCACACTTAACGAAGTAAATGTTTTGGTTATTGAGCCCATATTGACAACCGTATTGGTTGTCATGGGTACTTTGTTCAATTTGTCTGCGTATCCAAATCCGTTGGACCAGATCACTGAATCATTGACGATAATGGCAGCACTTATACCAACTATGTTTTTGTTTTGCTGTAGATTCTTATTAAAGAAATCTTCAGATGATTGCACGAGTTCCCTAGTACTGACGCTGCTATCTGTCTGTGCTTCAGTCTTTGAAAAAATAAAAAACACAAAAAGTATAATTGATGATCTACTTAATTTTTTGAATGGCATCTTTATTCAGGTTTCGGCGGTTTTACAATAACCTTGTTAGCTACAGGCTTTATTTATTTTCAATTTTTTCCAAGCTGATTATAATTTTTTCATCTTTAGGAAGTAAATATTGTAAACGAACAAATCCCAATTGTTCATTGAAATACGATATTAAAAAACTTTTTCCAATTTTTGAGGAACAACTCGATTTTGTCTCAATTGTATTTATGGTACCTAATGGTAATATGATCTTTTTATCTTTTAACGTGTTTTCATAAACACATTTCAGGTTCAATTCACCTTTCCAGGTAATGTCTTTTAATTCTTTCCAATGTTCACCAATTTCTAAATTCCACTTGTATTTTTTAGATTCATTAGGTTTTACGTAAGGAAATGGTGCAAATTGTAATATTTGGAAAGCATTCATTCGGAACGGATGCAACCAGACATTTGTACTATTTTCTATAACACCGGTAAGCTCACTAGTTATTGTTTTTTTATCAGAATTTAAATGAGATAAAATAATTTCCGTTTGGCTATAATCCGGATGGTCTTGGAATATCGGACCTTTTGTTTTCAGTGCTTTGATACTCAATAGATCAATTGCTTTATCATCTTTTGAATTATATTTTATTAATGAAAAAATACTGTCATTGTCAATTTTATATTTCAATGTGTCATTTCCTTTAACTATGTGATAAGTATAAAAGTATTCTCTATTGGATAAATATATTTTATTATCATAATTATAAGGATTTTCATTTTTATTATTTTGTGGATTCTCAACGAAAATACCTTTAGATAAAATGCAGGAATTCAGTAACAGTATTAGACTCAAAAAGCTGATCGATCTTATCATTTCAGATGTGTATAGTTTGTATTAGCTTGCAGATAATAATGGAAAAGAAATTGGCGAAGTGCCTGAAGGATACTTCAGATGATCAGTCAAATCAAAATTATTATTATTCTCATAACTATTTGTTTTTAAAGGTTTCAAATTCAAATATAGTTATTTAAAAAAGCCGAATATGGAAAAAATGCACTAACAGGTACGAAATTACCCATCGTCAATTTTTTGCTTAGTTAACTATCTTTAGCGTAATGCTTGTTACAAGAAAAATGCAGACCATTTCTGTGCAGAACCATTCGAGCAAAACATTTTCAATACTTTGTCCGTCCGACAGCGAGTCGAAATTTAAGAATACTAGGAGTCGAATGCTAATTCATACGATTGTTATCTTATAGCTGTTGTTGAATCTGTTTGTATTTTATCCAGATTCTTTTCGAAATAATCTTTTACTTTTTTGTTAGTAGTGCTTTTACCAAGTTCTTGCAGTGCAAAAATTTGTGTTTGCAGTAATACATCCTTTTCTAAAATTTCGATATCAGGTGTTACGCCCGTTCCTTCCCAATTTGTTTTTGTTACAGGATTAATAGGCCTGCAGTTAGGAATAAAAGCAACAAATGGTCCTTTAATTTTAACCTCATCGCTAGGATTCGCGCCACCTGCCGAAATTTTGCCGAATACGGTTGCTCTTTTTAATACCCGCAGATCATAGGTAAATTCCTCACCAGCTGAAAATGTTTTATCATCAATGATGATGTATAATGGTTTGTTTAAATACCGTTTTGCCGGCACATATGGCAAGGTCCAATATTGTACACTTTTATTACCTTCTCTCCAATACAAATCGTTTAAATGTACAGGATTAGAATCGAAAAAATGACTTGCCAGGAACTGTACCATTTCCGGTTCGCCGCCGTGATTTGCCCTAAGGTCGATGATTAATGCATCAGTGTTTGCTAAATAATTAATTGCGGCAGTTGCTATAGGGGCAGCATCATCAACAGGAAAAAATGCATCTATTTTCATATCCGATATTTCCCTCCAGTATATCAATTTTCGTAAATCCAAAATTTTTCTGAATTCTAAATCGTCGGACCTTTTCTACCTTCTCTTTTTCAGCCTCCATCAATGTTTGTGACCGATTGTAATCCTCTTCATGGTAAGATACTCTCAAATATTTATCGTGAGTAATCGAAAGAAGTTGATTGGTTAAAGTTTCTGCAAAGGTTTTAGCATCGTTAATTTTTAAATAGTAGCCTTTCTTTTTGCATGCTTGAGTGTATTTTCAACTTTGACGGCGACCTCAGGAAAAACATAATAATCATTTAGCTTTTGAAAAAGCGAACCCAGAACTTCACTTTTTGCCTGTTCGCTAATCAATATTTTTGCCTGCTCATCCGATTGTTGAGCTTGTATATTTTGAGCAAATAATAAAAATATCAAAAAAAACAAGATAGTTATATTTCATATTAAAAGTGTCGTTTTGTTTTTTAGATCTATATACATTTACATAAAGTGTTGAGTATAAAATAAAACTTGACATTAAAGATTCATTTCTTATCAGCCTCAATATCGGTGTAGGTAAAAATGCTAGGTTTTTGTTGAAGCTTAACCTTCGTTTCGTTATCTTTTTCAAAGACACTACGATTTTAAGAATCATGAAACTAACAGTAAGTGTGACCTGTCATCAATTCATTTACAGCTTCTGTAGAAAAGAAATAATAGAAAGTAATTACAACCAATATGTCGGTTTATTTATATTTGAGTCATATAACCTTCAGAAAAAAAAATTTTTAGCCCAACGGGATTATACAAAGGTAACCGTAAAAATAGTAGTAATCGTAAAAACCATTAATATAGAAAAATAAAAGGCACTTTTACAGTGCCTTTTTACAATTATACTACTAATGAGAGTACAGTAGCTCCCATTCAAATGATTTTTCCAAACCAAGTCTCTTTTTTGATATTCCGTTATCCAGTCTTGTACCCTGTGGCATCTTACTTAAAATGTCTGACATTTCTTTATTTTGTGATCCTTCTTTCATATCTATAAATTCCTTCATAGTCATTTTGGGATAACTGCTTAGCTTAGGGGTAAAATTAATGGTTGGATCGACTGATAATTCCACTTTTTCAGCCTTCCATATATTGAAATTTTTATTGTCCTCTCTGATATCTAATATTACTCCTGGCAAGCCAAAGAATTTAAAAGGCCCTGCCGAATATGGTAATTCTTTGGTAAAATACGCTGTGACCTCCGATCCTCTAAAATTGGCGGTTGCCTTTATGCAATCATATCCAAGAATCTTTTTTGTTTTTGTTTCGTCGATCTTCCATACTGGTTTAGCAACATTATCATGAATAAAATACTTTGTATCTCTGTCTAAGCCTGTAAAAAAGAAATCTTTTGTTTTGCCGTTGTCTTTAAGTTTTGAAATAAAATAGTTTTTACTTACCGGCTTTCCTGTCTGCTTAACTGCCGAAGTAGTACCTCCCGAATTAAAATTAATAATAGAATCCTGAATGGATATAACATCATTATCTTTCACATAGAGGTCTTCGTACAAAGTCGCAATAGGTGATCTGACATGATGATATTTTACATGGACTTGCTGTGCAAGTCCATGTAAAAAAAACATTACGAAAAAAATCGTAAAAGCTATTTTTTTTAAATTCATAACTATTCAGCCGTAACAGTATAGCCTGCCTGCGATAAATTCCATTTGACAATAGTTTGAAATACTTGACAAGATGAAAGCGTTGGAGCATCAGTTACGAACCATTGAGAGCCTGTCCAGTTCCCTTCACTATCATAAAAATTAACGTTGACTCCGCAAAGCTGAAAAGAAGTTTTAGTTTTTTCAATTTTTTCAACTTGTTTCTCTGAAATTTTTAAGTCAGCTGTTTTGGCACTTACTAACCCAGCTACTCCGAAGGCAGCTAATAAAATTGCTTTTTTCATAATTATTTATTTTTTTGATCGATCAAAAGTATTGATGAAAAAGGCTTGAAAATTTATATTTTAATATTTTGAATTTATATAATTTTAAGATTTCTAGATATGGTTGAGTTCATGTAACATTTAAAGTTCAATTTTATCTGCGTTGTTTTAGTACTGGAGATAAGATAGATTTAGGATTATAGTTGCTATTAGAAAACCTATTGATAGGCTTTTAAGTAATTGTGGTATTACTATGACATTGAACCTTGTATCACTTATCTTAAAATATGTTTGTTCTTTTTTTCCTTATTATTAAACATTGATATAATAAATTCTCAAAAACAACACTAAAAAGTGAAGTGTTAAAAAATTTTTATAACTAATATAATTTTTCGTAAATTTCTTGCTATAAAAGATAAATATTCATTATAAACTTTGCTTTTTTGCAATATTTGATGAACATGAATTCATTATCAATAGATAATATAAAACACAAATGAAAAGTATCATTATTAACTTATTATGTCTTTTAGTATTTGTTTCTTGTGAGAAGACCAAGAATCTTAATGCTAATGAGATAAAGCTCACCCAAGAAATCAATTTAGACCAAGGAACTGCGGAAAAAATTAAAGGATTGTCAATGGGTGTTTTTGAAGTGGCAAAAGGGAATAAAGACAGGGAGATTCTTTTTGAGTATTTTCGAAATCTCAAAAATTACTCAAAAAATTTACCGGCGGCAATAATAATTAGGGCAAAAGCTGAAAATGCAGATCTAATTGTCAAAAAATTCGCACGGGAACTGAAAGATAAGAAATTGATTGTTTACAAATCCGCAGAAAATTACGGTAATGAAGATGATATAATTACTATTCTCCAATCTAATAATAAGTTGGAACCATTGCTCTTTGAAGCAACAAATGGCGTAAACTATGATATTGACACCCAAATGATAATCAATAAATTAAAAGATTGGGATTCCAAATACGGGATTGAGCTGGAGGCAGTCGGCCCTGATTTTGTTTCTGGGAAGTTTAAAAATAAACCCGCAAACATTCCGAAATTTGCAAAAGAAGTCTATGATTTTTGTCCCGACATCGTAGACCAAGGTGTTGGAAGTATAGAGGAATTGGAGAAATCACTTGCAGATTCTAATGAATTTTTCCTTTGGTGGGACTAGTGTGTATCATTTCAAAGCAACAATTAAAAGAATCCTCATATTTTATTCAAATCCGCAATTTTTAGTGTCGATAAGTATTATCTATTTTGAAATTAAGATTTAAAGTTCTAATTCTTTCCCTATAAATTCTCAAGTAATAAACAAAATGAAAAAAATTCATTACCTAATTTTCAGCTTTTTTGCACTTGGATGCAATTCAAAATTAGAAAACAGTAATTCCATCGCCGTAAAACCTACTATAAATATAAAAAAAAGAAAATCCAACGGGACAGAAATCGTTAATAAACTGGAAAAACTCAATTTCTTTAATCTGACAGAAAAGTCTGACCTTAATGATGAAAAAGAGGAATTAGCCCGAGCTTATAATGAGAATAATTTTTTTGAAGGTGCACTCCGAGGAGAGACACTGGAATTTCTGGATAACCGTTTTTATTTTATTGATAGTGAAGAACTCTTTAAAGTTGGAGGCTTGATAAATTACTTGAAAACTGTAAAACCTGTCTTTGAGAAACTGGGCTTGAAATTAAATTATTCCAATGAAAAAAGCTTTCAAAATGAAAAGCATTGGAGACATACAATAGAATTGAACAGCAGAGAATATATTGCTTTTGACAATAATTTTAGTAAGCAGGATTGGAACATTGCTTACGTCATGTTTATCGAGATGTTGAACGAAGAATTAGAAATACAGAATAGTGAAGAAAGATTTTACCCTATATCATCCCAAA
The DNA here is from genome assembly GCF_900636535.1 of Chryseobacterium gleum. Taxonomy (NCBI): domain Bacteria; kingdom Pseudomonadati; phylum Bacteroidota; class Flavobacteriia; order Flavobacteriales; family Weeksellaceae; genus Chryseobacterium; species Chryseobacterium gleum. The sequence continues at coordinate 1,507,844 of NZ_LR134289.1, forward strand.
ATGATGGAAGAATGGTATTGCTCACCAAAAAGCAATTCGAGTTCATAAAAGAAAATTATCCCAATGACAAGGAGCACCCTAAAGAATTGGCAGTTTGGAAAAAAGAAAATAATCTTTATTGATAAATCTCAGCTTAACACACATTTTAATTGTAAAAAAACTATGAATTTAATTTAAACTAATAATTACATGATCAAGTCTGCATTTACATTACTAATACTATTTGTATTAAATATATCTTGTACTAATTCAAATAATAATGATATGAAATTTTTGAAGAATTTATTCGGAAAAAACGAAAAGTCTGAGCCTGTAATAACGCCAAATGCTTATAGTTTAAGACTTGAAAAAACAGCGGAAATGCTTGATGAAAATTTATTTTGGAAGATTGTAGATTCATCCGTTAAAAATTCATCGAATCAAAATGAACAAGAAAAATATCTGGTTTCGGAGATATCAAAACTTACTCCAAAACAAATGGTAGGTTTCAGATTAAGAACCGATAAACTTCTTTATGATACCTATACCTCGGAAATGTGGTGTGCAGCTTACATTATGAACGATGGATGTTCCGATGATGGTTTTGAGTACTTTAGGAATTGGGTAATTTCACGTGGTAGAGACGTCTATTACAAAGCAAAAGAAAATCCGGACACTTTGATTTCCCAAAAAGATCATGGTGATGAAGGTATGTTCGAATTTGAACTTTTCTGGTATGTAGCTCTTAAAGCGTTTAAGAATACAACAGGCAAAGAACTGTACGATTATATAGACGAAAATAATTTCCGGACAAAGGAAGGAAATTATCCTCAATTTGAGTTCAATTGGCAAGAAGGAAATCTGGAAAGCAGGAAAAAACTATGCCCGAATCTATACGCTGAATTTGAAAATAGATAACATGAAGGGATTATCATTTAAATTAATATACACAATTATTTTAAGCTTTTGCTTTTTCATTTTAAAATCTCAAACAAAAGAAAATACTATGAAACAAGATTGGATACTGTTTACCAGAGATTTTGATTTTTCAGAATCCTTTAAGTCTGAGTTATCGATCCAGCTTGAAGAGAAATTATACAAGTTAAATAATTTGGATAAAAATCTGAAAAATCCAATCAAGCTTATAATCGGAATGGAAGATTTAAATCAAAGTATATCAGACGGATATATTTATATTCCTGCACATGTCTACATTCATGATGCTGATAAAATATATCCGATTACAATTTGCTGGAAATCCTCAGATTTCAATGATTTGAAAGCGATTCAAAAAAGTAATCTTGAGGGTAAAAAAGTAGACTTCGAATGGTGTAAAGATTTTCCCTTCGATGAGTTAAAAAAAACACTAAGCCAAGAAAAAAAATATGAAAAAATAAACAATCTGAGTTACATCATTATCCCTAAGTATTATCCTGATTTAGTTATCAATTTTAATATTAAGAGACCATTATTTCAAAACGAAAAAGAAATCATTGAAAATATCTTTAAGAAAAATAAGAATGTTTACGTTTCTAACCTTATTGATGATTCAATCATGCTCGATTTTCAAGTTGATTCAATGAATTTTAAAGAAGAGGATTTTTATAAAGATATGGAATATCTCAAAACTTCAATCAAAGAGATATCAGAACAAGAGTTCTCGAATCAGATAGAAAACGTTGAAATAAGATAGTTATTTACATACAATAATATTATGGCTCTGTGGATACTTCTAATCGAAATTGGTCAGAAAGCCGGCCTATAAAAATTCAATTTTTGTCTTCCAAGATTTCAATACAAATCAACACTCCTTCCGTATAACTATATCCATATCCGAACCCATAGCTTCCACCCCCACTTACTTTTTCTGTATCAGATAAAAGCCGAGGTGAACTCGAAATACCTTGTGAACTATATTGATAATTGTAGCGACCTGATGTAATTGGAGAAATTGAGATAATTCTGACATTTTTAGAAGACCACTTTTCCACTTCGCTGTTTATATCATTAGACAATCGCTCTCCATCAATTTCCGAATCTGACCAACCAACAACTTTTTCTGATACGATTCTTTTTGTGATTGGCTTTTCAGCTCCTAACCAATTTCGTTTTGTTTCTCCGGTGGGAATATTTTCACTGACATTTTGCAGAATAGGCTTAAAATATGCTGGAATAAAAATGGTCTTTATCATTAGTTTTTTTAAATTATAGTTACTAACATAAAAATACGTAATAATGATTAAAAATCAAAGAAGTAAAGCTCTTTACCTTCATAAAAAAAGTCCCCAACTCATCCGGGGACTAAAAACTAATAACCATGAAAACTCAATTATAGATGAGATTCAATACAAATATATATATCTTGTTTTATAACGGAAAATATTTAAGAAAATTTAAGATTAATATTACGGATCATGTTTTCGCGCCGAAAATATGCATTATAAAACTACTTATTCTTTCAATGCATTTTCAACTTCCTCTATAAGCTCTTGCTTATCAGGTAAAATTGTTACATATTTTGAAGCAAATACATTATTTTCAAATCCTCCTAAGATATACTCTGCTGTGATATCGTCTTTTTCAGCGCACAGAATTATTCCTATTGGTGGATTATCATTATCATCGTTAATTTCTGTTTTGTAATAGTTTAAGTATGTATTTAATTGACCTCCGTCAGCAATGTTAAGTTTAGTTGTTTTAAGCTCGATGAGGATATACGATCGTAGAATCTTGTTGTAAAACACCATATCGACGTAATAATGGTTATTATTGATAGTTATTCTTTGCTGGGAACCGACAAACATAAATCCACGCCCTAATTCCAACAAAAAATCTTCGATATGCCTGATTAGTTTTGCTTCCAAATCTTTTTCTAAAATTGGCTTATTCTCAGGAATTCCAAGAAATTCAAAAACATAAGGATTTTTTAAAATATCACCCGCATTTGCTATTTCCTGTCCTTTTCGAGCTAATTCTAGAACTTTTTCTTTATTCTTAGACCCTTGTGAAAGCAAAAGTCTTTCATATAAGGAACTATCAATTTGTCTTTTCAATTCCCGAATAGACCAGTTTGAATTTACGGTTTCTTTCTCATAGAAACTACGTTTTGCTTTATCTTCTATAATTAAAAGCTCACAAAAATGTGTCCAGGTTAAGTGTCCAGTCAGCGACTGGACATCCGGATATTCGGTATAAAGCTTTCTCATATTAAAAAGGTTGGAACGAGAAAATCCTTTTCCAATTTCCTTTGTAAGAAGTTTTGATAAATTCAAAATTATCTGCCTTGATGACTGATTATCTAAATTATTCTTCTGTTCTGTATCGACAATCTCTTTACCGATTCTCCAATAAGTAAAAATCAATTCCTGATTGACACGTTGAGATAAACTTTTTCTTGACGATAAGATTATAGATTTAATATTTTCAACTAAATCTCTATCAATAACCGTTAATTTATCTATATCACTCATACTACAAAAATAGCAAAATATTAAATCCTTCTAAATATAAAATTGTACGCCACTCAATCCTTTGGCCCATAAGTGCACATTTAATTCTCAATCCAATCAAACTTCTTGTTGGCTACTAAATTTGATTTTATTAATTTGTTTATTGAATGCTCAACCGTTAACAAGCCTCTAGTTGTTTCTCCGGTTCTTTGAATAGCTTCATACCCTGAACAAGAATGATAATGCCTAAATATATTGAAAATACTTTGCTTTCTTAATTGAAGTGACATTTTTATATTTTGCAGATCAGCAACATTTATGATGGTCAGCGGGTGAATTTTATGCAATTCATTTTCTATTTCAATATTTTCGGAGAGAAGCAAACTCTCAAATTTGCGCTTAAATGCCATTGAAGTATAACCGGAACTGAAAATAAAATCATTTACAATCAAAGTGGGATATAGATGAACTTTTCTACTAAAATCAAATAAAGGATCTTTTATATAATGTTTGTAGTTATGGAATTCTTTAATAGTCTTTTTCGCAAGCTGTATTAAGCCATAATCTTTGTAAAATTTTTCAAAGTCAATTTTGTCAAAATCCTCAAGCGTTTTAACGGTTTTATACCCATTAACTAAGGGAAGGTAATTACTTTTTGCTTCTGCCAGTATAATCTTGTTTTTTTCACGAATATAGTAATCGGCATATTCAATTTCATTTCTTCCATCCAGTTTAAATTTTAAGTCATTAGTATGTCTGAAAACTACTCTTGGGTTATCTCTGAAGGCTTCTGAAAAAATATTTTCAATAAAGGGTTCAAAAAATTTATCCCCGATGAAATTTCCCCAATCATTTCTATTACAAATATTAAAAGGTTTTAAATAATCAAACCAGAAATCATTGATGAATAAAGAGTATGTTTTTTCAAGCAATAATTTATTGTCAAGAATTAAATAAGTTATTAAATTTCTATTATATTCATCACTTGCTCTAAATAAAGGATTCTTCTTGATTTCCATAAAATCGAAAATTTTTAAATCTGTTTTCTCAATTTTTCCAGTTACATTTCGTTTACTAAAAGCATCAAGGATATCTACATATTCCCTATTGTCTGCTAAAATATTAATGTAACTAACATCCAACTTATTGTCGAAGCTTTTAAAGTAGGTATAAGCTAAAAATTTGAAGAACTCTATCAAGGATTCAATCTTGAAAGTCTTTTTCAGATAATCAGAAAAATGTTTACCAAAAAATTCATCTTTCTCAATTGTTGTAAGTAATGAAAATGACTTATAAAGGAAATTGACGGGGTTAAGGCTATGATAATATTGATTTTGGGGTAATTCTTTAAACATAAAAAACTCGAAAAATCTTTCACCGAGTTTTTCATAACCACTTGACCTGTATTCTTGGTCAAATACCAAAACATTGCTGTTTACACATAGCAGATATCGAAGAATTTGCTCCCTATTCTGAATTGTATACCGAGGTGTCTTCTCTGTAAAATTGTTAGAATTTAAAATTTCCTGCAAAGCATAGAGACAGGTTACCCGCGAAAATAGAACATAATTTTGCGGTGTTTTTAAATATTCATTTATAAAATCTAAACAATTTGAATCCTCTAGGTTATTATGATTATCCAAAAATAAAAATCTTAAGCAAGCTACTTGCGTTTCGCGCGAATCATCTATGTATGAGCTATAGACAGGATTTATTTTTGAATTTATAGCTACAACCGTAGCAATGAGTTCTTCTTTTGGAATTTCTGCGATTAAATCCAAAGGTTTACTAGGAAAGGGCTCCTCGTAAGCTTCTGAAAATTTTATTAGATGTCCGAACATGGTTATTATTTAGTAGTTTAGCTTTATAGTGATGTTGTGAAAATTTCTCTCCAGGAAATATCTATTCTATTTCGATATTTATATAATCAAATTCCAGTTTCAAATTCTGTTTTAAAAATTCAATGTACTTTTTATCACTATCGTTTGCCGGATATTGTCCAACCACAATATGTTTTTTTGGCCTTTCATCGCAGTCATTAAATGAATATAGTAAAACCTGTCCCAGAGCTTCTTTTATACATTCAGAAGCATAAGATGATGATTTTACTTCATAAAAAGTAATGTAGTCCTTTTGAATAAGTTTTATATCAACAAAATTTTCTTCAGGAAACACGTTTTTTTCACCATATTGAGCACATAGTAACTTATACAGTGCTTGCTGAATCTTACCATGTTTCTTTTGAGCAATAAAAGAACGGGCTACAGTAGTCCTAATATGTTCTTCCGTATTTATTTTGCTTGCGGCTTTCCTTGACCGTAATTTTTTTCTTAGATGATGTATCGCAACCGCAACATCGACGGCATTTTCAGTATTTCCGAACTGGTCATAAAGTTGCCTCATAAAAGAATATACATCCAGATTTACAGGCTTATTTTGCATCATCACATTTTGTATTTGTGAAATTGTTGTACGCCGATTTGTTTTCAGACCAAAATGTTCAGCTATTTTAATTAAAACATCATTCTTGAAAATTGGGATAAGCCTCTCATTAGAATATAAAAACGCAACCTTCCACTTAAACAGATCAGGCAAAACTAAATCATCAATTTGCTCAAATTTTCCAAGTTCAGACAGCTGAATAATTTTTATGATTTCATCTTGTACTTTTTTAAATGCTGCTCCCCTCTCCTCTCCGTAAGCTGCCAACCAAGAATATTCATCATCATTTTCGTAATTTTTAGGTCTTTTGGCCTGATCCTGTCTTTGATAAATACCAAATTTTATAGAAGTCATCCCCTTTATACTTCCTAGCATTCGTGTTTTAGTTTCTACCCACTGGCAGAAAGTGTCTTTATTTTTTAATCCAACATATTCTTGTAAAGACATACTTTTAATGTTTTCAATAGGCCACCGATTTAGAAATTGGTCAAGTAGCTCTCTTAATTCATCGATATTCATTTATCAGCTTTTATCTTCAATATACAAAAACATATTGATACAAAATTTTTCATTTTTTTAAAACTGCATTAGCCCTACTAATTTACTATTTGTTGTCCCAAACGTCCTGAGGGGCTATTGTGTTTTCATTTCCACGACAATATGAATGCTATTTCGAAAAAGTTTGTTATCTTTATGAAAATACAAATATGAAAACAATGAAAATCTACAGCATCTTGGCTACAATATGTATTATTTTACTATCCATCTGGATTGTTATTCTACACAAAAATCTGAAAGAGACCGAAGAAGTTCTACAACAATGTTCCGAAAGATATTATAAAGAAATCAGTGAAAAATAAATGGAAAAGGAATTATCTTTTTACGAATTTACTCAGCTCCCAAAGGAAGAACAATACAACTTGGCATTCACCCTCGGCGAGTTCATCAATACGTCAGAGAAAGGCAATGTTAGATTTGCATTGTATAAACTTTTCAATTTCTATGTCGAAGCAGTTTATGATTCCAAGGAAAACAAAATTATTACCCTAACTAGCTTTTTGAAGTCTGACTAAAGAAAATAAAAAATATTACACCTATCGATGCAATGCCTTACGTAGCTATCACTTCTCTTAGAATAAATATTTTATTTCTTAGCTATTTCATGATTCTTTATAGGCTTTCTTGACTAATACTCCTTTTCGATCTTTTTTAAATTTTAGCATCTTATTTTTGTCTTCAACTCTACTGAAAAATTCTGACAATGAAATCTCAAAATAATCGCAGATTGCAAATAATTTACTACAAGTAATATTATGGTCAGTAGAAGTATACCGCTCCAAAGCAAGATTTTTTCCATATTCAGTAAAATATTCATTGTTAACATCTAACAATGCCTTGCCACTTTGTTTATAAAGGTCTTTAATTACTTCTGAAATTGCATCAGTTAATTCTGGAATTTTAGTTTGCTTTCTCATACTAACAAATGGAGTAATAAAAAACAACCTTAACAATTACACATATGTAAATTATTTTTATTATATTCGCATATTGAAACATCAAAATATTGATGTATTTTTGCGAAACTTTAAAAAAATATTAAAAGCATTCGCTTAGAATCTCGGATAGAAAAACTGGCACTTTTTAGCAACGAGACGATAAGCAGATTGCTCACGACCGCGCGGCGTGGGCTCTCTTATCTGTTGCAAGGTATGCCAGTACCCCTATCCAGTAAGTAGAGTTCCACGCCGTTTTTATTCTAATGCTGTCCGCCTACTCCACTATTTCTAAGCTGCTTTTACTATAAAGATTAGGCAGGTTACAATGGCAGCGCATCCATTGGGGCATTTTAGCTCACACCAATTTTCATTCATATTAAATTTCGACCTGTAGAGGCAGGGAGTTTTCTGCACTGGTAAGGCTTCCTCCAATACGGTCTTTAAAATCAAAAACTACTAAAAGACAGCTATTGAAAAACAAAAAAATAGATTTTGAGTCACGGTTCTGGTCTGGCAGTAAAACGAATTCAAGGATAAAACTTATTGAAAAATTCTTTCAATTCAACGACCTTGTTACTGCCAAAGAACTATTGAACCAAATTATGATTTATTCGGGCAAAAAGAAGTCTGTAATACCGGAAGATTCTTCGGCGATATTTCATTTTCATCAAGCTTTACGGTCTTTAGTTCGTGCTTGCTTTCTCCTATTGCAGAAAGAAAAAAGATGGAAAGTCAACGACCCAGCGGAGAATTATTCGCCATTAGCACAGGGTTCACTTTCAGATGGTGAATTTATAAACCCAATGCTGGTATTTCAAAAGGCTTTTGGAGAATACTCCATCAAAGATTTCGAGTACTACATTTCGGTGGCTGTCTATTTTTCGTTGGGTACCTATTCTCACACCGCTGAAAGTAAAATCTTTGTTCCATACCTGCATTTATGCAAAATGCTTGATGCATCATACCTCATCTTAGAAAGAGGAATCCAAAAGAAAAAATAACCATTAATCAAATAAGCAAAGAATGAATAACACTACTTAAGAATCCCCTAAAACATAATAAAAAAGCCCTTTCCGCAAAGTTGACGCTGGTTGGAAAGAGCAAAGTCTAATAAATTAAACTATATCAAAAGTATGAAAAAAAACTTTTGCAGGCTAGGCTGTATTCAACTTTCAGCCACTTTAACCCTGCTAGTCTCGGGAATGGCAATAGGACAAGTAAGAACCATCTCGGGAACGGTCACACAAAATGGGCAGCCAGTCAGTAATGTCTCGGTATTTCAGGAAGGCAGTACAGAAGTTACAATTACTAATTCTTCCGGGAAATATCAGATCCAAGTTGCCGGAAACAATCCCGTTCTTATTTTCAAACATCCAGATTATGCAGAACAACGGCTAGACATCGGAACAATATCCACTGCCAATATTGCTTTAAGCAATAGGGAAAGGCAAATTGAAGAAGTTGTGCTTAACGCAGGTTATTACAAAGTAAAAGAAAAAGAAAGTACGGGAAATATCGCGAAGGTTACAGCAAAAGAAATTGCAAACCAGCCTGTCACTAATGTTCTTTCTTCTATACAGGGGCGGGTTTCCGGAGTGAATATCACGCAAAGTACGGGAGTTCCCGGTGCTGGCTTTGATATTCAGATTCGTGGCAAAAACAGTCTGAGAAGTGCTGGAAACGAACCTTTATATATCATCGATGGTGTTCCATACGGAGGGCGTGTCAATGCACAAAACTCTGCCGCCATCCTTCCTTCCGGCAATATTAGCCCTCTAAACTCCATTAACCCCAACGATATCGAAAGCATTGAAATCCTTAAAGATGCTGATGCGACAGCCATCTACGGTACACGTGGTGCGAATGGCGTTGTTCTCGTCACGACTAAACGCGGCACAAAAGGACGGTTAGAAGTTTCCCTGAATACCAACTATGGACTAAGTAAGGTGGCAAACCATATGGAAATGATGAATACCGAGCAGTATATTTCAATGAGAAGGCAGGCTTATGCGAATTCTGGAATCGCTACCTATCCTTCCAATGCCTACGATATCAATGGAAAATGGGATCAATCGCGATATACAGATTGGCAAAAAGTCTTAATAGGCAATTGGGCAGAGTTACAGTCAACTATGATTTCGTTAAGTGGCGGAGGAGCCAACAGTAGCTTTTTAATTAGCGGAGGGCATACTGAGCAAACCACAGTTTTTCCGGGCAATTTTCGCTATAAGGTAAATACTTTGATGTCAAGCTACAATTATAAATCTCCTAATAAAAAGTTGACCCTCTCATTTACAAACAATTTCAGCACTTCTGATAATAATGTAATTAACACGGATCTCACCAACCGATCCCTGTTTTTAAGCCCCAATGCACCTGCTCTTTATAAGCCAGATGGAACATTAAATTGGGAAGATGGGACATTCGCCAATCCAATTGCTTCGCTGGAAGGCGTGTATAACAATACGATGAAACAGTTTAATCAAAGCCTTAATGTGGACTATTTAATAGGGCTTGGCTTAAATTTCAAAATAAATGGTGGTATGAACTTTCAGGACTTTGAAGAATTTGCCGTCAAACCAAACACAATGTACAACCCGGCTTCAACGTCAGGTTCCAGTCCACAATATTCAACTTCCTCAAAGGGTCTTAATAAAATATTCTCATTCATAGTAGAACCGCAATTATCGTGGAACAAAAAAATCAACAGACATGAACTGCAGGTCTTGGTAGGAAGTTCATTGCAAACGACAAGGAATCAGCAATCAGGCATAACAGGGACAGGATTTTCAAGCAACGCTTTACTGTACAATATTGCAGCGGCAACAACAAAGACATTCAGAGACGAAATCGATATTGATTATCGCTATGTTTCTCTATATGGAAGAGTAAATTATCAATTTGCAAACCGATATATACTTAATCTAACCGCAAGGCGGGACGGTTCCAGCCGCTTTGGTTCAGCTAACAGATTTGCAAACTTTGGAGCACTTGGCGCAGCATGGTTGTTCTCAGAAGAGAGCTTTTTAAAAAACAGCAGATGGCTCAGTACAGGAAAATTAAGAGGAAGCTTCGGTCTGACCGGAAGCGATGCTATCGGTGACTACCAGTTTCTTGATACATATACCTTATCAACAAGTTCCTACAATGATGTCGTAGGATTTTATCCATCAAGGCTTTACAATCCTTATTTCAGCTGGGAAAAAACAAAAAAACTGGAGGTTGCGATTCAGCTCGGCTTCTTGAAAGATAGGCTGATGCTCCAATCCGCATATTACCAAAACCGTTCATCCAATCAGTTGGTTGGAATCCCATTACCCGCTACAACAGGTTTTTCATCGGTGCAATCCAACCTGGATGCAACCGTTGAGAATACCGGATGGGAAGTAGAGCTGTCAGCACATCCTATCAGAGGTAATAAATGGAATTGGAGCTCTTCCTTCAATATCACGATTCCCAAAAGCAAACTGTTATCTTTTCCAGGACTGGAGGGTTCATCATACGCTAATACGTATGTAATAGGCTACCCCACTTCTATCGTCAAGCTATACCAATATGAAGGTATTGACCCCAGCACTGGATCATATCTCTTTAAAGACTACAATGGGGATGGCAAAATAAGCAGTCCCGATGACAATAAAGCCATTGAAAATATCGGAACGAAATTCTTTGGCGGATGGCAGAATGAAATTAGCTACAAAAACTTGAGCCTGTCATTCCTATTCCAGTTCGTAAAACAGACCAACTACAACTACATAAGTACTATGCCCTACCCCGGCAATATGAACAATCAGCCAGCTGCGTTTACAAATGTATGGTCTCAAAACAATCAAGGCGGTTTTATTATGCCTTACTCAGCCGGAACCAATGCACAGATTAATGCGCTTACAGCGAACTACATCGCAAGTACAGCAGCGATCGGCGATGCATCATTTATAAGGCTAAAAAATATCCAGTTAAACTACAAAATACCTGTTAGGTCTTCATGGATAAAGCAGGCTTTAGTATATGTTCAGGGACAAAATCTGGCGACATGGACGAACTATTTCGGTCTCGATCCCGAGTTTACGTCAACCGGATATCTTCCCCCTTTGAAAACTTATTCTTTAGGATGTCAAATAACTTTTTAAAATTATGAGAAATAAATATAACATACTTTTTCTTTTTGGGATCACAGCATTTAACTTTATCTCCTGCGACAATTTGATAGAGCCCGACCAGCCGACAAACCAAATTAGCAGTACAGATGTATATAGTAACGTCGGCAATGCCGATGCTGTATTAAGTAATTTATACGCGGAATTACAGTATAATTCCGTATTGTCTGGCGGGACAAGAGGCTTGGGAGCACTCTTGGGAAGTTACGCTGACGATCTCGATAATTATATGGCGGCGTCTCAAACGGCTTACCTGGACATATATAATACTCAGGTATTACCAACCAATACGGTTCTAAAAACATTGTGGACAAATGCATACAAAGAAATCTACATCTGTAACAGTATCATCGAAGGAGTATCAAAATCATCCTCTATAAAAGATGAGGATAAAAATAGAATTATCGGAGAGGCGGTTCTAATAAGATCAATAATTCATCTTCGGCTTACCCAGATCTTTGGGGACATCCCATATGTTACTTCTAGCGACTATACGATCAATCAAAGCATTGGAAAATCTGCTTCTGGACAGGTATTGATGAATATAATAAATGATCTTGAAACCGTAAAAGATTACCTTAAAAATGATTACCGAAATGCTGAAAGGATTTATCCCAATCGTTATATCGCTGTCATGCTGCTTTGTCAGTCTAATATGTTATTGGAACAATGGGAAAAAGCAAGAATGTATGCAGAGGAAATTATTGCCAGCCCTTTATATCAATTAAATACAGATCTCAATCTGACTTTTAAAAAAGATGGTAAGCATATCATGTGGCAATTGAAGCCGCTAAAAGCAGGTGATGCCACGGAAGAGGCAAAATTGTACTTAATTTCAAGTGTGCCGCAGAACTATGCATTATCTAACAACCTTGTAAGTACATTCACATCCACGGACCTGCGGAAATCGTTATGGATTAAAACAATAACCTCAGGGTCAAATACGTATTATGGTAGCATAAAATATAAAAATTCATCTTCAAATACAAACGAATATTCAATCGTATTCAGAATTGAAGAGGTGTATTGTATGATGGCTGAAATTTTGGCACGGCAAAATAACGTGAGCGATGCGCTTACTTATATTAACAAAATACGAAACAGAGCAGGTTTGGCCAACATAAGCAATACAATTTCAAAAGACCAATTGTTAAATGAAATATTAGCAGAAAAAAGAAGGGAATTTTTTACTGATGGTGGACTGAGATTTTTTGACCTAAAACGATTCGACAGATTGGGTGATCTTTCTCCCAATAAACCCAATTGGCAAAATTTCAGAAGCTTGTGGCCAATCCCACAGTCTGAACTCATCCTGAACCCAAATCTGAACCCGCAAAATCCTGGCTATTAATGAAAGTTTTGCTGAAAATATATTCGGGAATGGTGATGCTAATCTGCGTACAAATCCTGGGACAAATGTCAATAGACCTTCCCAAGAGATTTAGGAATACTGTGTATGATGTAAAATTCCTGAAGATATCACATAATGATAGATGGATTTGTTTTCAGAAGTCATACGATTCAAATAGTGATACCCTTGTAGTTGTCGACCGTCAAAAACCTAATAAGGAATTTTATCAAAAATCTGATGTTATTCCTCTATATACAACCTTTACGCCCAATGGATACCTGTTCTTGCGAGGACAAAAATCGTCTGAGCTGTTAAAACTTCCCTCTACTGCTAAAGTATCGTGGAACAATGTTAAAGATGCAGTTTACGACAGTGTTTTTAATGTTATCCTGCTGATACAAGATGATGATCTCCTAATTGCTGATCAGGAAGGAAAAACCATTAATATGGTAAAAAATGTAAGGTCTATTCTTATCTCAAAACAGCGGAAGTTTGCAGTTGTTTCAGAAGGAACCAAAGAATCTTTATATATGATTTCAGGAAAAGACATCTTTAAGATATACGAAGGGGAAGAAAAGATAAAGTTTGTACTTGACTCAAACCTGGAGAACACAATCATCCTGACAGAAAATAGCGCAAAAAAGAAAAACCAGATTGTTAGCCTAAGCAATACAGGTCAGGAATTACCAAAGCCATTTAGTGTCAGCCAGGAGGTTGACCTAAATATCAGATCAGCTAAAGTTTTCCCCGTTACTCAACACCAGTATTTCGTGACATTGACCGTGAACAAGAAACGAAATGATAAAAACGCTCCGGACATATGGTATTCTAATGACAGTAAGCTGGAAACAAAGTTCTATGATGATACTGTTGAGTGCAGTTATCTGTGGAGAACTGATTCAAATACAGGAGAGCTGCTCGGCTACGGTGATGAAGATAAAGCCGCTTACTTTGGTAATCCCGACTATTATTTTAAATACAATCCTTATAAAGGTCAGGACTATTCGACGAACGTTTTGACCTATGAAGCTGAATTGGTTGGAATTTCAACGAAAAAGCCTGCTCTTACAATAAAAAGCAATATTATTATTGCCTCAAAAACCGGAGAATTTATAATAACATTAGAAAATCAATACTGGAAATTATACAATCTTTCTGAACTATCACAAAAGCAACTGCCGGTGGAATATACGCGCTATCATAAATATGGCTTTCCACGATGCTATTTTGCAGATAATGGGGAAAAAATTTTGTTCGAATCCAAAGGATTATTATATGAATATGATATAAAAAAGGGTATCACGAAGAAGGTGCCACTGATTGATGGTTACGAAACTCAAATATTGAACGGTGAACGTTCCACTTTTATTAAGGAATTTTCAACTAATACATACGATGCTTCAAAACCAGTTATTATTCGGTTCTATAATCGTGAGGAAAACCGATCTGCGCTCGCACTATACAATGGAAAGTCCGTTCATATTGTTTTAAAGCCCACGGCTGAAAATATTAGCACTATTAATCTTGCCAGTGGCTCACAAGCAGTAACCTATACCAAAAATACAATGAAGGACGTTCCCACGATCTTTTACAACAATAGAAAAGAGCAAGAACTTTATATAACAAATAAGCATGACCTGTCAGCTTTACAGAATCTGAGATCGAAGACAGTACAATATTACGGTCCTGACGGAGAAAAGCTATATGGTATTCTTATCTATCCGCTGGATTACCATCAAGGGGTAAAGTACCCGATGCTCGTTAGTATCTATGAAAAACAAAGGTACTTTGAAAATAAGTATCTTAAAGATGGCTTTGAAGGGCCTTCCGATGGCATCAATATCAGAAATCTTATCCAAAAAGGCTATTTTGTGTATTTGCCGGACATTAGTCTTGGAAATAGAGGGACCGGTGAAGCGGCTTTGGCTTGTGTTCATAGCAGCCTTGATACGATAAAAGATATAAGTGAAATTGATTTTCGGAAAGTCGGCCTGATCGGATTCTCCCATGGAGGCTACGAGACCAACTATATTGCAACACAATCCGACCGCTTTGCCGCATATATTTCCGGAGCCGGAAACAGCGATTTGGTACGGTCTTACTTTTCATATAATTATCAATTTAATGGCCCGTTTTACTGGCAGTTCGAAAACGGTCAATATGAAATGCCCAAACCCTTTTTTTCAGACAAAGAGCTGTACATTAAAAATAGTCCGGTCTACAATGCCGATTCTGTAAGAGCTCCAATCCTTTTATGGACTGGTTCTAATGATCAGAATATTGATTGGCAACAGACTATAGAATATTTTCTCAGTCTAAAAAGAAGTGGTAGAACTGCATTTGCTATCGTTTATCCTAATGAAGGACACGGGCTTGCCAACACAAAAAATTTGCTGGATATAGCCGTTAGGATTGAAGACTGGTTTGATTTTTATCTGAAGGGAGACAACAGTGTTGACTGGATAGAAAAAGGATTATCAAAGAAGGATGCTGATTAGCATCCTTCAATTTTGATGTTAATTAATTTTGTGGAATCTCAAACAGATTGTTTGGGCAGCTGGTACCGCTAAGATCACGTAAATTCTCTGTACCCATTCCCACATTTGCCGTACAAATGACACTACCAGTATCACTGCATGAAATGTGGGTATTCTGGCATTCCTCCAGTTCACCTGGTCTGAATACATAACCGTCTTTTACAGCTTTGTGAGCATTTTTGTTCACATTGGTGGCAAAGGCGCTTCCTGCGCCAAAAATTACAACTACTGCCGGTAAGATGAATTTTCTAAGTGTTTTCATAATACAATTATTGTTTGTTATGCCTACTCTGATCGGGTTTTCGGCTTTCCCCATGTTTAAAATTACGGGCTAAAGTTTGCGCAATACGATAGCTGGTAATCTGTTTTCCTGCCAATACAAAAAGATACTGGTCAGTAACAAGCAGCTGAGACATCTTTTTACTTCCGCGGCGTTGTACATAAAAGCTGCCCCAATATTTTGAAGATTCGGTATCATAGACATCTACAATATCATTTTTATTCCATAGGTCCCTGGATTCATAGCGCCCCATTGTTCCTGATTGAATAAACAGCAGCCCTCTATGAGCAAAAGAATTAGGGTTTAGGACGACAGGTGGTGCTGACATCTTTTTCCTTCCGTCTTTTAACTGCACTACTCTGATTTTAGAAATGCTTACGGTATCTATGGTTTTGATCTTATCAATGTTTTCAAGATTCCTGCTGGTACCTAATGCCTGATTTCGGTAACTGTAAACATACCAGATCTTACCACCATATTCATCGTAATGTAGCTTACCATCCACATCAAAAATACCATCCACCTGTTTTTCAAGTATATTTGGATAGAGCTTCACTTTCTCTTTCGATTTAAGATTAAGGCTTCCCAAGATAAGCCCTCCTGTAGTATTGCTTTGGGTTCTTAACACAAAACTATCAGGTCCAATGGCGGCAAGTTGATCAAAATAAACATCTTGAAAACTTATCTGATTAATTTTACCACTGAAATCATTTGGTTCTGATCGATAAATCGCCGGAACAATTCCATCGTACATATACAGATACTTATCAGTCACTAAAGATCTTACTGCATGAAAAGTGTGAAGCTGATCTGGAACTAAACGTATAGTATCAACTTTTGCTAAATCCCTGTCAATAGCCAGAAGGACAAAAGGCGAAGTGGGATTACCCAAATAAATTCTACCATTTGTTGCGCCAGCAAAATAATACGAATTATATTTCAGGTCATAAGATTTTTCCTCTATGATAGGATGTTGTGGGAACCTTCGGATGAAGTTGTTTTTTTCTTTTATGATATGTTCTGATGAATAAAAAAGATAGGTTACAATCGAAGAAAATATCGCAATAATACAAAGTATTGATAAACTAGGTCCAACCAAAACATTCTGTCTATATTTTGCAATAATCAGTATTGCCAGAATCGCAGCCATAACACAAACAATATTGAAGATCAAATGTTCTGTCCAGCCCATTTTCTCCAATATACCGCCACACGAACAGGGTACAAAATCACTATAATGAAGAATAAGGTAAATATATACAGTAAATGAAGACATTATACCTAAAGAAGCATAAAGACCAATCGTCCTTAATTTCGGTATCACCAGTAGCAAAACGATAACCACTTCAGATATAATGGTAGCGTACGAAATAAAACCCGCATAAGCACTAAGCAAGGGAGATTGGGCAATCTGAACCTGGAAATTTTCAAAATCCCTCATTTTACTGACGCCTGCATAGCAAAATAAAAATATAAAAAAATAAGCAACAACTGCCGGAAAATAGTTAATTAGCTTTTTCATAGTATATCAAATTAGCGGATGGTTTCTATACGATGTAACAAAATCCTGAAGTGGTTTTAGTTTCCTATTATAAAAGACTATTGTTGTGGACTCATTCTCCAATTGTCGCGATCTTTTGGCGGGTCTTTTTCCTTAAATTCGCGCGCCGTCAAACTGTCACCCTTCTTCAGTAAAGAATTTTGTTCAAATGCAGCTTCATTGTTTTCTGTTAATGTTTCATTTTCCCGACAAGAATTTAATGCTAATAAGGTAGCTCCTGTCAAAATAATTGTTAAAAGTTGTTTCATGATCTAGGATTAAATAGTGAATAATCCCGGCCGGTTTTTTTTTAGAATTCTGCCAACGAATTTAGAGAAGCACGCATCATCGAGAAAGCGAGCATGGACCCAATTTATAAATTGTACCGGGTACAATTTATAAATCGTACCCCCCTTATCATTTTACAAAATACTAAAAATCAACAATTTACAACGCTTTTAAACATTATTTTAGCCTGCACTTAATTTTCACTTGTAAATTATATTTCTCTCAAAAAGAGAACATGAACAACGAGAACTCTCGTGGGCAATAATCTCAAAAATTGAAAGGAAAAAATTAGAAGATTTAACGATTTAGCATTAAATGCAGGACGAGAAAATGTCAATATTAGATGACGCAAATAGTCAGATAGCGGATATTATCTTTTTTATTGTAAAAAATACATTTTTACAGTCGATATTCTTGCAATTAAGCAAACACTTGTTTAAATTTATACTCAAATTATAAGAAACTATTAATTAACCTTGAACTCAGTAAAAAGTTGGGATGAAACTGGTAAATGAATTCTAATGCATTTATTAAAACATTTCAATTACATATCTAATTTCTTATATTAGAATTCTAAACATCGTAGATAATTTGAAAAAAATTTTATTTTTATTAACTTTTACCTGTAAAATATTATGTGGTCAGGATTTTTCTGATTACAGGATTCAGTACGATAATTATGAAGAAAATGACGTGCGAGCATTTACCTTTATAAACCAATACATAAAAAAAGCAAAGGAAGAGAAAAACTATACCGAATTAGCACAGGCTTACAAAGATGCTACAAGCTTTTCGCCTGACAAGAAATTACAATATGCTGACAGTATGATCTGGGCTGCTAGTAGAACAAGAAGCAAGGATTTAATTGGAAGCTCCTATCTAACTAAGGGTACTATTTACTATTTTAATTTAAAAAAGATTAGTAAAAAGCAAAGTTAAGCAAAACGATTAAATCCGTTGCTATACAATGTTTTATAAAGAAGTAGTCTTTATTTGGAACTCGGTGTCTGATAGGTTTTGGGCTTGAAATGACAAAGTTAAGTTACTAATTCGTTACCGATTAATAGAGGTTCCTTATTAGTTTAAACGGTTATATTTCAGTGTTTTGCACTTATTTTTATATTTCCTTGTAACTCAATGTAAATTAATTTTAAACATTAAACATTTGAGTTATGACGCAGACAAAAAAATCAACGTTCAAACTGCTTTTCTACTTGAAAAAGAACGAACTGAAAAAAAATGGTAATGCTCCGATTATGGCACGTATTACCATTGACGGAACACCTAAAACTTTCGGGACAAAGTTAGAAATTGACCCTAGCAATTGGGATCTAAAATATGGAAGAGTTGAGGGCAAAAGCGCAACAGCTTTAAATATTAATAAAAAGTTGGATAACATACGTGGGCGTATTGACAAAATTTATGAAGATATGCTGAAACACGAGGGGTTTGCTACTTCCCAAAAAGTAAAGCTTTCATTCTTGGGTGTTGGTGTAATGGATGATGCAATTCTAAAAGTCTTCAATGATAAAAATGAGGATTTTAAAAAATTGGTTGACAAGGAAGAACGTTCACAAAGCACCTACAACAAGTACATCACGGTTTATAATCATCTTACCGCTTTTATTAAAGAACGCTATCATCGTGATGATATGGCTTTTCGGGAATTGACTGGAGATTTTATTAGGGAATTCGATTTTTATCTTCGGTACGATTTACAATCTACACATAATACGGTTTGGGTTTACACGATGCCCGTACTAAGTCTGGTAGAATTGGCTATAAAAAAAGGTTTGATACGTGATAATCCGTTTCAAGATTATGAAATTAATATGGAAGAAACCGACAGGGGTTATATTCTTAAAGAAGATGTAGAAAAACTGATGATGTGTGCACCGCCCCACCCACGG